>JBBQEB010000182.1:0-6809 GCA_038320275.1 Myxococcales bacterium | reverse complement strand
AGGTAGGGCGTGGCGAGGCTCACCACGAAGCGCCCGTCCATGGCGAACGCCGGGTCGGAGAGGTGGCTCCAGATCGCCTGCTGCGCCACGTGCTGGGGAAAGTCGATGAGCGGCAGGTAGCGCGGGGCGAGCGGCACGGCGGCGATGGCGATCTCACAGACCGTGAACAGGGCGAAGAGCGCTCGGCGCGACACGCGGCGCATCATAGTCGCACCCGATGGCGCTGACCCGCCTGTGACGCGCTGCCCCGCAGCCCACCGCGTACAGACGAACCCATGGGCACCGTCCTCTTCACAGGCTTTCCTGGTTTCCTCGGTTCCGAGCTCCTGCCGCGCGTCCTCGCCCGCGCGCCGGGCGATCGCGCCGCCTGCCTGGTGCAGCCGCGCTTCATGCCGCTCGCGCGGAGCCGCGCGGGCGAGCTCGCCGCGCGCGATCCCTCGCTGGCGGGGCGCATCGACCTCGTGGAGGGAGACATCACCGCGCACGGCCTGGGCCTCGGCGCGGCGGGAGCCGAGCTGCAGCGGGTGACCTCGGAGCTGTGGCACCTCGCCGCCGTCTACGACCTGTCCGTGCGCCGCGAGCTGGGCATGCGCGTCAACGTGGAGGGCACGCGCGGGGTGCTCGATTTCGCGGAGCGGTGCCCTTCGCTGCGACGCCTCCACTACGTGTCCACCTGCTACGTCAGCGGCCGCTTCGCGGGCACGTTCTCGGAGGACGACCTCGAGCGCGGGCAGACCTTCAACAACTTCTACGAGGAGACGAAGTACAGGGCGGAGGTGCTGGTGCAGGATCGGATGCGCGGCGGCCTGCCGGCGACGATCTATCGGCCAGCGGTGGTGGTGGGCGACAGCGCGACCGGGGTCACCCAGAAATACGATGGCCCGTATTACGTGATGCGATGGTTGCTTCGACAACCCCGCCTCGCCGTGCTGCCCACCGTCGGAGACCCCAGCCAGCACAGCCTCAACGTGGTCCCGCGCGACTTCGTGGTCCGCGCGATCGCCCACCTGTCCGGCCTGGAGCGATCCCGCGGCAGGGTGTACCAGCTCGCCGACCCGGACCCGCTCACCGTGGACGACATGATCTCGGCCATGGCGCGCGCCACCGGCCGTCGCGTGGTGCGGTTGAAGCTCCCGCTGGTGGTCGCCAAGGCGCTCATCGACAGGGTCCCCGGCGTGTACCGCCTCATGGGAATCCCCTCCAGCGCGGTCGACTACTTCGTGCACCCTGCGAGCTACGCCACCGATCACACCCGCGAGGACCTCGCGGGCAGCGGCATCGCCGCGCCGCCCTTCACGTCCTACGTGGATCGGATGGCGGAGTTCATGCGCGCCCACCCGGAGATCGGGTCGGAGGCCATGGTCTGAGACGAAGCGGTCCGGGCGGCCGCTGGACGATTGGAGCGCCGCAATCCGACATACGAGCCGCCCGGACTCGCGGGCCGCCGTGCCCGGAGCGCCAGACCTACCGCTCGCTGTCGAGCTGGCGCATCTGCTGGGGGGCGTAGCGCGTGCCCGCCACCGAGCTCGAGGGAACCGCCTCCTCGATCCGTGCGAGGTCGGCCGGGGACAGGGTCAGCGCCAGCGCGCCCAGAGCCTCGTCGAGCTGCGCCCGCGTGCGCGCGCCGATCACCGGCACCATCGAGGCGCCCCTGGAGAGCACCCAGGCGATGGCGAGCTGCGACGCGGTGGCGCCCTTCTCGCGGGCGAGGTCCTTCAGGCGCTCCGCCAGCCGCTCGTTCGGCTCGCGATTGGAGCCGGTGAAGCGCGGCAGGTAGGCGCGGAAGTCACCTTTGCCGGATGGCTTCGAGCCGCTCAGGAGCCCGCGCGAGAGAACGCCGTAAGGCGTGGAACCGATGCCGAGCTCGGCCAGCGCCGGAAAGATGCTCTTCTCAGGGCCCCGGCTGACGAGCGAGTACTCGATCTGCACATCGCAGACGGGATGCACCGCCTGCGCCTTGCGGACCGTGTCGACACCCACCTCCGACAGGCCGATGTGCCGCACCCATCCCGCCTTCACCAGCTCCGCCATCGCGCCGACCGTCTCCTCGACGGGCACCGCCGGATCGAGGCGCGCCGGCCGGTAGATGTCCACGTGATCGACGCCCAGGCGCGTCAGGCTGTAGGCGAGAAAGTTCTTCAGCGCGACCGGTCGCGCGTCGAAGCCGGTCCAGCTACCGCCCGGCGCGCGCATCGCCCCGAACTTCACGGAAAGTAGAGCCTGATCGCGCCGGCCCTCCAGCGCCCGCCGGAGGAGGAGCTCGTTGTGCCCCATGCCGTAGAAGTCACCCGTGTCGAGCAGGGTGACCCCGCGCTCGAGCGCCGCCTGGATCGTGGCGACGCCCTCGGCGTCGTCGGACGGGCCGTACATCCCGGACATCCCCATGCACCCCAGGGCGAGCGGGAAGACGGACGGCCCACCCGCGCCGAGGCGACGGGGCGCTGCGAGGTTCGGATCGGTCATGGGGGGGACGTAACGCCGCGCTCACTTGAAGCCGAACGTTCCAAGCGAGGAGGGTGACCCACCCGAGCGGATCGCTCTCCCGCGATCTCCTACGATCGCGTCGCCCGCGCGAGCTCGGTCCCGACCTTCAGCCAATCGAGGTAGGAGCGGTAGGCGTAGGAACGATCGCGCCTCTTGCCCGTCGATTCCGCGAGCACGCCGGCTTCGACCAAGAGCTCGATGGCGCGGCTCGCCGTCGGTTTGCTCGTCTCCACGAGCTTCATCGCCGATGCGACGGTCACGATTGGGTGGCGAGGTAGCAGCTCGAAGAGACGCAGCGCGCTCACGGACATGCCATCGCGCGCGAGCACGCGGGTGCGATCCTCGGCGACCAGCGCGAACAGCTCGCGCGCCGTCGCGACCGCCTCGTCGGCGATCGAGGCCACGCCCTCGAGGAAGAAGTCGATGAAACCTTCCCAGTCACCGTCGATACGGACCGCGTTGAGGCGGCGATAGTAGTCCTCGCGGTGCCGCTTGAAGAAGAGGCTCAAGTACAGGAGCGGCTTCGTCAGCTGCTTCCAGTGCTCGAGCAGCAGCGTGACGAGCAGGCGGCCGATGCGGCCGTTGCCGTCGAGGTACGGGTGGATCGTCTCGAACTGCGCGTGGAGCAGGCCCGCTCGGACGAGCGGGTGCAGCGTGTCGTCGGAGTGCAGATACTTCTCGAACGCGCCGAGCACGGCATCGAGGGTGTGCGGCGGAGGCGGGACGTACATGGCGTTGCCGGGCCGGCTGCCGCCGACCCAGTTCTGGCGGTGGCGGAGCTCGCCCGGCGACTTTTCGGCACCGCGAACGCCGCGCATGAGGCGCTCGTGGGTCCCGTTCAAGACCCGCAGCGAGATCGGCAGCCCGCGCGGGTCCGCGAGTTGTCCGCGCGAGTACGTGAGCGCGTCGAGGTAGTTGCAAACCTCCTCGACGCCCGGGGGCGGCAGGGTCGTCTGCTCGGTGGTTTCCTGGGCCTCAAAGGTGAGCAGATCCACCAGGGTCGCCTGGGTGCCCTCGATCTGGGACGAGACGACGGCCTCTTTGCGGACGAACGCGTAGATGAACCAGTCCAGCGACGGCACCATCTCACCGGCAAGCTCGAGCCGAGCAAGTCCCTGCTCGGCGGCCCGGAGACGGCGGCCAGGCCAGCGGAGAGCTCGAGTGGCGGGTCGGCCGGCGGGAGCGCGAGCGGCACGAAGGCAGCGAGCTCCTCGCCTCCCACGATGCTCCGCTCGTACCGTCCGGTGGTTCGTCTGGTCACGATGGAAACGTTTCCCTAGCCACCAGGACTAGAGACAAAGCTGAGCCCAGCCGGCCGCTAGACACGAAGTCTTTACTAGCGATAGCCACTCGTCAAGGATTCGTTCCTAGCTAGCTCCACCGCGGTCGATGCCTAGGCGCGCAAGGCTGTAGGCCAGAAAGTTCCTCAGCGCGGCGGGTCGCGCGACCACCCGCCCCAGCCGCCGCCCGGCCCACGCCACCGCGCCAGCGACGCGGGGTCACTCGACCGTGGCGGGGCCCTCATCGATCCTTGGGCTCCCGGTGCTTGCACCCAGGCCAGCAGCAGGGCCGGCGTTGGCCTTCTTCGAGCTCCTCCTGGGTCCTCCGGATGCGGCGCTCTCGGGTCATCGCTTGCTTTGCGTCCTCGACCCAGCAGATGAATTCGTTGCGTGCCAGGGGCGTGATGTCCCTCCAGGCAGCGAGTGCCGCGGAGTTCGCGACGAGCGCGTTGCGCAGGTCGACCGGGAGCTTGTGCACCACTCCACCTGGCACCCTCGTTTTGGCCACGGGGGAAGGGTAGGGGCGCAACCCGCGGCAATCAACGTGGCGACGAAGTGGGCTTGATCCGTTCGGTGGGCAGGTTGACCTCCGTATCTGCTGCACCGACCCCGGCTAGCTCGCTTGATTCGCGCGGCGCAGGCTGCCGCGCATGGCGGATCGAGAGGCGTGGGCGAAGCGGGTGGCGGAGTGGAAGGCGAGCGGGCTGACCTCGAGGGCGTTCTGCGAGGGGCAGGACTTCACGCCGGGCGGGCTGCGGCACATGGCTCATCGGCTCGGCGTTGGTGAGCGGCGGACCCGGCCGTCTGTTCGCATCGCACGGGTCGTGCGGCTGTCGGAGGGTGGGCCGTCGCAGGTTGAGGCGCCGCTACTGGGAGTTCCCGCCGTCGTGCTGGAGCTCGGGGCGGCGCGGGTGATGGTGAGGCCGCTCCCCTTTGTTGACGCGCGCGCCCGATGACGTGGCCAGGGAGGATCTCGCGCAGGCTGGGTGAGGGGCTCACGCCGGGCGTGATGATGGTGTCCACCGCGGAGGCAGCAAAGTGGCGGTCACCTGGGGTGGTGGTAGTCCGGAGCGCGGAGACGGGGCACTGGCATGGAGCCGGCCCTCAGAAACAGGTGACGGGGGCGTGTAGCGAGCACGCACCCCGTCGTGCCCCGACCTGTCTTGGCAGGCCAGAGCACCACTCGAATCGTCCAAGCCGAGCTCGACGTCAAGTCCTGGACCGCGCGCCTCCCCTCGACAGAGGAGGTGAGGCCGGCGAGCTGCCCGTGCTGCGGCGTCCCCAGCCGGCCCGCCGGCGGACGCCTCGCGCTACACGGTCATGGGCTGCGTGCTCGGGACCAATGGGGCCCGCCGGACGCCACGGCTCCGCCCGTGGTCGGGGAGATCCAGGGCCGCCGCTACGCCTGCCAGCGCTGCCAGTCGGTCATCACCGTCGTTCCGCGCGGCGTCCTCCGGCGCCGGCTGTACTCGGCGGGGGCGGTCGCGCTGGCGCTCGCGCTGTGGAGCGTGGAGCGACGGTCGCCGCCCGACGTCCGCCGGCGCGTGAGTCCGTGGGGCCAGGTCGGCGCGACCGCGGCGCGGGGCTGGGCGAGCCTGCGCCGGTGGGCGCGTGCCGTCCGCGAGGGCGTGCTCTTCAGCGGGGTCCGGGCGCTGCCTGACGGCGCGCGGCTGCGCGACGTAGCGGCGCGCGCAGCGACGACGCTGGCGGCCTTGGCGCCGTCCTCGGCAGACGCGCTGCCGCTCTCGACACGCGCCATGCTCGGGGCCGCGCATGTGAGCTGATGGCCATCGTCGCGGTGACGCTGGCGATTCGCGGCCCACCATCCGTGATCGCTCCTCGTGCCGGCGGCGCCGTGGGAGGGCTCTTTTCGTGCGGCGCATCCCGCGCCACGAGGAGCCCAATGGACGAGTCATTTCCGAAGTCAGCAGCGCTCGCGCCCAAGGACCACGCCGAGGCCGTCGCCCGGTTCCGCAGCGAGATCGTGGGCTCGCTCACCCGCCAGGACCTCTCCCGCGGCGAGCTGCGGGCCAGCCTGCTCGCGCTCTCGCAGGAGCGCTTCCGGCCGCCCAGCTCGGACATCACGCGCTGCATCTCGGTGACGACGCTCGAGCGCTGGTTCTACGCTTACCGTCGCGGCGGCCTCGACGCGCTCCGCCCTCTTCCGCGCGGTGATCGGGGCCACGGCCGCGAGCTCACCGCCGAGCAGCGCCAGCTCCTCCTCGACATCCGTAGGGAGCACTCGTCCGCCTCGGTGCCGCTCATCCTGCGCACGCTCGTGTCGGACGGCCGGCTCGCCCGAGAGGCGGTCTCCGAGTCGACCGTGCGGCGCCTCTACCAGACCCACGGCCTCGACCGCGTGCCGCTCCGAGACGGTGGCGGCCAGCACACGCGACTGCGCTGGCAAGCCGCCGAGCCGGGCGCGCTCTGGCACGCCGACGTCTGCCACGGAGCCGCGCTCACGATCGCCGGACAGGCGCGGCCGCTGCGCATCCACGCCCTCCTCGACGACGCCAGCCGCTTCATCCTCGCCATCGAGGCGCGCCACACCGAGCGCGAGGCCGACATGCTGCAGCTCCTCGTCAAGGCGCTCCGCAAGCACGGACCGCCCGACGTCCTCTACCTCGACAATGGCTCGACATACTCCGGCGAGGTCCTGCGCACCGCCTGCGCCCGGCTCGGCATCGCGCTCGTCCACGCCAAGCCCTACGACGCGCCGGCACGCGGCAAGATGGAGCGCTTCTGGCGGACGCTGCGCGAGGGCTGCCTCGACCACCTCGGCACCGTCGCATCGCTCCACGATGTCGAGGTCCGACTCCTCGCCTTCCTCGACCGCCACTACCTCGTGGCGCCCCACGCCTCGCTCATGGGTCGGTCGCCGGGGGTGGTCTTCGCCGCGGCGAGCGGGTGCGGCGCGACACCACCGTCTCGATCCTCGGCATCGACTACGAGCTCGACCAGGGCTTCCTCGCGGGGCGCGTCGTCACCGTCGCCTACTCGCTGCTCGACAGCTCACCGTGGGTAGAGCACGACGGCCGCCGGCTC
>JBBQEB010000181.1:0-6924 GCA_038320275.1 Myxococcales bacterium | reverse complement strand
GAACAGCGCTGCGCTCAGGACCAAGGGGCGCGCCTGCCAGATTGCGGCTTCCACGCTGCCGCCGGTGGCGAGTCCGTTCACTGTCGCGACGAGGATGGCGGCGAGCAGGAGGAGCACTGCATCGCGCGCTGCGCCTGCCGTGGGCACCTGGCCGAGAACGTCAAGATTGATTCTGCGCGCCCGGCGATACATCGAGATGCCAAGCAAGCCGAACAGCGCGATCTCGAGGCCGCTCAGCTTGACGCCATGAGCCGCCGGGATAACGGAGTCGAGATTGGAATTGAGCAGGTCGCCTAGGATGGCGAAGCGGGTGTTCCACTTGCCCTCCGCGTCCGAACTCCGGTCGAGCGTGAGGAGTAGGAAGAGCAGGGTCGTCGCCGACGTGCGGAGCGGGACCACGCAGGCTGCGTAGCAAACTGCGGCGAGTACGACGGGCGCCACCGCGACTGCGGGGTCGCCGCCGCCGAGCACCAGGGCCGCGGCCGTCATCATGCCGACCAGCAAGAGCCAGGGCGCGGCGCTGCGGAGGGGCGCGTGCCCATCCCATGTCGTCGTCGCGCTCACCCGCGGACTTCGACCACGTGATCGATGCCGGCGTAGCGCCGGACCTGCCACGACTCGAGGGCGCGCTTTGAACGGAGGTCGACCACGACGGCTCCGAACACGGCGAAGAGGGCGCCAGCCAGGAGTCCCGAGGCAAGCGTCAGCGCGAGGCTCGGCTTTGTAGGTCGCTTGGGAAGCTGGGGTGGGCTGATGACGCCATAGCGGTACTTGAAGGCTGCCTGGGCGGTGTCCATCTCCATCCGCGCGGCATCGATGCGCTCCAGCACGTTTTGATGGCTGTTGAGGAGCAGTCGCAGCTGTCCCTTCTCGTAGGTGGCCTTGGCGTCCTCGATCTCGCTGGGCAGTGAGAGCGGGCGCGCCATGGCCTCCGCCATGCGGGTGGTGGTCGAGGTGTCGGGTGGGACGTTGCTCCCCTGGAGCAGCAGGCTTCGCTCGATCTCCTGGGCCTCGCTCCTCAGCGCCTCCACCTGCGGCGAGCGGGCGGAGAGCGCGTCGATGCTCTGCCGGGTGCTCACCACGGCGGGATGCTGCTCGGCGTAGGTGGACTGGTACTGGGCGAGCTGAGCCTGCAGTTCCGCGATGCGGCGCTGGCGGAACTCCTCCAGGTCGGCGATGGCCCGCCGCTTGGTGGCGAGCTGGTTCTGCAGCCGTGCGGTGTCCTGGGCCACCGCCGGCGGCGTCCGCCGCACGGCGGGCTCGCGGCGGAGCGGTGGGATGACGATCTTGGCGCGCGCGGACCGCTCCTTGGCGTCGAACTGGTTCAGCACCGCGTCGATGCGCTGCTGCAGGCCTGTCGCGTGCGACTGCAGGATGGAGATGGCGTCCCCGACGATGGAGATCTCGGTGGAGTGGCGTGCCTCGAGAAAGTTCTCCACCGCGGCCTCGACGATCTGCAGCGCCGTCCCTGGATGAGGCCACTCGAGCGTGAGCGTTACCGTGCCCTCGCTCACGTCGACGATGAGCCTCTTCTCCAGCCGCTCCACCATCGCGTCCATCAGTTCCTCGCGCGTCCGCTCGCGGCGGGTGAGCACGCGCATGACGAAGTCCATCATCCGGACCGCGGGCGCTCGCGTGCGCTGCCACGTGTCGAGGAGGTCGGTGCGATTGCACAGCGAGACGAGATTGTCGCGCCGGAGCACCGTCTCCTTAGCGGCCCGGGTGGGCGCGTCGGACTCGTACGGACGGAAGAGCCCGGGGTTCGACAGGGTCGACATCACCGGATTGCGCAGGGCGAAGATGGTGGTCTGTACCCGGTAGGTCTTGGGCATCACCACGAAGGCGGTGAGGGCGAGCGAGAGCACGGCCCCGAACAGCGCCCCGCTGAGCGCTCTGTTCCTGCGTACCGCGCGGGCCGCGAACCCAAGACAGTTGCCGATCAGCGCGTAGTCGAACAGGTCCCCCGAGTCCGGCTCCGGGCGGGGGGACGGCGCGGGAAGGACGGGAACGAGTCCCCCAGCGGCGCTCTGCGGACTCTTGCGTGGCATGTTCACTTGAACCACTCCGGGACGTAGAAGACGGTGTAAACGACGGAGATCAGCACGACGTAGACGAGATTGAAGCCCAAGCAGGTTGCGAGGACGCGCCGGGCGCCGCGCCCAGCATTGCGATCTCGCGCCGCCATTGCTGGCACGACCAGGGTGGGGAGGAGAATCGAGAGCAGGATCAGTTTGTCCACGAGGCACCCACGGTCGTCCACTTTACAGACAACCCGGCCAGGGGCGCACGTCCCGCGCCGGCGGGGCGGCGCGGGTGTGTGGCGGGCTCCCACGTCATGGGGTTGCCCGAGGCGCCGCGAGGAGTTCCGCCAGGAAGCCTTCCAGCCGCGCGCCGGCCGCGGTCCAGGAGTAGCGCGCCTCGACGAGCGCGCGCGCCGACGCGCCGAGGCGGGCCCCGAGTCCAGGATCGAGGAGCACGCGCCCGATCGCCGTCGCAAATGCAGTGGGATCGTCGGCGAGGAGGATGTCCCGCTCCGGCGTTACGTCGATGCCCTCTGCCCCACGCACGGTCGAGACGATGGGCTTGGCCATGGCCATGGCCTCCACGATCTTGAGCCGCGTCCCGCCGCCGATGCGCAGCGGCGCGATCAGCACGGCCGCCGAAGCGATATGGGGCCGCAGATCGTCTACGTAGCCGGTGACCTCGACGCGCGGGCCCCGCTGCGCGAGGAGCTCGTCGGGTGGGCGCTGGCCCACCAGCTTGAGCCGAGCGTCGGGGAAGCGCCCGGCCACGAGCGGCCAGATTTCGCGGATGAAGTAAAGGATGGCCTCCGAATTGGGGAAGTAGTTGAGCGCCCCGAAGAAGAGCAACGTCCGGCCGTCCGCGGCCGGATCGCCCAGCCGGGGGCGATAGTGCTCGACGTCCACGGCGTTCGGGACGACCGCCGTACGTGCCTGGGGGACGGCGGCCTGCAGCGCTCGTTCGTCCAGTTCGGAAGTGAGCGTGACCCCGTCGAACCGCCGCCAGGTCGAGAGCTCCTCGCGACGCAGCTTGCGCCAGTCGAGCGCGCTGTAGGCGCGGCGGATCAGCCCGCCTCCACCCGCAGCCGTCTGCCGCACGATGTCGTACTCGACGTTGTGCTCGTCGAGCACGAGCAAAGGGGCCCGGCCCCGAGCGGCCCGGGCGTGCAGCCTGTAGCTCCCCAGAAAGGGGAACTCGACATTGACGACGTCGTAAGTGCGGCGCGCGAGAAGCTCGTCGATGGCCCCCTGCATTGCGGGAGACGCGTGCAGCAGGTCCTCGTAGCTGCGCGTCGAGGCGAGCGAGCGGAGCTGTAGCGTTCGCTTGGAGGCAGGCGTCGCGCCACGGGCGTGCGGGACGAGGACCACCTCGCGGCAGTAGGCGCTCATCGCTTCGCGGGCTTGCGCGACATCCTCCGAAGGATCGACGAGCGACACCGCGGTCAGGTCGTGGCGGATCGCGAGCGCATTCATGAGTCCGTGCATGCGGACCTGCCCGCCATAGCGGGGGGGGCTGGCGGGCTTGGGTAGCACGTAGAGGATGGAGAGGTGGTCGCGGATCATGGCGCAACCCCCGGCGCGGTCTGGCGGCGGCCCAGCATCCCTCGGAACACCTGGAGATCGGCGCGGCTCAGGAGCCCGGACACCGCCGCGAACCCCGCGAAGCCCAAGAGGCAGCACGGCAGCTGGACGAGCGGGCTCCACGTCGAGGGGAGCGCACGGACCGCCACGAGCGTTGCCGCGCCCGCGAGGAGCGCGCGCCCTCCGTCCACGAGCACCGGCAGCCCGATCGATCCTCGCGGCGCCAGCGCGAGCGAGGCGGCCAGCATGATCAGCTCCGACACGCCGAAGGCGGCCACCACGCCCAGCGCGCCGTTGCCCCAGCGTGCCTGGCAGACTGGGATCCAGAGCAACTCGAGTCCCGTGCCCACCAGGACCGCCAGAACCTTGGAGGCGGCGAGCAGCTTCGCCTTGCCTCCGACGAACACCACCATCGAGAGGAGCACGTTCGTGTAGAGGAGCAGCAGGGCCGGCGCGAACACCTGCAGGATGGCGGCCGACGGCCCGAACTTGGCTCGGCTATAGACCACCGAAATGGCAAAATCCGCGAACAGGTAAGTGCCGACGGCCCCCAGCGCTGCCAGCCCGAGCAGGGGCCGCAGCGAAGCGCGCACGGCCAGCCCGAGGTCGCGGGGCGCATGCGCCAGCCGCGAGAAGGCCGGAAAGCTCGCGGAGCCCAAAATCGCCGCCGGCATGATGAGGGCATTCATGATGTTCTTGGCCGCACCGTACCAGCCGACCACGGAAACCGGAGACAGCTTGGAAAGGACGACCGCGTCGACGTACACCTGGAGCACGACGGCGATGCTCATCGCGGCGATGGGAGTGCCGTTCACCGCGATGTTCCGCACGGTCGCGGAGCTGAAGGCGATACGGGGTAGCCGGAGCCTGCGGTAGCACGAGAACGCGAAGCCGAGAGCGAGCGCGGCGGCAACCGCCTGCGCCACGATTACCGAAACCAGCCGCCCTCCAAGCACCAGCGCCGGGACGGTCAGGGCGACCGTGAGCACCTTCGTGACCACGGTGACGAGGGCGTCTGCGTCCATGCGCTCGCGCCCGCGGAAGATCGTACCGAATGCTTGGCCAACGGAGAGCAGGAGCCAGCCGAGCAGCATCGCCAGGAAGAGCAGGCGAGTGCGCCCGTCGTAACCGAGAAGCGCGGCCAGCGCGCTGCCAACCACCGCTACCGCGACGGCGCTCAGGACGCGGAAGGCCACGCCCGACCCGAGTAGAATGCCGGCGCTCCCACCCTCACGCGCCACCTCGCGCACCAGGTGCACCGATTGCCCCCACTCCAGGAAAACGGTGGAGGCGATGCACATGGAGGTGACGAGGTAGAGCACGCCGAAATCCGCGGAGCCGAGGAAGCGTCCCAGCATGGCGCTCAGCACCATGGAGAGGCACGTCGTCGCGCCCTGCCCGAGGAACAGGTGCATGGCGTTCTTCGCCACGCGACCCGAAGCGTCGGCGAGCGGAGGCGCTGCCACGCGCACGCCAAACGGCACGGGCGAAGCTTCGCGGGGGGCGGCGGACAAGGTCAACGATGGCCTCGGATCAGTAGAGGTGGGCGCGGCAGCGCGAGAGCGGGAGGGCGAAACGTGGACGCCCTCGACCTCGCAACATAGCATGGCCGCGCTCGCCTCCCAGTCTCCGGACCATGGTAGGTGAGAGCAGCGAGCTCGCGCAGATCAGCGGACATGTCAATCGTTCACGGGGCTGCGCGCCGTCAATCGGATCGTGCTAACACCGCTGCGCCGTGCCAGTTCGCGGCCGCGAAGCCGTCGCGCAGGCTCTCCAGCGAGAGCCAGGGAGACACAGGATGAATCAGCCCCGATCCGTCGCCGCCTGCCTGGCGGTCCTTCTCCTGCTCGGCGTCGCCGATTGCAAGCACGTCGGCAACTTCATCTGGGTAGATCAATACCGACCGCCACCCGGCCCGGCCCGCAATGCGTACGTGATCGCGCGCGGCGACGCCCTCTTCGTCCGCGTGTACAACCAGGAGGCGATCTCCGGCAAGGCGAAGGTGCGCGGAGACGGGATGATCTCCTTGCCCTTCCTCAACGACGTGGAGGCGGCCGGCATGGAGCCAACGGTGCTCGCGCGCAGGCTTCAAGCCAAGCTCAAGGAGTTTATCGTGAACCCGGTGGTGACGGTGACCATCGAGGAGCAGAGCCCCACCGAGATCTCCGTTCTGGGGGAGGTGGCGAAACCCGGCGTGTACCACATCGATCAGGACGCGGGGCTGCTGAAGGTGCTCGCGTTGGCGGGCGGGCTCACCGAGCTGGCCGGACGCGACCGAATCTTCGTCCTTAGACAGGGCGGAAGCGTGGGCGGGGCCCGGGCGGCACCGGGAGCCGCCACCGCTGCGGGCACCGAGCGCATCCGCTTCGCCTACGAGGCGCTGGCTCACGCACAGGGGGCGGCCTCCCAGTTTCGGCTGCGCTCCGGCGACGTGGTCGTGGTGGAGTAGAGATGTCGTGCGCAGCGCTGCTGGCCGCTTCCCTCCTCCTAGTTTCGGCGGGGCAGGTGGGCGTGCTCGACCTGCAAGCCGGCGCGGAAGCGCGCGCGAGGTGGCGGCCGGAGCTCACGCGCGAGCTGGACGTGCTCCCGCGCGCGGCGCTGGGCGCGCAGGACGGCCCGTTCACCTGGGGAGCTGCGTACGCGCCCCGGCTCACGCTCCAGGACGGAGGGGGTGACGCGGTCGCGTTGCTTCACCGAGGCGGTGTCGAGGCAAGCTGGCGGCCGGACCCACACTGGCGCCTATCGCTCACCACTGCGGGGAGCTACGGGACGAACGACTTCCTCGCCAATCCGGACGCAAGCAGGAACGCTGGGTCCGCAGGGCCGACGATCCCCAGTCCAACCCCCGCACCCTCGGTGCTGCAACCTGTCCCGGTCCTCACCACGCTCCGCTACGCTGCCGCGGACATCACAGCAGGGCTGGAGGGACCACCGACGGAGAGCTTTCGCGCCAGAGTGGCCCTCACCGCCTTCCTGGACGGTGGCGTGGGGAGCACGGCCCAGCTCTACCTCCCACAGCAGCGCGGCGGGCGCGCCCTCCTGGACCTGACCTGGTTGGCGTCGCACCGGGACACCTACACCACGGGGCTCACGGCGATCCATAGCGCGTTCTCCACCGGGGTCGACTCAGGCGCGGTGACGCTCACGGAGACCTGGCGGCGATCCTTTTCCAAGGCGAGCGGCACGTGGCTCGGCGCCGGCGGTGCTCTTCTCTATTCCAACGCCCCGGGAGAGGCGGGGGTTCGCGCGGTCCCCGCAGCGGAGGCTGGCATCCGGGGCGCCCTCGATCGCGACGTCGCCGGGACCCTTCTCCTCGCGGCTT
>JBBQEB010000180.1:0-6934 GCA_038320275.1 Myxococcales bacterium | reverse complement strand
GGCGAGCGTGCGCTTGCGCACCTTGCCGCCGTCGCGAAAAGACTCCCGGAGCAGGTAGGCGGGACGGGAGCCTCGGTTCGGCACGACATCGACGTGCATGGACCACCGTAACACGTATACGCGCTGCTCCGCAAGCGTGTGGGCACATGTTACATGGCTACATTCGGCAGCCCATTATGATAGCGGCGCAGCACCGAAGCGCTGCGCCGCATGGACTTCCCTGGCTCTACAAGGTCTGGAACCTACCGGAACTTCAGGTTAGCGCTCACCGCACCAGAGGCGTGAGCATCGCCACCACCCGCGACGCGAGCCTCGCCACCGAGGCCGCGCTCGCCTGGGAGGCGTCTCGGCAGAGCGCCGCGATCTCCACCGCCGCCGCGGCTTCCACCGCCTCCGTGCGGGAGACGGCAAAGGCGCGTGCCTTGTCACCCCGGGTGACCCGGCCGGCGCCCTCCGCGCAGTTGAGGCAAGCCGACTTGGCGAGCGAAGCGCCCCGACCCCGACCTCGACCCCGACCTTCGACCGTCGACCGCGCCCCCGAGCTCGCCTGCGGCACGGCCCGCTCAGGCCGTCGCGGCCTCGACCAGCCTCAGGATCTCGGCGGGGATCGTTCCCAGGGACACGATCTTCTCCACGCCTCCGCGCTCGATGGCGACCTTCGGCATCCCGAACACGACGCAGCTCGCCTCGTCCTGGGCGATGGTGCGTGCACCAGCGTTGCGCATCTCCAGCAGCCCCTCGGCGCCGTCTCCTCCCATGCCGGTGAGGATCACCCCTACCGCGTTGCGGCCCGCCGTCTGCGCCACCGAGCGGAACATCACGTCCACCGACGGGCGGTGGCGGTTCACGCGCGGGCCGTCGCGGACGGACACGCAGTAGCGCGCGCCCGAGCGACGGAGGAGCATGTGCTTGTCGCCCGGAGCGATGAGCGCCACGCCCGGGACCACCCCGTCGCCGTCCACCGCCTCGCGCACGTCGAGCTGGGTCACCGCCTTCAGCCGGTCGGCGAAGAACTTCGTGAACGTCTCCGGCATGTGCTGGGTGATGACCATGCCCGGCGCGTTGGGCGGCATCGCCCGCAGGATGGACTCCAGCGCGACCGTACCTCCCGTGGAGGCACCGATGGCCAGGATCTGGTGGGTGGTCCGCGAAAGCGCTCGCGGCGCGGCCGGAAGGGCGGAGCCGGTCGCGGGGGGGACCCTCTTCTTCATGTCGACGTGGGCCGCAGCCTTGACCTTCTCCACCAGCGAGGCGGCCATGTCACCTACGGTGAACGACGCCCCCGGCTTGCACATGACGTCCACCGCGCCCGCGGCGAGCGCCTCCAGGGCGAGCTCGCCGCCCGAGCTGGTGAGCGAGGACACCACCACCACCGGCATCGGGTGGTAGTGCATGAGCTTGCGGAGGAAGGTGATGCCGTCCATCCGCGGCATCTCCATGTCGAGCGTCAGGACGTCCGGCTTCAGCTGCACGATGAGGTCGCGCGCGACGTAGGGGTCGGGTGCCGCTCCGACCACTTCCAGCTCCGGGTCCTTGGCGAGCTCTCGGGAGAAGATCTGGCGGACCACTGCGGAGTCGTCCACCACGAGGACGCGCGTCACGGACCGCTCCCGGCATGGGCCGCGAGGTCGATGCGCCGCCCTTCTTCCTCCACCAGGGTGACCGCGGCGGTGGCGCCCGCCAGCGACCGAGCGTAGGCACCGCCATCCACCCGACGGACCCGCGGCAAGCCGATGTGCACCCCTGCCCCCGGTCCGAACAGCTCGGCCACGAAGGTGCCAGCCATCATGTTGAGGAGCTCGCCCACCGCGTCCTCGTCGTCCCCGGTGGCCGTCGCGCCGCCCTCGTCCTCTCCCAGGAGGTTGGCGGCCAAGGTCGAGGCCAGCGCCGGGGTGGTGGCGAGCACGAGCTCGCCCGCGCCCGGACCACCGTACGCGAGCCGCGCCTCCACCATGGTTCGCCCCACCGGCGGCGCCTCGTCGGGCAGGTCGGCGAAGACGAAGGCCGCCTCTTCCAGCGTCTTGCCCAGCACCTCGCCGAGCAGCCTCTCCATGTCAGCGGCCATGACCGCTCCCGGGGGCGCCCAGGAGCCCCTCCAACACCTCGCGGAAATGTTCGGGGCGGAATGGCTTCTTGACGAAGGCGCGCACGCCGCAACGATTGAGCTCCGCGATGCGATCCGCGCTTCGCTCGGACGAGACCACCACCACCGGCGTCGAGGCGAGAGCAGCCACCCCGCGCATGCTGCGCACCAGCTCGACCCCGTCCATCACCGGCATGTTCACGTCGGCGAACACGACGTCCACCCAGGTCCGCTGCAACAGCTCCAGCGCCTCCTTGCCGTTGGCTGCCTCGTGCACCTGCCCGAGGTCGAGGCCGGCCATCACCAGCGCCTTGCGAACCATCGTCCTCACGATGGCCGAGTCGTCGGCCACCAGGATGCTGTAGCTCATCGCCTTCCTCCTGACGGAGCGAACAGCGCCGCCATGTCCCGGATCGCGTCGAGGCTCTCGCCGGCCACCCGCTCCAGCGCCCGCGCGCGCAACCCCATCCGCTCGCTCGCCCCGCTCTCCACCTTGCGCGCCAGCTCGCCCCTGTCCGCCCCGAGCCCCATGGCGTGCGCCAGCGCATCGGCCGCGTGCACCAGATCCACCAGCCTGCGGTGCTCCAGAAGCGGCAGCCCGTCAGGGGTGTGGTGCCAGCGAGCGACGGCCGCCACCGCCGGCGGAAGGCTCCACGCGCTCGCGACGAGCTCCCCCACCTGCGCGTGATCGAGCCCCAGCACCTCTCGCTCCGCCTCGGCGAGCACCGCGCCCGCCCGCACCCGGGCGAAGAGGTCAGCCGAGGAGGAGGAGACGAACGCCGCGACGGCGAGCTTCCCTACGTCGTGCAGGAGGCCGGCGGTGAAGGTGGAGTCGGGCCTCGGCAACTGGGTCTCGACCGCGAGTCGCTCCGCCAGGACGGCCACGGCCACGCTGTGCAGCCAGAACTGGCCGGCGTCCATCCCGTATCCGGGAATGCGGGCCGGAAGCGTCTGCGCGAAGGCGGCCGCCGCCGCCATCTCCGAGACCCGGCGCAGTCCGAGCAGCGTCACCGCGTTCCTGACCGAGTCCACCCGCGCGCGCAGGCCGAAGTATGCAGAGTTGGCGATGCGAAGGAGGTTCGCGGTGAGCGCAGGGTCGGGCCGGATGGCGCGCTCGAAGTCGGCGGAGCTGGAGCGCTCGTCCCGCGCCAGCTCCGCGAGGCGCATGGCGGCGGCGGGAAGGGTCGGGAGGTCGCGGACCGCGTCGACGATGCACTGCGTGGCGATCACAGTTCCGTCTCCTCGCCCTGCGAGCTCACCGTGCAGCGCCCGGTGCCGACGTGGAGCCGGGCGGTCCGGCTTCTCGCGCCGCCCACGTCCTCGGCCGCGATGATGACGCCCGCCTTCCAGAACATCTTCCGCAGGATGGTGTAGTTGCGCTTGCCGATGCTGAAGAAGCCCTTGTCGTCGTAGAGCGCGCCGCCGCCGGTCACCTTCACGACGAGGTTCTTCTTGTCGCAGCCGAGGCGGTACATCGTCTGGAAGAGCAGGGGAATGCCGGTATCGGCGAACATGGCAGGCCGGGTCTTCGCCTTCTCCGGCGACGTCTCGGAGAGCGGCAGCATGTAATGGATCATGCCGGCAGCGACGCGCACCGGGTCGTGCACCATGACCGCGATGCACGAGCCGAGCGCGTAGGTGATGATGAGGTCCTCGGGAGCCGCGCTCACCTGGAGGTCGGAGATGTCGACCGTGAGTGTGCTCACGAGCGCTCCATCACCCGCCTGAACACCGAGGGGCGCTGCATCTTGAACCCGCAGCGCACCCCGGAGAGCGTCTCCGTGTGGCCCACGCAGAAGAGGCCACCCGGGCGGAGCAGAGGCTCGAGCGCCGTGACCAGCCGCTGGCGGGTGGGGTTGTCGAAGTAGATGAGGACGTTGCGGCAGAAGACCACGTCGAGCGGGCCCTTCATGGGAAAGGGGGGCTCGGCGAGGTTGAGGCGGCGATACACCACGCAGGCCTTGAGCTGGGCGTTCGCCTCCCACACCTCACCGTCGGCCGCCGTGCCGCGCCGCACGAACCAGCGGTCGCGCATCGCGGACGGGACCGGAGCGATGCGCTCCCCCGAGTAGCGCCCCTCGGAAGCTTGACGGAGCGTGTCGACGGAGATGTCGGTGGCGAGGATCTTGAGGTCGACGTGCTTCATTCCGGGCACGCCCAGCGCCACCATCGCCATGGTGTACGGCTCCTCGCCGGTGGACGAGGCCGCCGACCAGAGCCGGATGCGGGTCTGCCCCTTCGCGAGGCGCTCCGCGATCTCCGCCGCCAGGAGCTCGAAGTGGTCCTTCTCGCGGAAGAAGGAGGTGAAGTGGGTGGAGATCACGTCGAGGAAACGCGTCAGCTCCTCGCCGGTGCGGTCGTCCTCGATGTACTGGAGATAGCCCTCCGGATTGGCGATGGAGAGCGCGCGCAGCCGCTTCGCGACCCGCGCCTCGACGAGCGCCTCCTTGCCCGGCTTGATGCTGATGCCCGCCTTCTGGTAGGCGAGCGCCGCGAAGCGCTGGAAGAGCTGCGGTTCCATGCTGTCCTCAGGAGCAGCGGGCGTGCCAGACGTGAGCGCGCCGGTCCTGGGTGGGGAGCGGGGGTTCCGCGCATCCGGCCGGAGCGCCCCCGCGGGTGGACGGCGACCCGGAGTCGCCGTTCCCGCCCATCACCTGGAAGGCCTGCACCAGGGCCACGAGGGAGCTCGACTCGCTGAAGAGCTCGGCCGCCGAGGCCGAGGACTCCTCCGCGCTGGCCGCGTTGGTCTGGGTGACCTTGCTCATCTCGCTCACCGCGCTCGTGAGCTGCCCGATCCCCTTGGCCTGCTCCCGGGCGGAGCTCGCCAGCTCGCCGACGATGGCGGTGACGTCCCCCACGAGCCCTTCGATCTCCCGCAGGCGAGCCGCCACCCGGTCCGCGCTCTCGGCTCCTCCGGCAGTCTCGCGCACCGACTCGCGGATGAGCGCCTCGGTCCTGCTCGCCGCGTCCTTGGAGCGCAGCGCCAGCGACCGGACCTCCTCCGCCACCACCGCGAAGCCGCGGCCCGCCTCGCCCGCGCGCGCCGCCTCCACCGCGGCGTTGAGCGCGAGCAGGTTGGTCTGGAACGCGATCTCGTTGACCTCCTTGATGATGGCGGAGGTGCCCTCGGCCGCGCGCCGGATCTTCTGCATGGCCTCGCCCATCCCCTCCGCGGCCGCCCTTCCCTCCCCCACCTTCGCGCGCGCGGTCTCGGTGAGCGCGGTGGCGGAGCGAGCCTGGGCGGAGCTCTTCGCGACGGCGCTCCCCATGGACTCCAGCGACGAGCTGGTCTCCTCGATCGCGCTCGCCTGCTGCGAGGCGCCCGCCGCTACCGCCTCGCTGGAGGCGGCGATCTCACCGGCGGCGCCCGAGACCTGCGCCGCGGCGCTCCGCACGCCCGCGAGCGCCTGGGAGAGGGAGTCCGCGGTGGCATTCAGCGCCAGCGCCACGCGGGCGTAGTCGCCTGGGTAGTCCTTGGACATGCGCGGGCGGAGGTCCTTGGCCGCGAGTCGCTGCAGCACGGCAGTGGACTCGAGGAACGGCCTCGCGACCGCGTCGAGGGTGTCGTTCAGCATCTCGAGAGCCTGGCGGTCCTGGCCCTGGTAGCCAGACAGATCGACGCGCTCGGAGAGCCGGCCTTCGCGGGCGGCGCGGGTGATGCGCCCCATGTCCGCCGCCCGCCGGCCCAGGGCCGCGATGAGCCGGTTCCAGTCGTCCTTCACCTGCGCGAAGCTGCCGCGGAGATCGCCTTCGATGGGCGCCGGGACGTCCCCGGAGGCAAGCGCCCGGATGCAGCGCGAGGTGATGTCCATCGGCTGTGCGTACGCATCCAGGGTGGCGTTCATCCCGGCGAGGACGGGGCGGAACTCGGCGTGCGCCAGCGCGGGGTCGGCACGCTCCGAGAGCCTGCCCTCGGCCACGCCTCGCGAGAGGGCGTGCGCCTGCGTCACCAGGGCGTCGATGATCCCGCCCACGCGGCGCGTGATGACCCAGTTGAAAGCGCCCGCGCAGAGCAGCGCTGCCGTGGCGGCGAGGACGAGGAGCAGCCGCGCCCGTCGGACGCTTTCCTCCGCCGCGAGGCGCTCGGCGCGGACCTCGGCATCCACCTCCTTGCGGGCCTCGGCGAGGGCCTTCTCGGCCGGTGCGTAGGCGCCGCGGGTCGCCATCCAGGCATCCCACGCCTTGCCGTACGCCGCCGCGGTGACGGGGTCGGACAGGGTGCCGCCGGCGGTGGCGAGCCTGTCGAACGCCGCGGCATGGGCGACGAGCGTCTCGTACGACGCGAGCCACTCCGCCCAGGGCTTTCGCAGCTTGTCGAAGGCCGCCGCGCTCTCCCGGCCGTGCGGGTAGCGGTCGAACTCCGCCACCCCCGCGCGCGCGCGCTCGAGCGCCGCCGCGAGCCGCCTCGAGGCTGACTTTCTCAGGTCCGGCGGCATGCGAGGCAGGCAGACGGCGTTGGCGCCGCGGGAGGCGGTGGCCTGCGCCTCGGCCAGACCGGCGAGCGCCATGGCGGACGGGTATCGGGCGTCGGTGGCCGCGGAGAGCCGGGCGGTGATCTCGCCCAGCGCACGCCATCCTGCGAAGGCGACCAGGAGGGCGAGGATCGCCACGGCGGCGAGCGCGCCCGCCACCATGGTGCGGATGCGGGTATTTTTCACGGGTCCGGTCTCAGAATTCTTGGAAGGAGGGGTCGCGGTCGAGCGGGATGATCTCGTCCGGGCGGAGCGGGATGCCGCTCGGTTTTGCCTTTGCCTTGGGCTGGGCCGCGGGACGGAGCGCCTTGGCCGGCGGGGCGCTCGGCCTCCGCGGCGGGGCCGCGCGCGCAGCAAGCTTCGCTGGCCGCACGGTCTT
>JBBQEB010000179.1:0-6944 GCA_038320275.1 Myxococcales bacterium | reverse complement strand
GAGTCCCGTTCCGACACGGTCGTCATCGCGCACGAGCTGACGCACGCGCTGCAGGATCAGCACTTCGATCTGGAGGCCTTCGACGGCGAGCGGACGAAGGCCCTCGGCCTCGACGACGACGAGGAGAACGCGCGCCGCTTCCTCGCCCGCGAAGGGCGTGCCTTCGGCGTGGGCGCGGCCTCCGAGTTGGCGACCCTGCGCGTGACCGGGGGGCCGGGCTCGGACGGCGTCGCCGTCTTCCAGCGCCGGGTCCTCGGGCTTCCCGTGTTCGGGGGCGAGGTGTCGGTGGGCTGGCGGGCGGACGGCGCCATCACGGTGGTGAACGGCACCAGCGCACTAGCGGTGGCTCCCCGGGGGTCGTTCCGCGCCGGGCCGGAGGACGCCCGCGCGGCGGCGCTGGCGGGGGCGCCCGGAACCCCGCGAGAGACGCGCGTGGAGCAGGGCTGGCTCCAGTACGAGGGCGCGCTCACCCCCGCTTACCGCGTGGAGCACGGGGCGCGCGCGCCGCTCGGCAGCTTCGTCTCCTACGTGGACGGGGAGACGGGGGAGCTCCTCTACCGCCTCTCCCGGAAGCGCAGCGCCGGCCCGGCCCTCCACCCCTGCCCTCCCTGCCCGACGCCGCCCTGCGTGTGCGCGTACCGCGACAGCCCGCTCGCGCCGTCCACCGCCGACCCGAGCGGGAACGCGCCGGAGGCGTTCCCCGCGCTCGAGCTGGACGCGCCGGGAGACCGGCTCGCGGGGCGGCGGACCGCCGCCTTCGACTGCCAGGGCGGAGACGCCGACCCCGCCACCTGCACCGCGCAGAACGCCATTCCCGACGCGCAGGGCAGCTTCCTCACCAGCCCCGACTCCACCCTCGTCGATCCGGCGGACGCATTCGCTGAGCAGTCGGCCTACTTCCACATCGACAACCACTCCCGGTTTCTCGACGCGCTCGACCCCTGCCCTGCCACGCCCCGGCCCGCGGGGACCCCTCCCCGCTGCTTCGCGGAGCGGACGGCGGCCGGCGGGATCGGGTTCATCCCGGGGCTCGTGAACGTGCACGACAAGGGCGCGCCCTATGACAACGCCTTCTTCTCGCCCACCGGCGGCCCGGCCGGATCGTCCGGGGTGATGGTGTACGGCCAGGGCTCGCTCATCGACATCGCCTATGACGCGGAGATCGTCTACCACGAGCTCACCCACGCAGCGGTGGACGCAACGGCGAGCTTCGAGGAGCTCACCGACCGGCTGGGGGTGAACGCCGATCCCGGCGCCATGAACGAGGGGACCGCCGACACCTTCGCCTTCGCGCACGTCGCCGACGCGCTCGCGCAGGTGAGCTCCCCCATCGCCTCCGCCTCCTGCCTCTCCCGCTACTTCGGGGCGGCCCTCGGCCAGACGTGCCTGCGGCAGGCCTCGAACGAGAAGACCTGCCGCGGCAACGGGCCCAACGACGGCCGCAACCCCGGGCGCGATGGCGAGGTGCACGACGACGGGGAGATCTGGACCGGCTTCACCTGGGCGCTCCTCGAGGCGGCCGACGCCGCGGGCGGAACGCCGCTCCGCGCGCAGACGACCTCCGCGCTCTTCAAGGCGCTCCAGGTGACGGGCAAGCACCCCAGCTTCGAAGGCTACGCTGCCACCGTGCGCCAGAAGATGGCCGACCTGGGCATGCCTTCCGCCGCGCTGGCGTTCGCCGACTGCACCATCGCCCAGCGCGACCTCGCCGGCTGCTCCGACCGCACGGTGGCGCTCTACAGCGGCGAGCGCGCGGACGGCGTGTTCTTCGGCGTGTCGGGCAAATCGACGGTGAAGACGGCAGCCGGCCAGCAGTACTTCGTCGACGTGCCCTGCGGCGCGACCGCGCTCCACCTCCAGACCGGCGATGCCACCGCGACCGGCGGCCTCTACCTGCGCTACGGCAAGCCGGTGGAGTTCCTGAACGCCGGCCTCGGAAATCCGCAGTACGACTGGATTCTGGTGGGCAATCAGCCCGACCTCGTGCTCCCGGCGGGCGCAGGCTGCAGCGCCTGCCGGACCTGCACCGGCACGCGGACCGCATTCGGCCCCGGCCGCTGGTACCTCCTGCCCTTCGGCCCTTCGGATCAGGCGAGCGGGGGGCCGAACACCTTCGAGCTGGGCGTCTCCCTCGAGCTCCCCGGCGGCGCGGAGCCGCTGCGCCGGACGCGGTACACCTTCGGCGACACCCCCGGCCCGGGCGCGACGAACGTCTGCACCTGGGGCGGTGGAGCGGTGCCCGCGAGCCCCTCGCCGCCGCCCTCCACCGCGGCGCCGGCGCTGGCGTGCGCGGCCCCGGCGGTGCTGCCCGGCACGGGCGCGGCGTGCGGCGCGACCGGCGGCGATACCGGGGGTGGCGGCGGCGCTCCCGGGACCATCGCCGCGCGCCGGATCCAGGGCGGGTGCGGGTGCGGGCAAGGGGGCGCTGACGGAGCCTTCCTCGCGCTCCTCGGGCCCCTCGCGCTGTGGCGGCGCCGCAGTTGATGCTGGGGCCCTCCGGAGGTAAGGCCCTCCCATGCCGAGCTACCGCGAGCTGCTGGAGGCGGCGCGGGCGCAGATCTCGGAGATCGCGCCCGCCGAGCTGAAGCGTGCGCTCGATGCGGGCGGCGACCTGCGCCTCCTCGACGTGCGAGAGGCCGACGAATGGGCGGGGGGCCACCTTCCCGGCGCGATCCACATCCCGCGCGGCTTCCTGGAGAGCCGCGTGGAAGCCGCCCTGCCCGATCGCCGCTCCCGGGTGGTGGTCTACTGCGCGGGCGGCGCGCGCTCGGCGCTGGCGGCGCGGACCCTCGCCGAGTTGGGCTATAGCGACGTCGCCTCCATGGCCGGCGGCTTCGGCCGCTGGCGCGATCTGAGTTTTCCAGCCGTGCGCCCGGTGGTCATGACCGCGGAGCAGAAGGAGCGGTATGGGCGCCACCTCACCCTGCCGGAGGTGGGCGAGGTCGGTCAGGCGCGCCTCCTCGCCGCCAAGGTCCTGCTGGTGGGCGCGGGAGGCCTCGGCTCCCCGGCGGCGCTCTATCTCGCGGCGGCGGGCGTCGGGACGCTGGGGATCGTCGATTCGGACCGGGTGGAGCTCTCGAACCTCCAGCGCCAGGTGGTGCACTCGACCCGCACGCTGGGCGAGCCCAAGACCGCCTCGGCCGCGGCGGCCCTGCGCGCGCTCAACCCGGGCGTGCGGGTGGTGGAGCACGCGGAGCGGCTGACCAGCGCGAACGCCCTGCGCATCCTCGAGCCGTACCAGGTGGTGCTCGACGGCGCGGACAACTTTCCCACCCGCTACCTTCTCAACGACGCGTGCGTCCTGCGCGGCGTCCCCAACGTCCACGGGTCGGTGTACCGCTTCGAAGGGCAGGTCACGACCTTCTGGGCGGGGAAGGGCCCGTGTTACCGCTGCCTCTTTCCGCGGCCCCCTCCGGCGGAGCTTGCCCCCTCCTGCGCCGAGGCTGGCGTACTGGGCGTGCTGCCGGGCGTGGTGGGACTCCTCCAGGCCACGGAAGCGCTGAAGCTCCTGCTCGAGCGCGGCACCTCGCTCGTGGGCCGGCTCCTCACCTACGACGCGCTCGCCGCGGAGCTGCGCGAGGTGCGGGTGAAGCGCGATCCGGCCTGCCCGGTGTGCCGCCCCGGCGCCGACGTGCGGTTCGTGGACTACGAGGGCTTCTGCAGCTCCGCCCCGCCGGGCGCCTGAGCGACGCGGAGGGCAGGGCGCCGTGCGATCTCGCGCGCGCGCCCGAGAGCGTTTGCCGCCCCTGTGCACGCGTGGTAAGGGGGATCGCGTGAAAGGCCCACCCCCGCGCCACGATCAGCCGAAGGAGCAGTTTCCGCCGGTCGAGGGCGTGATCACCGACGCCGCCGACCTCGAGCCGGGCGACCGGGTGGTCTACCCGAACCAGGGGGTCTGCCGGATCACCGGCGTGGAGCGGAAGGAGATCGCCGGGCAGAGGCTCGAGCTCGTCCGCATGGAGCGCGAGGAGGACGGCGCCGCGGTGCTGGTGCCCATGGCGAAGGTGTCCACCATCGGGCTGCGGAAGGTCGCCACCGGCGAGCAGATGGAGGGCGTGTTCCATTACCTGGCCGCGCAGTACGACGACCCGGAGCTCGACTGGAAGATCCGCCACCGCGACAACGCCGACCGGCTCATCGCGGGCGGGGTGCTGGGCGTGGCGGAGGTGGTGAAAGGTCTTCACGCGCTCTCGCGCATCCGGCCCCTGCCCACCAAGGAGCGCGAGCAGTACGACAACTCGCGCCACCTCCTGGTGCACGAGGTGGCGGTGTCGCTCGGCGTGCCCCCGTCGCTGGCCGAGGACTACATCGACTACGCGCTCATGCCGCCGGTGGGGGTGGTGTTCAAGCTGAAGCCGCCGCCCAAGCCGGTGGAGCTACCCGTTCGCCCCCGCCGCAAGGTCACGCGCACGACAGACGAGGACGACGATCTCGGGCTCGACGAGCTCGGCATCGCGCTCCCCGACGGGGAGGCTCCGGGCGGCGCCGCCGCCAGCGCAGGCCTGCCTGGACTGCCCTCCCTCGGCGAGGAGCTGGCGCCCTTGGACGATCTGATGGGCGCGCTGCCAGCCATTCCGGGCGCCGAGGACATGCCCGCCCCCGAGCTGGAGGACGGCGAGCCTGCCGCCGCCGAGGACGCGGACGACGCCTCGGACGAGGATGCCGACGACGTCGAGGACGACTCCGACGCCGAGGAGACCGCTTCTCCTGCCGCTGTGGAGCTTCCCGTTTCGTCCAGGCCAGCACCGCGGCTCGTTCCCGAGCCGGCGCGGGTGAAGAAGAAGCCTGCCGAGCCCGTCAAGGCGCAGAAGCTGGCCGCCCCGGCGAAGGCCCCGGCGAAGAAGCCCGCAGCGAAGAAGCCCGCCGCCCCCGCCAAGCCAACGGCGAAGGCGAAGGCGAAGCCCGCGGCGAAGAAGCTCGCCAGACCGGCGGCGAAGAAGCCGGCGCCCAAGGCTCCCGCCCGCGCCCCGGCCAAGAAGCCCGCCTCGAAGGCCGTCAAACCGGCCGCGAAGAAGCCCGCCAAGGGGAAGAAGAAGTGATCCGGATCGTCACGCTGTCGCCCTTCGACGAGGTGGACATCGCCCTCCTCTCCCGCACCCTCTTCCAGGCGTTCGGGCTCGGGACCGAGCACGCCGGCAGCCGCGCCCTGCCGAAGGACGCGCAGGGGGAGGACGGGCGGTACGACGCCATGAAGCTGCTCGCCGACATCGACCCGGTGAAGACCTACGCCGACGACAAGGTGCTCTACCTCACCGACGCCGAGCTGTCGGTGCGCCCCGGTCCGCTGGGCGAGCCGCCCTGCTGGTGCTACACGGAGTACGGGGGCGAGAAGGCCATCGTCACCACCGTTCGCTTTCCCGAGCGCGGCGTGACCGAGGCCTCCATCGAGGCCTGGCGGAAGCGTCTCGCGCGCGAGACCATCCACGCCGTCGGCCACCTGTGGGACCTCCACCACTGCTACGACGCGCGCTGCGCGATGCACCCGTCGTGGTCGCCCGGGCTGCCTGCCAGCCCGGAGGCGGAGCTGTGCAGCTTCGACCGCGAGAAGAGCGAGCGGCGCATCCGCCTCGCCAAGACCTGACCTCGAGGCCCCTCTCGATGGGACGCCCCGCCGCGGCGCTGCTCGCGCTGGGCGTCGCGGCGCTCGGCCTGTACGGGCTCGCCTTCATGGCGCGCCTCCCGGCCCGCCTTCCCTCCGCAGCCGACTGGCAGGCCGCGCGCGAGGTCCTCGCGCGGGAGGCGGCTGCAGGCGACGCCGTCCTCCTCGACCCCCCGTGGGCGGAGCGCGCGCGAGAGGTGCTCGGACGGACGGCGCCCGCCCAACTCGCTGCGGGCGCGCCGCTCTCCATCCTGTCCCTCCCTTCGCTTGCCGGCGAGGAGCTCCCCGGGGTGCGCCGGATCTGGCTCCTCGAGCTCCCCCGCGCCCCGGGGCACCGCGCCACATTGGGCAGGGAGCTCGCCGGCCGCGCGGAGCCCGTGGGACCCACCCACAGCCTGGGCGCGCTCCGGCTCGCCGCGTGGCAGCTGAGGTCTCCCGAGCTGCCGCTGGCGTCGCTCGCGGCGCTCCTCTCCCGCGCGCGCGCAGAGCCGCCGGGCGCCTTTTCCCGGCAGCTCAGGGAGGTGGACGGCCTTCCGCGCGACTGCCTCTTCGCGGAGCTCGCACCGGGCGGCACGGCACGGGTCACCTTCGAGGGCGTCCCGCTCGGGAAGGCGCTGCGCGGGCACACCGGCGTGGTGGGCGAGGCCGCGCTCTCGGGCGAGGATCCGGTGCGGCTGGAGGTAGTGGCCGGCACCGTGGCGCTGGGCGCGTTCGAGGACCCGCCGGCGAGCCCGGGCTGGCATCCGTTCGCGCTCGACACCTCCGTCGGCGCCGGCAGCGCTGCGCGGGTCGTGCTCACGCTGCGCGCTCCTCGCTCCGGTGGACCGCTGCCCTTCTGCCTGGAGGCCTTCACGCTGCCATGAGCGACGGCGCCAGGGACTCCATGCCGCCGCGCCGCACCGCGGTCGCGCTCCCGCTGGCCTGGGCGGCAGCGACGCTCGCGGTGGCCGCGCTCACCGCTCCCGCCCAGGGCATCGGTCGCGACGAGGGCATCTACCTCGCCGCCGCCGAGAGCTACGCGAGCTGGTGGGCCGACGCCGCGCGCTCCCCGGGCACCGCCCTCTCGCGCATCGACGCCCGCTTCGGCGTGAACCACGAGCACCCGCCGCTCACCAAGGAGCTCTACGGCGCGACGCACGCGCTCCTCACCGGGGCCGGCCTGGCCGACCACCTGCAGGCCTTCCGCGCGGGCGCCTTCCTCTTCGCGGCGCTCCTCTCGGCGGTGCTGTCGCGGTGGGGCGCCGCGCTCGCCGGCACGGGCGGCGCGCTCCTCGCTCCGGCGCTCTTCTGGGCGGTGCCGCGGCACTTCTACCACGCGCATCCAGCCGCGCTCGACCTGCCCATC
>JBBQEB010000178.1:0-6955 GCA_038320275.1 Myxococcales bacterium | reverse complement strand
ACCACGCCAAGTCCCGCCCAGCGGCGCGCAATCTCTCTGCTGGAGGCCATCGCTTTGTAGACAACACCGCCCTCGCCGAAGTTGATCCATGTGATCAATTCGACGGGGGATTTCGCTCGGCGGGCAGCGGAACTTCAGGCTGGAACGCGCACGTCGCGCGGCGCCGCGCGGCGGCGGCACATCCGTTGCGCAGTTCGGAGAGGCGAAGGATCCGCATGTCAGGAGTATCGCGCCGGCACGGACACCTGCGGGCTCACCACTCCGCGGGTCTTGTAGGCGCGACCCGGCCGTCCGAGGCCCCGCCGCAAGGCTCGAGCGCGTCCGCGATGGTGCGAGGATGTTCGTGTGCCCGCCCGAGACGTGATCGACGCCAAGCTCGACGGCCGCGTCCTCCGCGACGTGCTCCGTGAGCGGCTCTCGGACCTCGCGCACGAAGTCGACCGCACCCGACGCGACGCCGGCTTTCGTGCCGCGCTCGACGCGATGCGCCGGTTCTGGCGCTACTCCCCGTTCAATGAGTTCCTCATCCAGACCCAGCGGCCGGAGGCAACGCGGGTCGGGTCGCGTAGCCTCTGGACTTCCCTCGGGCGCAAGGTGAAGCCGGGGGAGCGCGCGCTGGGGGTCCTCGCGCCGACGCGCTGGCGGCGAGGTCGTGGATTCGTGCGGGTGCCGGTGTACGACGTCCGCCAGACCCGCGGCCGGCGCGTACCCACGCTCGCAGTGTCGTCCCGCGGCCGGTCGCGCCATGTGAAGGCGCTCGAGTCCGCCGCGGCGCGGCTCGGCGTGCGCGTCGAGTACGGCGGCGTGTCGTCACAGGGCGCGGTGGCAGAGTCGCTCGGCGGCGTCGTCCGCCTGCGCTCGAGCCTGAGCGGTCGCGAGAAGGTGCGCGCGCTCGCGCACGAGCTCGCGCACGAGGTGCTGCACCATGCCGAGCGCGCGAAGGCGCTCGCCGCGAAGCGTCCGCCGCCTGCGCGGAGCCACGCCGAGGAGGAGACCGAGGCCGACGCGACGGCCTACGTCGTCCTCGGGGTGCTCAGGGTCAGCGCGCCCGTGCCGGCTTACATCGCGTGGCAGGGCGGCGATGGCGCGGGAGTGCTGCGCTCGATGACGCGTATCCAGCGCGCGGCGAGGGGGATCCTCGAGGCCATGGGGGCGGTGTAGGTCGGTCGGTCGGCGGAGCGGTCCGAGCCCGAGCCCGAGCCCGTGCACGTGCACGGGCACGTGCACGTGCACGAGCGGGATCGGCCGGCCCGAGCCGCCGAAGTCGAGGAGGTGTACGCGGGACCGTCGAGGTCGACCGTGCGGTGCTGGGTCAGCGGCCATGAACGCCCGCGGAACCGACGGTGCGCCGCGGGGATTTCATGCGGCCGGCTGGCTGAGTACCGCCCGCTGCAGACTGCTGGCACGCGCATCATAGTAGCTGCATGCCTACTTCCGTCACGATCAGGAATGTACCGGACCGCGCACGGGACGAGCTCGCGGCGCGGGCGGCCGCGTCCGGCCGCTCGCTCCAGGAGCACCTGCGAGGCAAGCTGATCGAACTCGCGAGCCGACCCGACACAGATGCACTCCTCGCCTGGATCCGCGAGCGGAAGGAGCGCACCGGGACGCGCCTCTCCGCCGCCACGATCCTCGCCCATCGCGACGCAGAGCGCCGGTGATGGTCGTGGTCGACGCATCCGCCGTGGTGGCGTCCTCGTCGACGCGGGGCCGAACGGTGGCTGGGCCGAGCAGCTTCTCGCGCGTGAGCAGCTCCTCGCGCCGCACCTCATGCCGGTCGAGGCCGCGAACGTCCTCCGTCGCGCGGCCGCGAGAGGAGACATCTCCGCGGATGCTGCCTCCCTGGCCCACGCCGACCTGCTAGTCCTCCACATCGAGCTGTTCCCGTACGAGCCCTTCGCGTCTCGCGTCTGGGAACTTCGCGACAACCTGACCGCCTACGACGCGTGGTACGTCGCGCTCGCCGAGGCGCTCGGCGTGAAGGTGGCGACGTTGGACGGCGCCCTCTGCCGTGCACCGGGTCCGCGCTGTGGCTTCCTGACGGTGGGCTAGAAGACCCGGCCGGTCAGGGTTCGATGTTCTGGTTGAGGTGGAACAGATTGTCCGGGTCGTAGCGGCGCTTGACCTCCTGCAGCCGGGCGTAGTTGGCGCCGTAGTTCGCCGCTACCTTCGACTGGTCGTCGGCGGAGGCGAAGTTGACGTACCCGCCGTTGAGCGAGTGCGGCGCGATCGCTGCGTGGTAGTCCCGCACCCACCGCGTGTTGCCTCGTTGTCCGCGGGGTCCGGCCACGTCCCGGCGATCACCGCGGCGTAGGTGGCGTCGCGGTGCCCGAACGCGGTCGCGCCGGCTGCCACGTCGTGGCAGGCGCCGTTGATCGGGTACAGGTGCACTGCGGAGTTGACGACCGGTACGAGCGGTCCGTGCTCCATGTGCGCACGGATCGGGGAACCCGCCGTACTCGCGTGGCGCGGTCTTGATGAACTCGTTGAAGTAGGCCAGGACGGCCGCCCCGTCGGACAGCTCGAAGAACATCGGGCCGCCGTAGATCATGCCGACGGGGTGGACCCGGAAGGTGAACTCGGTCACCACCCCGAAGTTCCCGCCGCCGCCGCGCAGGGCCCAGAAAAGGTCCGGGTGCTCGGTCGCACTCGCCGTCACCGTCTGTCCATCCGCGGTGACGACCTGGGCCGAGAGCAGGTTGTCGCAGCTCAGTCCGTAGCCGCGGGCCAGGTAGCCGATCCCGCCCCCCAGCGTGAGCCCTCCGACCCCGGTCGTGGAGACGATCCCGCCGGTGGTCGCGAGCCCGTGGGCACCTGTGGCTTCGTTGAAACCTCCCCAGGTCGCGCCGCCGCCAGCGCTGGCTGTCCCGGTGGACGGATCCACCGTGATCGAGGAGAGGCCGGCGAGGTCGGCGACCAGGGCAGCGTCCGCCGTTCCGAACCCGGGGACGCTGTGGGCCCCGCCCCGGACCGCAAGGTCGGTGCCGGTCTCTGCCGCGTACCGCACCAGGGCAGCCACGTCAGCGGCATTCGCGCACGTCACGACGCCCGCCGGACGACGGTCGATCATATCGGATAGCATCCCGACCATGCGGGACAAAAGATCGGCCGGGATCCCCGTCGACTTCTCGAGGGAATCCCGGCCGATGGCGCTGGCGGGGTGTACGGGACTCGAACCCGTGGCCTCCGGCGTGACAGGCCGGCGTTATAACCAACTTAACTAACACCCCAAGTGCATGTCGAACTTGGGCGGAGCAGGTTTCGAACCTGCGACCCTCGCCTTGTAAGGGCGATGCTCTACCGCTGAGCTATCCGCCCGGAACGCGGCGCGAGCAGGGCGGTTTCTAGCTTGACGCGCTGAGGGTGTCAACGTGAGTCCCCGGCGCGGACCCGATGCGGCGGGTCTCCCCAGGACGCCCTAAGTACCCGCCCGGCGCAGTACGCCATGCACGGAAGGGGCGGCGGAGGATGGACTGGGAACCTGGGATGAAGGTGGTGCACCGCGCGCAGCGCGGGTGGGGCGTGGGCGTCGTCATCCAGGTCGGTGAGGATGGCCGGCGCCTGGCGGTCCGCTTCGTCGGCCGCGAGGGCGTGACCGTCGTTTCGGGGCGCGATCCCGCGCTGGCCGCGGTCCCTGCCGACACGCCCATCGACGAGGTGCGGGGGGGCGGGCCGGTCGAGGCGCTCGCGGCGGGGCAGGCTGGCGCGGCCTCTGCCTTCCGGCTCCGCGCTCGGGTGGCTCGCCTGGAGGCACTGCGCCGCGCGGACAGCCTCGGCGCGCTCCTCTCCTCGCGCGTGCACGTCCTCCCGCATCAGGTGGGCGCCGCCGGCCGCATCCTCGCCGACCGGTCACCGCGCTTCGTCCTCGCCGACGAGGTGGGGCTCGGCAAGACGGTGGAAGCGGGCCTCGTCTTCGCGGGGCTGCGCCAGCTCGGGCTCGCGGAGCGGGTGCTGGTGGTCGTCCCGGAGCACCTCGCCTTCCAGTGGCTGGCGGAGCTGTTCCACAAGTTCAACGCGCTCTTCGCGCTGCTCACGCCGGAGCGCGTCGCGTCCATGGGCGGTCCCGCCGCGGCGCTGGCGCGCAGCCCGCTCGCCATCGTCCCCCTGGAGCGTCTGCGCGACGACGACGAGCTCGTGGACGCCGCGTGCGCGCTCCCGCTCGACCTCGTCATCGTGGACGAGGCGCACCACCTCGCCGATGACGCCGTCTTCGACGCGGTGGAGCCTGTCGCGCGCACGGCCACCGCGCTCCTCCTCCTCACCGCGACGCCCATCCGCCTCGATCCGGCCGAGTACTTCCGCCTGCTCTCCCTGGTGGAGCCCGTTCCCAGCGCCTCGCTGGACGCCTTCCTCGCGCGCCTGGAGCGCCACGAACGCTACGCCGAGGTTGCGCGCTCGCTGCTGGGCGGAGGCTCCGCGCGCGAGGCCCAGGCGAAGCTTCAGGCGCTGGAGCCGGACGACCCCGCCTTCGATGGCGAAGGTGCGAGCGGGGAGGCGCTGCTCGCGCACCTCGCCGACCGCTACAGCCTCTCCTCGCGGCTCGTGCGCAACCGGCGCGTCAAGGTCGGCGCCTTCACCTCGCGCGTGCTCCGGCGCGAGGACGTCCCGGCGGGCGGCAAGCTCGAGGCGGCAGCCGCGCTCTGCGCCCGACTCGCCGCCGACGGCGAGAAGGTGCTCGCCTTCGGGGCCTCCGCCGAGGCCCTCGGCGCGCTGCAGGTCGCCATCGGCCAGCGCGGGCGAGAGGCGCTGCTCTACGACGACGGCAAGACCATCGAGGCGCGGGATCGGCTGGTGGCTCGTTTCCGCGACCCGGAGGGACCCATGATCCTGCTCTCCGGGGAGTCGGGCGGGGAGGGGCGCAACTTCCAGTTCGCCGCGCACCTCGTGCTCTTCGACCTTCCCGAGTCGCCGCTGACGCTGGAGCAGCGCATCGGTCGCCTCGACCGGCTGGGGCAGCACCGCCCGGTGGAGATCCACCTCCTCGCCGAGCCGGGAGAGGAGGCCTTCCTGGCCGACCTCTACCAGCACGAGATCGGAATCTTCGAGGAGCCGGTGGGCGGTCTCGACGCGGTGCTGGCTGGGCTCCCCGCCGACCTGGCCGCTCTGCGGCAACAGCCTGCCTCCGCGCGCGACCGCTACCGCAAGGTGCTCGCCGCGCGCGTCGCCGAGGGGCGGCGTGCCCAGCACGAGGGTTACGACCCATTGCTCGACCTTCGCTCCGCCTCCATCCCCGAGCTGACCGGGCTGGTGCAGAGCGCGTTCACGCGGCTGGGCGAGAGCCCTCCGGCTGCCCTGGGCTCAGGGCCCGAGGCGACCCAGGAGGCGCTGCTCGCGCTCTCCCGCGCGCTGGAGGAGTCGCTGGAGGACGTGTCGGCCGACGTGGCGCGGCGGGTGGGCATCGACGTGGATACCGACGAGAACGTCTCGCCCTTCGAGGTGTCCTTCACGCTCGGCTCGCACATGCGCATCGAGGCGCTCCCCGGCATGGAGATCCCGGACGAGCCCACCACCCACCTCGGCTCGTTCTGGCGCGAGACCGCCGTCGCCCGCGACGAGCTGGAGTGGTTCGCGACGGGCCATCGGCTGGTGGAGGCGCTCCTGGGGCTCGTGCGGGACGGCGAGGCGGGGCGGAGCGCCGCCTTCCGCGCCCCATCGGCGCCCCGGCGCGGCGCGCTCTACACCCGCTGGCACGTCGGCTGGCCCGCGCCCGCGGACCTCGCGCCGGGATCGCGCGTGCCCGCTCGCCAGGCCTCGCGCTATCTCGAAGCGACGCCCCTCGCCGTGGCCATCGACCTCGGGGAGGGAAACCGGGTGCTGCTGGGCTTCGCCGAGCGGCTGGAGGAGGAGGACGGCCCGGAGGAGGCGCGCGTGGGCGCGGCCCCGGCGGAGGTGCTCCACGCTGCGCGCGCCGCGGCGGAGCGCGAGGCCGAAGCGCAGCTCGGGCGCCGGCGCGACGAGGCGCTGGTCCGGCTCGCGACGCACTCCGAGGCGGAGGAGGAGCGGCTCGTCCTGGCGGGCTTCGAGGGCGGCGCGGAGCGCGAGGCGGTGGACGAGGCGCTGGCCGCGCTGCGCCGCCACCGCATGGCGACCGAGGCCGCCCTGCGGAGCGCGTTCCTCGAGCTCGACGCCGCGGCGCTGGTGGTTCCGCAGACGTGAACCGCGCGTCCAGGGCGACCCGAAGCCCGAAGATCCGGGAAACCCGCAACCGGCGTCCCGAGGGGTCCCGCGCTGCGCGGCGGGGCCGTTTCGCATAGGCTTCGCCGGAATGGACCTCGCCCCGCTGCTCCGCTCGCTCGTCGCCATCGACTCCACCTCCTCGCGCTCCAACGTGCCGGTGGTGGACTTCCTCGAGGAGCGGGTGCGGGGGCTGGGCTTCGCGACCCGCCGGCTCGACTGGACGGATCCCTCCGGCGTCCCCAAGACGAACCTCGTCTGCCGCCGCGGGCCCGACGCGCCCGGCGGGCTCGCGCTGGTGGGCCACACCGACTGCGTTCCGTTCGACCCGGATTGGAGCGAGGCGCTCTCCGGCGCCGTGCGCGAGGGGCGCATGTACGGGCGCGGCACCGCCGATACCAAGGGGTTCGTGTCGGCGGCGCTGGTCGCGGCCGAGCGGACCGCCTCCGTCCCTGGCACGCTGCACCTCCTCTTCACCAGCGACGAGGAAGTGGGTTGCACCGGCGCCAAGATGCTGCTCGACGAGGGGCGCGTTCGCCCGCGCCACGCCATCGTGGGCGAGCCCACGCAGCTCGTGCCCGTGCGCGCGCACAAGGGCTACTGCGCCATGGACGTGACGGTCACGGGCGTGGAGGGGCACAGCGCCTTCCCGGACGTGGGCGCCTCGGCGGTGCACGCGGCGGGCAGGCTCCTCGCCGCGATCGAGGCCATCCAGGAGGAGATGAAGGACGACCAGGACCCGCTCTTCGACCCGCCCTGGACCACCTTCAACGTCGGCGTC
>JBBQEB010000177.1:0-7017 GCA_038320275.1 Myxococcales bacterium | reverse complement strand
AGCTCGACCCTCCGCGCGCGTGGTAGGTGCCGAGGAGCCAGCGCCGCCTGCGCTCGACCACCTCGAGGATCTGCCCCATGGTGCGGCCGCGCGGCGCAGGGACGATCTCCAGCCGGACGAGATCGCCATCGAGCGCCTTGGCCGCCTCGGCCGGTGGGACGAAGATGTCCTCGCCGGCCCGGTCGATGCGCGCGACGAATCCGTACCCGTCGCGGTGGCGCGTGAGCGTGCCCACGATGCCGCGCTTGCGCGCTGCCGGGCGCCGGCCCGCGGGGGCACCCTCGCCACTGGCTGCTGGCTGGGGCGCAGGAGCCCGCGGAAGGGTCGCCGTCCGGTTCAGGCCGGGCAGCGCGTACCGTTTGCCGTCCTTCTCCACCACGCCCTCGCGCGTGAGGTCGCGCAGGACGCGCTTCACCTCCGTGCGCTCACCGGGATGCAGCTGGGCGCGCTGCATGAGCTCGCCCAGTCCGAGGGGTTTTCCGGCGGCCTCCCGGAGCTGGCCGAGGAGGAGGGTGGCCCTGCGGTCTCGCCGCGGATCGTCGTTCATCGGCGGTGAACATGCCGCCGAACGCCTCCCGGATCGAGCGAATCTCGGCGAGCTTGACAGGGCCCGAGCCGCCGGAGATGAACCCCCGGTGCTCGAGCCGGCCGACGCGCTCACCCAGATTCTCGCGAATCTCGCGGACGTGGCGCCGCTCCCCGGCGAGCGCGTCGCGCTGGAGGCCGCGCAGGGCCGCGCCCTCGCGGAGGAGGTCGTGGCGCCCCGCTCACTCCCGCCCTTCGGCGTCTCCCAGATGGACGGCTTCGCCCTGAGCGCCTCCGACGCGCGGTCGCCCGGAGCGCGACTGAGGGTGGCCTTCGAGGTGTTCGCGGGCTCGCCCCCCCCGCCCGAGCTTCCGCCGGGCGCGTGCTGCCGGATCTTCACCGGAGCGCCCGTTCCGGACGGTGCCGATGCCGTGGAGATGCAGGAGGAGGTGGCGCTGCGGGGCGGCACGGCCACCTTCGCCCGCGCCGCGGAGCCGGGCCGCTTCATCCGGCGGGCCGGCTCGGACGTGCGCGAGGGAGCGGTCGCCCTGGCGCGCGGCGCGGTGGTGGACCCGGGCGCCATCGGGCTTGCCGCGGCGCTCGGGCGGACGGAGCTGCTCGTCCACCGCCGGCCGCGGGTGGCTCTCCTCGCCACGGGGGACGAGCTCGTGCCAGTGGACAGGGCGGCGGCGCCGGGACGGATCCTCGACTCCAACAGCCATGCGCTGGCCGCCGCTTGTCGCGAGGCGGGCGCCAGACCAACGCTCCTGCCGCTCGCAGCCGACGACGCGGGCGCGCTCGGGGCGGCGCTCCGCTCGGCAGAAGGTTTCGACGTCCTCGTGACCTCCGGTGGCGTCTCCGTCGGCGAGAAGGATCTCGTCAAGGCGGCGTTGGAGGCCTGGGGGACCCGCCTCGCCTTCTGGCGCGTCGCCATGCGACCGGGGAAGCCGCTCGCCTTCGGCCGCCGGGGTGCCACCGCGGTCTTCGGCTTGCCGGGCAACCCAGCCAGCGCGCTCGTCACCTTCGAGCTGTTCGTGCGCCCGGCCCTGCGAGCGCTGGCACACTTGCGGGGCAGCGGTCGGACGGAGCTGCCCGCCCGCCTCGGCTCGCCCTTCGTGAAGGCGCCGGGGCTGACCCAGTACGTCCGGGCCCGCGCGGTGCTGGAGGAGGACGGTCTGGTCGTCGAGCCGCTCCGCGCGCAGGCGAGCGGGGACCTCACCTCGGTCACCGGCTTCGAGGCGCTGGCCGTGCTTCCAAGGGACGCCACGGCGCTCCCGCGAGGGGCTCTCGTTCGGGCGATTCTGGTCTCGCCGCCGCTCTCTCGGGTCGCGCCCCCAGTCTCGGAGTGAACCCCCTTTCGCAATGGCATTGGAGTGGACTCATTCCGCTGCGAGTGCTATGCAGCCCGCCAAGGGTTGGACGCCCCCTCGCCGGTGGAGACCGTTGCGGCGAACAACAACTCACAGGAGCTGTTTCCCCAGGAGCAGGAACGATGGCAGGACTCGCAGACAAATTCGCCGTGAACCTCAAGACCGAGCGGCTGCGCAAGAAGATGTCGCAGGAAGCGCTGGCAGCGAAGGCCGGGCTCTCGGTGTCGTACATCTCGATGCTCGAGCGCGGGCAGCGGACGCCGCCCCTCGACACGCTCGAGTCGCTGGCCAAGGCGCTCAGCGTCTCCGCGACCTCCCTCCTCACCTAGGCTCGCGGCCGCGAGCCCATTCGGCGCCGGCGGCGGGGGCCGGCCGCGCCGAAGCGAGCTCCTCAACCATCGACGACGGAGCCGCGGCGCAGCGATGCGCGCCCGGACCGATGGCCTTATGACTCGCCGGGCGCGCTGCGCCGCCCAGGAGACACGAGATGGCTCGCATGGTGATGTGCAAGAAGCTGAGCCGGGAGCTGCCGGGGATGGACCGGAAGCCCTTCAACAACGACATCGGCCAGCGCATCTACGACAACATCTCGCAGGATGCCTGGAAGCTCTGGCTCGAGCATTTCAAGATGGTGATGAACGAGTATCGCCTGTCGCCGGCCGACCCGCGCACGACGGAGATCCTCTACGACCAGGCCGAGGCGTTCTTCTTCGGCGAGGGCGCCCAGCTGCCGCCCGACTACGCGCCGCCGCCCGCGAAGAAATAGACGGTGCGCGCGCCCGGCGCGATCCTCCTCGTCTCCACCTACGAGCTGGGGCACCAGCCCTCCGGGATCACGAGCCCCAAGGCCTTCCTCGAGTGCTCCGGCTTCGCTCCAGCCGCGCTGGACCTCGCCGTGGAGCCGCTCGACCCCGAGCGGCTGGCACGAGCCGAGCTCGTCCTCTTCTCCGTTCCCATGCACACCGCGCTGCGGTTGGCGCTCCGCGCCGCGGACCGCGTGCGCGCTCTGCGGCCGGAGGCGCTCCTCGCCTTCCACGGCCTCTACGCCCCGCTTCACGCGGAGCTCCTGCGCGGCAAGGGGGCGGTGGCGGCCTTCGGCGGCGAGTGCGAGGGGGAGATCGTCGCGCTAGCCGAGCGGCTGGAGCGCGGCCTCGGCCCGGGCGCGTTCCACGTGAAGGCGCCGGTCGCGAGGCTCGCGCTCCCCGTCCCCAGCCGCGCGGGCCTTCCGCCCCCGACAAGCTACGCACGCCTGGTGGACGCAGGCGGGATCGAGCGCGTCGCAGGGCATACCGAGTCGACGCGGGGGTGCAAGCACCTGTGCCTCCACTGCCCGGTGCCGGCCGTCTACGGGGGTCGCTTCTTCGCGGTGCCCGTGGAGACCGTGCTGGAGGACGTGGCGCGGCAGGTGGCCCAGGGCGTCGAGCACATCACCTTCGGCGATCCCGACTTCCTCAACGGACCGCGACACGCGCTGCGCGTCGCCGCGGCGCTGCACGCGCGGTTCCCGGCGCTCACCTTCGATTTCACGGCCAAGGTGGAGCACCTCGTGGAGGAGGGGGCGGCCCTGCCTGCGCTGCGGGAGGCGGGCGCGCTCTTCGTCGTGTCGGCGGTGGAGTCGCTCGCGCCCCGCGTGCTCGCGAAGCTCGACAAGGGCCACGACCGGGAGGACGTGGCGCGCGCGTTCGCCGCCTGCCGGGCGGCCGGAATCGCGCTCAGGCCCTCGCTGTTGCCGTTCACCCCGTGGTCCACCCTCGACGACTACCTCGACCTCCTCGACACCTTCGCGCGCGAAGGCTGGCTCGACACGCTCGATCCAGTGCAGCTCTCCATCCGGCTCCTCGTCCCGCCCGGCTCGCTCCTCCTCGACGACCCGGAGCTCGCGGCCGGGGAGCTCGACCCGGAGGGGCTGACCTACCGCTGGCGCCATGGAGATCCGCGCATGGACGCGCTGCAGCGCAGCGTCGCGGCGACCGTCGAGGAGGCGGTAGGCCGTGGCGAGGCCACGCAGGAGACCATCGCCCGGGTCCACCAGCAGGCACGGGCCGCGGCCGGGCGCGGGCACGAGCACGTCCGCTACCCTGCCGATACTGGCCTGCGCGCCCCGCGGCTCACCGAGAGCTGGTTCTGTTGAGCAGAGCCCACACAGGATCAGTTCGGTCCTGCCTGACGAGACGCGAGCCAGAGCGAGGTGAGAGCCATGTGCCGCAACATCCGCGTGCTCCACAACTTCGAGCCGCCCACCACCGACGAGGAGGTCCGGGCGGCCGCGCTGGGCGAAGCGCGCGCCGTAGGGGAGGCTCGCGCAGTCAGGACCGTCCCTGCGCGCCGCTACCTTAACACCGGCGGGTTCTTGCGCGCCCACGCCAGGAACTTGCCCGCGAGCCCGGGGATCTCCCTCGCGGGCAAGGCCCAGGAGAAGGTCCGGGCGATGCGCAGGCCGGCGATGGGCAGCACGCGGAGCTTCTGCGCCGCGAGCTCGAGCGCGACGCTCCAGCGGGAAACGAAAGCGACGCCCAGACCCGCCATCACGGCCATCTTCACCGCCTGGTTCGAGCCGAGCTGGTGCACCCGCAGCGGCGCGCTCCCGCCGAGCACCTGCGCGAGGGCCGCCTCGACCATCGCGCGCGTCCCGGAGCCGGGCTCCCGCAGGAGGAGCGGCACCTCGAGGAGGTCGCCCGCTCGCGCGATGCGGTGCAGGGCGGGCGCGCTCTCGGAGGCCACCGCGACGAGCTCGTCGGCGAGGTACGGCTCCACCCCGACGCGCGGCGATCGGTACAGCCCCTCCACCAGGCCGAGCGGCGCCTCCCCGGTGGCCACGAGCTCGGTGACGTGCGCGGTGTTCGCGACGGTGACCCGGTAGACGGCGTCGGGGTAGAGCACGCGAAAGTCCACCAGCATCGGCGGCAGGACGTACGCAGCGCTCGTCATCGTGGCGGCGAGCACGAGCTCTCCACCAGCGTCTTCCGCCCCCTGCAGCCCGAGCACCGCCTCCTCCAGCGCCGCGCGCACCTGGCGCGCGGTGTGGAGCACGCGCAGGCCCCAGGCGTTGGGGAGGACGCCCTGCCCCGTCCGGATGAGGAGCGGGCGGCCGCACTCCTCCTCGAGGGCGTGGACCTGGGAGGTGACGGCGGGCTGGGACAGGTGAAGCACTTTTGCCGCACCCGAGATGGAGCCGGCCTCCACCACCACGCGGAACGTGTCGAGCTTCCTGGGATCGATCGAGACCACGCACGCTCCTGACTGTTCGTCTCACATCACGGTCAGCGATGCCGCATCAGAGATGACGTGAGCGCGATCCATACGACGTCAACGTATTTTACAGGCCATCGAGGATACGCGGCGAGGCGGAACCAACCCGCGCCTCGGACAGCGCATCCCACGCATCGCGGAGATCCCATGCTCGAGCTCGCAGTCCTCCTCGCCGCCTCGGCCCTGTCGCTCGGGCCCGCGCGCGCGAGCGACAAGCCGTCCGGCACGAAGGCGATGCCGGAGGCCTCCCCCCGCACGCTGCACGGCTACGTCGAGCAGGAGCAGACCTTCTACGACTTCCTCAAGAAGAACCACCCCATCTTTCAGTACGAGAAGGAGGGCAGGCTCGTCGGCAAGTACCAGATCAGCGACCGCGAGGAGGAGTTCGTCGAGTTCGGCGGAGGCAAGGCGTACGCAGAGCAGAACAACCGCCACGCCGCGGTGACCTACCGGCTCCCCATGGAGTCGATCCTCGACCTGCCCAACAAATTCGTCGGCGCGGCGAAGTGCGGCGAGTGCCACCCGGCGCAGTACGAGCGCTGGGCCCGCTCCCGCCACGCCAAGGTGGTGCGCTTCCCGGACGAGATGGATGAGCTGCCCAACAAGGACCTGAAGGCGCCGCTCTACGGGAGCAAGGCGTCGGTCCTTCCGCCCGGCATCACGCCCGACATGACCTACGCCATCATGGGGACGCCGCGCACGAAGTACGGCTTCCTCGACGCCTGGCTCGTGCGGGGTACCTACCACGTCGAGAACGGCTCGCTGAAGGACCGCACCGGCACGCTCGTCGCGGGCGGAAATCAGTTCTCGCGCGCCTGGGCGGAGAAGCTCACGCCCGAGATGGCGACGAAGATCGCCTCCTTCGTGCCCGGCTTCCCCACCAAGCTCGAGGATTTCGGCGGGAACGGCTCCGGGATCTGGGGGATGACCTCGTACGGTGCGAAGAACCGCACGAACATGCTCTTCCAGCCGGCGAGCTCGTACTGCGAGGTCTGCCACTCGTTCAAGTTCGACTTCAAGAACGAGGGTGAGCTCATCGCCGCGCTCGGCAAGCCTGAAGAGCTGCGGAAGCACACCATCAGCAAGGGAATCAGCTGCGAGGAGTGCCACGGCGCGGGCGCGCACCTCATGGGCGCGCGCGGCACGGCGACGCCCTCGAACTGCGAGCGCTGCCACCAGCGGTTCGCCTGGAACGCCGACGAGGCGAAGAAGGACCCGAAGAAGCCCTTCAGCGCCTTCTTCAAGAGCAAGTGCCCGTCCTGCGGCACCGAGGGGGCGCAGGCCTTCTACACGACGCACAGGGAGAAGGGCATGGGCTGCGGGACCTGCCACGATCCGCACGAGGTCACCGCGAACGACTGGCGCGAGCCCGTCACCGTGCCCGGCCTCAAGAAGCAGTGCCAGGACTGCCACCAAGGCCAGGCGTCGTTCTTCGCGAAGAACGAGACCCACGGCGCGAACAAGTGCTCGTCCTGCCACATGCCGACGATGATGAGCTGCGAGAACTTCGGGAGCATCCAGTACCCCGACTTCGCGGGCTTCGACACGCAGCGCGCGTCGCACATCTGGAAGATCAAGGTGGACCCCGAGGCCAAGAGCCTCAATCCTCCCGCCGGCAAGGGCCGTGACTTCAAGGACGGCGCCTGGCGGCTCACGAAGGAGAACGGCAAGCCGTACCTCGACCTCATGTGGTCCTGCGGCCGCACGAGCTGGGGCGACGCGAACATGGCCGCCGCGGGCGGCTGCCACAGCGCCGCGGTGTCACAGCTTCCGGAGAAGCTCCACTTCAAGAACCAGCGGCAGGTGTACGACCTCGTCGTCGTGTGGCAGAAGCCGGTGAAGGACGGCCTGGCGGACGTGAACGCGAAGCTCG
>JBBQEB010000176.1:0-7027 GCA_038320275.1 Myxococcales bacterium | reverse complement strand
AGCTTCAGACCTTGGACGTCGGCCTCGGAGACGGCGTGCCGCTCGCGGCGCGGCGCGAGCTCGCGCGTGCGGGCAGCGCCCAGGGTCACGGTCCGGGCTGAACCTCGCCGTCGGACGGTGCCGCCGCCGCGCGCTTCCGGTACCAGCGCTCCACCGGCACGTCGGTGGAGGAGTGCGCCACGATGGAGAGCAGGATGGTCGCGCCGATGAGGCGCATGAGCAATGGCGCGCGCTCCAGCCCGCCGTGCACCACGAGGAGCCCGTAGACCACCGAGGCGAAGCCCTTGGGGCCGAACCACCCCGCCACGAGCCGCTCGCGCCAGGCCACCTCCGTCCGCAGCAAGGCGATCCCGAGGGCGAGCGGGCGCGCCAGGAGGAGCGCGAGCGCGGCGAAGATCCAGCCGCGCACGCCGACCCCCACCAGGAAGCCGCCTGTGAGGAGCGCGCCGAAGAGCAGGAGCGCTCCGAGCTTCAGGAGCTCGCCCAGGCTCTCGCCGAGAGGGGCGAACGCCCGGCGTGCCCGCGGGCTCACCGTCCCGATCGTCACCCCGGCGGCGAACGAGCCCAGGAAGGCGTTTGCGCCCAGCATCGAGCAGAGCGCGTAGACAACGATCCCGGCGCCGAGGGAGCCGAGCTGAAGGTAGGGCTCGCTCGCGCCGAACGCCTTCGTCCGCGCGAGCGCGATGGTGAGGAGCGGCACGGCGATCCCGATGGCGACACCGCCGCCGATCTCGGCCGCGAGGGTGGGCGCGGAGTACGTGCCATGCGCCGCCCATGCCAGGAACAGGATCACGAACGGCAGCGCGAGGCCATCATTGAGCCCGCTCTCCACCCCGAGCAGCTTGCGCACCGGGGCCGGGATGGCGTCGCGGCCCACGATGGCGGAGGCGAACACCGGATCGGTGGGCGCGAGCACGGCGCCGACCAGGAGCGCCTCGGGGAGGGAGAGGTCGAGCAGCAGCAGGGCGGCCGCGGCCGTGAAGACCATGGTGAGCGGCATGCCGAGGAGGAGCGCGCGTCCGGGCAGCGCCCAGCCGCGGCGAAGCTCGCCCAGGCTGACCCGGCTACCGTCGGTGAGGAGCACCGTCACGAGCGCCAGCTCGGAGACGACGCGCACCACCCGCTCCTCGGGTGGGCCGGCGATGGAGCCGAAGGCGAGCCCCGCACCGAGGAAGAGCACCGCCGTGGAGAGGACGGTACGCTCGGCCCGCTCGGAGAGGAGCACCGCGACGAGGAGTACCGTCCCGAACGTGAGCAGGAGCGCCACGCTGGACCCCTTACCCGACCGCCGCTGGAGGGGACTGCTCGAGCGCGATCCCCGCGGCGATCCGACCGACGAAGTGGCTCGCCTCGAGGAGGGAGAGGTCGAGACAGGAGCTGGCGACCGCGCAGGCCGGGATTGGCACGAGCGGTTATAAGCGGGTTGCTTGCTCCAGCGCGACGGAGCCCTCCTCCATGGACACCCTGCCCCCCACCGGTTCGCGCCCCCCGCTCGGTGCGATGGTGCCGGTCTTCGGCGCGGTGGTCCGCCCACTCCAGGCCTTCTTCCGCCTGGAGGCGTCCGGCGGCATCGTGCTGCTCGCCTGCGCCGCGCTGGCGCTCGCCTGGGTGAACCTCGGTGGCGGCGAGGCTTACCGCGCCCTCCTGGGCGCAGAGCTCTCGTTCGGCGCGGGCGGCGCACGGGTCGCGTTCAGCCTGCAGGCGCTCGTGAACGACGGGCTCATGACGGCGTTCTTCTTCCTGGTCGGGATGGAGATCAAGCGCGAGCTGGTGGTGGGAGAGCTTCGGACACCGGCTCGCGCCCTGCTCCCGGCGATCGCGGCGCTGGGCGGGATGGTGGTGCCGGCTCTCCTCTACTTCGGGCTGAACCGCGACGGGCCGGGCCGCGCCGGCTGGGGCATCCCGATGGCGACCGACATCGCCTTCTGCATCGGCTGCCTCACCCTGCTGAAGCGCCGCGTTTCCCAGGCGCTCATCGTGTTCCTCACGGCGCTCGCCATCTTCGATGACATCGGCGGCATCCTCGTCATCGCGCTCTTCTACGGGGGCGGCCTCCACGCGAGCTGGCTGCTGGGCGGCCTCGCGGTGGTGGCCCTGCTCGCCCTCATGTCGCGCCTCGCGGTGCGCAGCGGCTTCGCGTACGCGCTCGTCGGCGCGATCCTCTGGACCTGCCTGCACCAGGGCGGGATCCACGCCACCATCGCCGGCGTCGTGCTCGGCCTCGCCATCCCTGCGCGAGCGCCGCGAAGGCCGCGCGAGGTGCTGTCGGGCCTCACCGAGCACGCGCGACAGCTCCTGCGCAAGGCGGACGACGACGAGCTCGACTCTGCCGCGCTCCTCCAGATCGAGCAGCGCCTCGAGGAGCTCGAGCCCCCGCTCGAGCGCTTCGTCCACGCGCTCCACCCGTGGGTCGCCTACGGCATCATGCCGGCGTTCGCGCTCGCCAACTCCGGCGTCGACCTCTCCCGCCTGCAGGCGCCCCAGCTCGTGGGGCCGCTCGCGCTCGGGACCGGGCTGGGCCTCGTCCTGGGTAAGCCCATCGGCATCTTCTCGCTCACCTGGGCCGCGATCCGCCTCGGGCTCACGCCGGCGCCCTCCGGTGCCACCCTGCCGAAGCTCCTCGGCGTGTCGATGGTGGCGGGGATCGGCTTCACCGTGGCGCTCTTCATCGCGAACCTCGCCTTTCCAGGGCACCCCGACCTCCTCGACGAGGCGAAGTTCGGGATCATCGCAGGGTCGCTCGCCTCCGGGCTCGTGGGCTGCCTACTGCTCTCCCTCACCCGTCCGGTGAGGCCCGCCTCGGGCGGGTGACGCGCTCGATGCCGCGCCTCAGCCTCACCGTCGTCACGCTCAACGAGGAGGAGGCCCTGCCGCGCCTGCTGGCATCGGTGCGCGGCGTCGCCGACGAGCTGGTGGTGGTGGACTCCGGCTCCACCGATCGCACCCTGGAGATCGCGCGCGCGGCGGGGGCGCGGGTGGTCACCCAGGCCTGGCCAGGATTCCGTGAGCAGAAGGCCTACGCGCTCGCGCACGCGACGGGCGACTACGTCCTCAACCTCGACGCCGACGAGCGGCTCTCCCCGGAGCTGGCGGCGGCGCTCCGGGCGGAGCTCGACCGCCCGGGCGGCCCGTCCAAGGCGGCGTACCGCATCCACTTCCGCCACCGCTGCTTCGGCAGGCGCATCCGCTTCGGGCAGATGTGGCACGACCGCCGGGTGCGCGTCTTCCGGCGAGAGGGCGCGCGTTACGGGGGTTCGTCGGTGCATCCCAAGGCGCTGGTGGATGGACCGGTGGGCACGCTCCCGGGCCGCTGCGAGCACGACGGTTACCGGGACCTCGCCGAGGCGCGCGCGAAGCTCGATCGCTACGCCGAGCACGTCGCCCGCGAGCGATACCGGGCCGGCGCGCGCTGGCATGCCTGGGACATCCTGCGGGCGCCGCTGGGGTTCGCGCGCCGCTACCTCCTCTGGCTCGGCATCCTCGACGGCCTCGCGGGCCTTCAGCTCGCGCAGCTCTACGCGCGCTACGACGCCGACAAGGCGCGCTGGCTCGAACGGCTGGAGCGCCAGATCGGCGGCGCCCGCCCGCGCTCGGCGGCCGCGACCTGGCTCCGGAACCTGGGCCGGCGCCTCGTCATCGCGCTCGCCACCGCAGTCTTCCCCACTCCCCGGCGCCTCATCCCTCCCCTGCCGGCGGTCCGCAAGGTGCTCGTCATCCGCTCCGACGAGCGCGTCGGGAACCAGCTCCTCACCACGCCGCTCCTGCGCGCCCTCGCGCTCGGGATCCCCCACGCCGAGGTGCACCTCCTCGCGCCGTCGCGCCACGGCGCGGTGGTGGCGAGCGGCCATGTGGCGCGGGTGCTGCCGTTCGACAAGCGGCTCGCCTTCCGCCAGCCCTGGCGCCTCGTCCGCCTCTTCCGTGCGCTCCGCCGCGAGGGCTACGACGTGGTGGTGGAGGCCGGTCACTGGTCGGGTTTCTCGCTCACCGCCTCGCTCCTCGCCCGGGTGGTCGCCTCGCGGGGAGCCGTCATCGGCCACCTCCGCGGCGAGAGCGCCCGCTTCCTCTCGCACGCGGTGGCGCACGATCCTGCGAACGCCAACGAGGTGCGCGCGAAGCTCGAGCTGCTGCGCCCGCTGGGTCTCCTCCCGCGCGGCCTCGCACCGGAGACGGCGCTGGGGAGCGATCCCGCCGTCGCGGCGGGGCTCCTCGCCCGCTGCGGCGCCCAGCCTCCCTACGCCGTCCTCAACCCCGGCGCGCGCATGGCCGACCGTCGCTGGCCTCCCCCGGCGCATGCAGCGGTGGCGCGCGGGCTCCGCGCGCGGGGGCTCTCGGTGGTGGTGGTGTGGGGCCCCGGCGAGGAGCCCCTGGCGCGCGCGGTGGCCGAGGCTTCCGGCGCCGCGCTGGCGCCGCCCACCGATCTCGCTCAGCTGGCGGCGCTCCTGCGGGGCGCGCGGCTGTGCGTCTCGAACAACAGTGGGCCGATGCACCTCGCGGTGGCGGTCGGCACGCCGACGGTGGGCGTCTTCCTCTCCGGCGATGCGGAGCGCTGGTCGCACGAGCTGCCGATCTTTGCCCCGGCCGAGCCGCGCGTCGAGGAGGACGGGGCGGCGGTCCTTTCGGCCTGCGATCGGCTGCTCCGTGGCGCGGCCTCGAGCTGATACCCCTCGCGCGAGACGCCTACGCTTCTCGCCGCGCCCGCTCGTCGTTCTCGGCAGCCTCGTCCTTGCTGTACACCGCCCTCAGAAAACCGAAGAAGTAGTTCCAGGCGGACCAGAGCGAGAACACGACGCTGAAGTACAGGAGCACCGTCCCCACGCGGTTCGCGTCCACGGTGGCGGTCGTGAACAGGAAGTCGATCGGGTAGGTGTAGTTCAGGAGCAAAAAGACGATCGCGACGAGCTGGATGGCCGTCTTGTACTTTCCCTCCTGACCTGCCGCGAGGACGATCCCCTCGCTCATGGCGATGGTGCGCAGCCCCGTCACCGCGAACTCGCGCCCCATGAGCAGGATGACCACCCAGGCCGCCACCCTCCCCAGGTGCACCAGCATCACCAGCGCCGCCATGGTGATGAGCTTGTCCGCGAGCGGGTCGAGGAACTTCCCCACCACGGTGACGAGATTGAGCCGCCTCGCCAGGTAGCCGTCCACGAAGTCGGTGGCGGAGGTGAGCGTGTAGACGAAGGCCGCGAGGAAGGAGTTGAACCGCGACTCGTCGAAGGTGAGCACGCAGAAGATCGGGATCGCCGCGATGCGCACCATCGTGATGACGTTGGGAGCGCTCCAGAGCTCCTTCTTGAGCGATCGCGCGCCGATCGGACGAGGGCTGTCCGTGCTTCGCCCCTGCGGCGCGGAGCCCGAGCGTTTCCCGATCATGCGCTGTCGTTTAGCGCGCCGGGCCGGCGTCCACCAGGGCGAAGCCGTCGCCGTCGAGCTCCACCACGAGCGGCTCGAGGGCGCTGCGCGCAGCGTCCGCGGCCAGCGGGACCGCGAGCGGCGCGAGCCGCGGCGTGAGCGCGCCGGTGAAGCCCACCAGCGAGCCGAGCGCCACCCGCGCAGGTGCCCCCGGCGCGACAGCGAGAGCGAGGACGGTCCCCGCGGTGGCGAGGAGCGCCTGTCCATGGCCGCGAAGGTGGAGGAGGTCGAGGCCCGGCCCGCTCGCAGAGGCCACGCGGCCGTTCTCGTAGGCGAGCGCGTCGTCGAAGGCGAACACCGCCTCCTCGACGAAGTACCCGCCCTCGCCGCCCAGCTCGACGACGCCGAGGCGGAAGGCTCCGGCGCTGTAGACGAGGAGGCCCGAGCCCGCGGCGCGCAGCATCCGGCGCCCCTCGTCTCCGAACGGCTTCCCGGTGGAGCGAGCGCGAAAGCGCTTCATCTCGGGCTGCAGCCGGACCGCGCCGGTGGTGCCGAGAAGCCCGTCCTCGCGCGCGAGCACGTCGCCTTCCACCCGCACCAGGAGGCGCCCGCCTTCCACCGAGAAGCGCTGCACGGGAGGCCTCACCCGCCGCGCCAGGGCGAAGGTGGCGAGCCCCGCCTCCTCTGCGGGCAGCGCATCGTCCGGCTCCAGCACCACCTCCAGGGACTCCGGCTCCGAGACCGGAGCTCCCTCGACCGCGGTCCACTCACCCTCACCTCGAGCGGCAGCGAGGGCGGCTGCGGGCCGGGCGAGGAGCTCGTCACAGCGCGCGACCATGCCCCCCTTGCCTGCGCGCTCGAACCACGGCCGCGCGCGGGCCGGGTCGCCGCCCTCCAGCAGCGCCAGCCCCAGATAGCCCATGGCCTTGCGGTGATCCGGGGCGAGATCGAGCGCGATCTCGAGCTGCCGCACCGCCTGCGCGTGGCGGCCCGCCTTGAGGTTCGCGAGCCCGAGGTTCACGCGCGGCGTCGCCTCCACCGGGCTCTCGTCCACCACCTTGGCGTAGGCCTCGCTCGCCTCGTCGAAGCGGCCGAGCTTGTAGAATGCCTGCCCCAGCAGCGCGAGGGCGGTGAGGTCGCCGGGCCGGAGCTCCTGCGCCCGCGAGACCTCCTCGCGCGCCGCGCCGGCATCGCCCGCCGCGAGCAGGTCGGAAGCCCGCCGCATCCGGACGTCGAAGGGCTCCTCCGCGCGCGCTTCGGCCTCCTTCAGCACTGCAGGGGCATGCGTCACGGCGCTAACCGCCCTTCTTCAGATACCCGTCGTACAGCGCGAGGACCCGGCGCACGTAGTCCTGGGTCTCGCGGATGGGCGGCACCGCGCCGCCCGCCCGCCGGACCGCCTCCGGGCCGGCGTTGTAGGCGGCGAGCACCTTCTCGAGGTCGTTTCCGAATTTGCCGGACAGGTGGTGAAGGTAGCGGGCCCCGCCGTCGATGTTCTGGGCAGGGTCGAGCGAATCGGCGACCGCCATCTCGCGCGCTGTGGCGGGCATGAGCTGCATGAGGCCGGTGGCGCCCTTGTCCGAGACCGCGGCGGGGTCGAAGTTCGACTCCACGGCCATCACGGCGCGCAGGAGCGGCGGCGGGAGCCCCCAGCGGTCGGCCGCCGCCCGGATGT
>JBBQEB010000175.1:0-7058 GCA_038320275.1 Myxococcales bacterium | reverse complement strand
TCCCGACCTCTTCTCCGGCATTGGCAACGCCTACTCGGACGAGATCTTGCACACCGCGCGCCTCTCGCCGGTGAAGCTCACCCGGAAGCTCTCCGAGGACGAGGTGCAGTGCCTGTTCGACGCCACGCGCTCGGTGCTGACGGCCTGGACTCGGCGGCTCTCGGCGGAGGCGGCCGCCGAGTTTCCCGAGGGCGTCACCGCCTTTCGCCCCGAGTTCGCGGTTCACGGGAAGTTCCGGCAGCCTTGCCCCGACTGCGGCGCGCCCGTGCAGCGGATCGTGCGGGGCGAGCACGAGACCGATTATTGCCCCAGGTGCCAGACCGAAGGCCGCGTCCTCTCCGACCGGTCGCTGTCGCGCCTTCTGAAGGGCGACTGGCCGCGAACGCTGGAAGAATTGGAGAGCCGGCCTGGCTTCGGACTGCGCGGAGGGACAAAGGATGACGGAACGTGAACAGGTGGCCGCCCTGCGGGAGAAGGCGCGGGTGCTGTACGAAGGCAAGCGGGTCGCCCACCGGAGCTGCGGCATCGCGCTGGCGGAGACCTTCGGCGTTCCGACGCGCCCTTATCAGGCGCTCCGGAGGGGAGGCCTCACCGGGCTGGGCCCCTGCGGGGCGGTGCAGGCGGGCCGGCTCATTCTGGGTGAGGTCTTCGGAGACCCCTCGCCCACCGGGCCGGTCACGCCGGCGCTCCGGGAGGCCATGACGTGGTTCGAGGGCGAGCTCGCGCGGCGGGCGCCCGACGCGGTGCGTGGATCGTGCAATGCGCTCACGGCCGGCTTCAGCTCGTTCGGCTCGGAAGAGCGCGCCGGATTCTGCACCGGGCTCGCCACGACGGTCGCGGAGGTGCTCGCCGAAACCGTGTTGCGCTTGGGCAGCGCCCTTCCTGGGGCTGACTTGCCAGACCGCTAGGGGAGGCTCCTGCCTCCGCAGGGGTCGGGCCCCTGTCACCCCTCCCATGACGTGAACAGGTTTCAAGCGACGGGGGCCTTCGTCGCGGAGCCATTCCGCTCCTCACACAGGGCCGAGGTGGCAACGATGGAGACTGTGGTTCGGCTGGTTCACTCGTACGACGTGAAGGCCCGCCGCATCCTGTGTGGGATCGCTGGCCAGATGAACTCGACGAAGCATGCGTCGGGCGTCACGTGCCGGGACTGCCGCAGCATCCTCGCCGGGGAGGACGCGCCCATCGACCGCGAGGCCGCCCTGTCCTCCGACGCGGAGGACCTGACCCAGGGCTCCGAGCGCGCCGAGGTGCGCCGGGACGAGCCCGCGCAGCAGGCCGGCTCCGCGCTTCACTGACGGGAAGGTGCCCCGAGCGCACGTACGCGCAGAAGCGCCCAGACGCCCCGCCTTGCGCGGGGTGTCCCAACTAGCGTACGACTCGGCCACGGATGACGACCATGGGCTGGGTACTTCTCGCTGCGCTCTCGGCGCTCCTCGTTCTCCCTCGCCTCGCCCGCAAGCGGCGTGAGCAGTTCCCGGTGCTCCCCGGCGAGCCGATCTCCACCATGCGCTCCGAGACCTCGCGCAAGCGCAGCAACCGCACCAAGGCGGCGCTCGATGCGGCGTCCCAGGTGCTGCGCTAGGGGCTCGTGTCTCGACCCAGGCATGGTGACGTGACGACGAGACCGAAGCGAGGCTGGCGCCCGAGGAGGGAGCAGCGGAGTCGTAGCAGCGCTAGGGCGAGCAGCGGAGCGACGAGGCCGCCTGCCGCAGCGAGAGGATCGGCGCTCGCAGGAGGCGCTATGCCTGGGTCGCGGCACTAGCTCACCCTGGCGATCGTCTCCGCCACGCCCGCGTAGCCCCGGTAGGCCCAGAGCCACCAGGCCATCATCATCGTGCCGTGTCCGATGAGGATGAAGACGTGGCTCCACATCTCCACCCTGTCGGAGCTGGCCGACCAGTAGCGGTGCCAGTGGAACGCCTCGTCGACGAGGCTGTAGACGAAGGATAGCAGGGTGAAGACCGTCGCCGGGATGAAGAACGTGCCGCGGCCCCCACCGTAGGACGCGCAGAGCAGGATGCAGCTCGCGATCCCGCAGAAGATGGTGATGCCGTGCACCAGCCCCTCCGCTCGCGCCAGCACGGCCTTGTACACGGTGCGGTGACCGATGGTATCGACGGCGATGGCCACCGTGAAGATGGCCGCACCGGCGGGAACGAGCGACGCGGAGGTGGGCAGCGGAGCGCCGCGAAGGCGGCCCAGCGTGACGAACGCCAGCGTGGAGAGCGTGAGCCCCACCATGAGCCCCACCCAGACGACGTAAACGATCCAGTCGGCGCGATCGAAGGTCCGGATGCGCCCGACGTAGGTGCGCAGATCAGAGGCGAACGAGGTCATTGGTGCGCTCCGGTCGGAGGTGTGCCAGGGCTCGCAGATCCGCGCGGCGGAAGGGATGCATGGCCCGGCGCGGCCACTCCGCGAGGGCGCTCGCCGCGGCCCTGCCCACCAGCGCGGCCTTGCGCCCGCCGGACACGACCGCCCTGCCCCTCAACGGATCGTGTCCACGCCGCTCCAGGGTACGGCCGATGGAGGCATAGACGAGCCTGGCGGTGCGCACCGACAGCGCGGACCGCCAGTGAAGCGAGGCCAGCCCAGCATCTCCCGAGGCGTAGTAGCGGCTCGCCAGCCCGAGGAGCTCCCGCACGCAGCTTCGCAGCCCGGGGAGAGCTTCCGCCGGGAAGGGACGTCCCAGCCGCTCCCCGAGCCCGCCGATCCCGGCCCGAGCCAGCAGCTCCTCCGGAAGGTAGAGCCGCCCGCGCTCCCAGTCCTCCGCCACGTCGCGGCAGATGTTGGTGAGCTGCATGGCGATGCCGAGGTGCGACGCGTTCCGGAGCGCTCGCGCGTCCGAGACGCCGAGCACGTGGCTCATCATCAGCCCCACCGTACCCGCCACCCTGAAGCAGTACAGGAGCAGGTCGTCCATGCGCGCGTAGCGGTAGCCATCGAGGTCCATCGCCATCCCGGCGAGGAGCTCCTCGGGCGCGAAGCGCGGCACTCCATGGCGCCGGACCACCTCCGCGAAGGCGCGCAGGGCAAGATCCGCGGCGGGCTGGCCCGCGTACACGCCCTCGAGCTCGGAGCGCAGGCGCTGCAGGCCGGCCGCGGCGTCGCCGGCCGACGCCGCCTCGTCCACCGTGTCGTCGGCGCGGCGGCACCAGGTGTAGACCACCGCGGCCGCCGCCCGGGAGCCTCGCGGGAGCAGCCGCGAGGCGAGCGCGAAGGAGCGCGAGTGGCGCCGGATGGTCTCGAAGCAGAGGTCGATGGCGGCCGGGCCGGCCGGCGCCGGGGAGGGTGCGGGTGCGGCGATCACAGCGCGATCCTCCCCTGGTCGAGCCCGAGGTCCCGGGCCACCAGGGCGGCGGTCCCCTTCGCGGAGCTCACCACGCCGGGGAGCCCTGCGCCCGGGTGCGTGCCGGCGCCCACGATGTAGAGCCCCGGGATGTGCGGGTCGCGGTTGTGCGGGCGGAACCAGGCGCTCTGGGTGAGGAGCGGCGCCACCGAGAAGGCGGTGCCGTGGTACGAGACGAGCTCCGTCTGGAAGTCGGCAGGCGTGAACCAGCGCCGCGTGGTGACGTGCTGCCGCAGCCCGGGCATGACCACTTCCAGCGCGGCGAAGATTCGCTCCGCGTAGCGCGGTCCCTCGCTCGCCCAGTCCACCGGCGCGTGGCCGAGGTGGGGCACCGGCGCGAGGACGTAGTGCGTCCCCCGGCCCGGGGGCGCCAGCGAGGGATCCGTCACCGTGGGTGCGTGCAGGTAGAGGCTGAAGTCCGGCGGAAGGGCATCCCCGTGAAAGATATCTCGGAGGAGCTCGCGGTAGCGCGGGCCGAAGAGGATGGTGTGGTGGGCGAGGTCGTAGGTCCGGTCTGTCCCGAAGTAGAGGACGAAGAGCGACATCGACCACTGCAGCCTCTCCAGCCTGCGGCGGGTGGCGTCGGCGCCGGGCGTGCCGCCGTACAGGGTCGCGTAGGTGTGGTGCAGGTCGGCGTTCGACACCACGACGTCGAACCCCTCCTCGCCGCGCGAGGTGGTGAGGTGGTGGACCGTCCGGCCGCCGGTGCCGGAGAGCCGGATGCGCTCCACCGGCGACGACAGGCGCAGCTCCCCACCGAGCTCCTCGAAGAGCTTCACCATTCCGCGCACCAGCGCTCCCGTTCCGCCGCGGGGGAAGAAGACGCCCCAGCGCCGCTCCAGGTAGTGGATGAGCGTGTAGATGGCGCTCGTCTCGAAGGGATTGCCGCCCACCAGGAGCGCATGGAAGGAGAGCGCCTGCCGCAGGTGCTCGTCCCGGACGTAGTGCGACACGGCGCCGTACACCGAACGGTCGGCGCGGAGGCGGGCCAGGTCAGGCGCCACGCGCACCATGTCGGCGAAGCGCAGGAAGGGCTGCGCGGCGAGCTCCTCGTACCCCTTCTCGTACACGCGCCGGGCGTAGTCGACGAAGGCGCGATAGCCCTTCACGTCCCCCGGCGAGCGTGCGGCGATCTGCTCCTCCATCCGCGCGCCGTCCCCGACGTAGTCGAAGCTGTGGCCGTCGCTCCAGCGCAGGCGGTAGAAGGGCGTCACCGGCAGGAGCTCCACGTAGTCGGCGAGCTTGCGCCCTCCCACCGCGAAGACCTCCTCCAGGCAGGCGGGAGCGGTGATCACGGTGGGCCCGGCATCGAAGACGTGGCCGTCCTGCTCGTACACGTAGGCCCGCCCCCCCGGCTTGTCGCGCCGCTCGAACAGCACCGTCGAGAGCCCCATGGCCTGCAGCCGCACCGCCGCCGCCAGCCCACCGAAGCCGCTTCCGACCACCGCTGCCCTGCGTCCCGTCATGCTCCCCCTCCAGGCGCGCGAAGCTCGCGCATCGCCTTCCAAAGTGAGATCCCGCGCGGCGGCCGGCCGAGGAGAATGCGCGCCCGATCCGAGGGGCGCGTGCGCATCGCGTAGAACCGCTCCACCGTCTCCTCCGGCAGCCGGTGGAAGCGAGCCAGCGCGTTCCAGCGCTTTGCCGGCGGGGTGGCGCGGAAGAGGAGCCGGTTGAGGAGCGCGAAGAAGCGCGCCTGCTCGACGTGCTCGGACTGGAGGCGGGCCAGGGAGGCGGGCTCCGGTCTTCCGGGGGGCGCCTCGGCCAGAGCTTCCGCCAGCCGCGCAGCCGCCGGGAGCGAGTACCCCGTCGTGGGGTGGAACCAGCCCCCGCGGTAGCCGCCCTCTACCAGCCCCGGCTCGACCCGCATCCGCGGGGCGGCGAGCGGCAGCGGCAGCACCCCGCGCTCCCGGCGCAGGACCCTGCCCGTGGCGAGCCCCGCCGCGCCGGCGTAGGCGAGGATGCGGCGCTCGAGGAGCGGCTCGTCGAGATCCGGCCCGTCCGAGAAGAGCGTGTCCTCTAGCAGGATGCGATCGCGGGCGAGCGGCAGCGCGTACATGAAGCGGAAACCGTCCTCTTGCGGGAGGCGGGCGTCCATGATCATCGGCAGCGCGAGGCGGCCCGGGGCGGGGCGGAGGAGCTCCAGCTCGAGGCCGAGGAACTTCTGGAACCCGGCGCCGCCGTCGCCCTGCGCGGGCGCCGACGGTCCGCGCGCGTCCACCACCGTCGACCCGGCGAGCCGCTCGCCTCCCTCGAGCGCGACCGACCCGGGCCGGACCTCGGTGGCCCTCGCCCCCAGCAGGAGCCTGCAGCCCGGCCGCTGCAGCGCGCCGACGAGGACGGCGTGCAGGCGCGCCGAGGTGATCGAGGCGTACGCACGGTCGATGCGCCGCTCCAGGCCGGGGAAGGCGACCTGATACGCCGGCCAGCGGCACACCACGAGCCCCTCCACCACGGCCGCCATGCGCGGCGAGAGATCGCCTGCGTGGAACGACCAGGTGTGCGAGCCGCCCAGCTCTGGCCCGGCTTCGACCATGGCGATGCGCGCGTCTGGATGGCGCGCCAGGGCGGCGAGCGCGACGAGGGCGTTCTGCAGGCCGCCGCCGACCAGCACCAGATCGTAATTCATGGCCGGGCTTGCGTTGCGCGGGTAAGCCGGCGCGCGTGAAGCGGGTGCTCCTCGTCTCGGAGGCGGTCACGCTGGCGCAGGTGGTGCGCCTCGTGACGCTCGGGCGTGCGCTCGATCCGGCCCGGTACGAGGTGCACTTCGCGTGCGCCGCCTTCGACGAGCGCGTGTTCGGCGGCACCACCTTCCGGCGCCATCTGCTGCCCTGCATCGGCGCGGAGCGCGTGCAGCGCGCGGTGGCCCGCGGCGCCAACGCCTACGGCGGGCGCGTCCTGGCGCGCTACGTGGAGGATGACCTGCGCCTCCTCGACGAGGTGCGACCTGCCCTGGTGGTGGGCGACCTGCGCTGGTCGCTCCTCGTGAGCGCGCCGCTGCGGGGCGTTCCTCATGCGGCGCTCGCCAACGCTTACTGGAACCGCCTGGCCGTGCGCTCTGGATTCCCTCTGCCCGACCACCCCATCGTGCGGCTCCTGGGGGAGCGGGCCGCGGCGGAGGGGTTCGCGAAGGTGCTCCCCTTCGTGCTCCGGAGCTTCGTCCGGCCGATGAACCGCCTGCGACGGCGCCATGGCCTGCCCCCTTTCGCCGACCTGCTCGACCTCGTGGTCGCCGGAGACCTCACCCTGTACGCCGACGCGCCGGGGCTTCCCGAGGTTCGAAGCCTCCCGCCCACCCATCATCACCTCGGGCACGTGCCCTGGTCGCCCGCCGTGGACCTGCCCTCCTGGTGGGAGCGCCTCGATTCCGAGCGGCCCTGCGTGTACCTGACGCTCGGCTCCTCCGGAAAGGCCGACACCCTGCCGCGGGTCGCGGCCGCCCTGGCGCGCCTCCCCGTCAACCTGCTCGTCGCCACGGCTGGGCGCGCGAGCCTTCCGGGGATGCCCCCCAACGTGCACGTGGCGGACCTCTTGCCGGGCGACCTCGCCGCACGCAGGTCGAGCGTGGTGGTGAGCAACGGCGGCAGCAGCACGGGCTACCAGGCCCTCGCCGAGGGGCGGCCGGTGATCGGGCTCCCCTGGAACCTCGACCAGTACCTGGCCGCGACGGCGATCGAGGACGCTGGCGCTGGCGCCCTCGTGCGCGGCG
>JBBQEB010000174.1:0-7169 GCA_038320275.1 Myxococcales bacterium | reverse complement strand
CTCCCGCGCCTCGGCGACGAAGAGCCCGAGATACTTGGCCATCGGCAGCGTCATCCGCCGCCCACTCCGGCGCGCGGCGCGGCGCGCGAGGGCTTCACTCCGCGAGGACCTTCTTCATCACCGCCAGCACGTCGTCCGGGCGGAACGGCTTCACGATGAAGTCGCTCGCGCCGGCCTCGAGGGACTCCATCACGAGCGACTCCTGCCCGAGCGCGCTGCACATGACCACCACCGCGCGGGGATCGCCCCTCAGGATCTCGCGGGTGGCCTCGATGCCGCTCCGGAGCGGCATCACGATGTCCATGGTGGTGAGGTCGGGCCGGAGCTCGCGGTACTTCTCGACCGCCTGGATCCCGTTCACCGCCTCACCCACGATCTCCATGCCGCCGGTGGCCGCCAGGATGTCGCGGAGCATGCTGCGCATGAAGATGGCGTCGTCGACGATGAGCACTCGCTTCGACATGGGGGGTGCAATCCTCTCGCGCGAGCGCCATCGGCCGATTGGCGCATCGCGGACCGTAGCATCGGCCCGTCGGGGCGAACAAGGCGACGGGGTGTGGCGGGGGGGACCATGAACGCACACATCCGGAGGGGTCGGGCGAAAGGGCGGGTGGGCTTCAGCCGGGTCGAGCGCTCCCGGCGCCGAAGAGCGCCTTCACCTGGCTCTCCAGCGTCGCCACGTCGAGCAGGGCGACGCTCCTGCCGCCGGCGCGTGCCACGCCGCGCACGAGCCCGGCCCCGGCCCCGGCCGGCGCGTCGGCTGCGCCCTCCTCGTCCGGCGCGAGCGGCTCCACCCCGTGCACCGCGCCGACGAGAAGGCCGAGCGCCCGCCTCTCGGCCTCCAGGATCACGACGTGGGCGGGCTCCCCCGGAGCGGCGGGCGGAAGCCGCAGGAGCGCCGCCAGGTCCACCACCGCCACCACCCGCCCGCGCAGGTTCATGCCGCCCTTCACCTCCGGCCCGCAGCGGGGCACGCGGGCGAAGGGCGGCGCGGCCGGCACCACCTCGCGCACGTCCTCCAGCGGAAGCGCGAAGCGCTGGCCTCCGGCGGCGAAGACGACGTGCCGCCCGTCGCTCACCGGCGGGGGTCCGCGTCCGCCTCGAGCCGGAAGCGCGACACGACGCTCTGCAGCTCCAGGGAGAGGTTGGAGAGCTCCTGGGCCGCCCCCGCCATCTGCGCCACCGCCGCGGTCTGCTCGGAGGTGGCGGTGCGCACGCCCTCGGTGGCGCGAGCGTTGGAGGTGGCGACGTCGGAGATGTGGTCCATGGCCTCCACCATGTCGCCCGAGCCCTCGAGCTGCTCGCGCGCGGACTGGCTGATCACCCCCACCTTGTCGGCGCCGGTGGCGGCGATCCGGGAGATGTCCTCCATCGAGCGGATGATGGCGTTCAGGTCCTCGCGCCCCTCTCCCAGCACCGAGACCGATTCCTTCATGGTGCCCACCACCGACACCGCGCGCCCCGAGATGTCGGCGGCGAGCCCCGAGATCTGCTCGGCGGAGCGGCCGGTGCTCTCCGCCAGCTTCCGCACCTCGTCCGCCACCACCGCGAAGCCGCGGCCGTACTCGCCGGCGCGCGCCGCCTCGATGGTGGCGTTGAGCGCGAGGAGGTTCGTCCGCTGCGCGACGCTGGTGATGACGTCGACGACCTTGCCGATCTCCTTGGTGCGCTCGCCGAAGGCGAACACCTGCTCGCTGGCGGCCTCGATGCGAGCGAACACGCGCATCACCTTCTCGCCCGCGAGCCGCGCCGCCTCGCCACCTCGCGCGGCTCCGGCGGAGGTCTCGGCCGACGCCCGGGCCGCCTCCTCTGCGCTGCAGGCGGTGCGCTCGATGGAGCCCGCCATCTCGCCGATCACCTTCGACGCGAGCTCCACGAGAGCGCTCTGCTCGCCCGCGCCGCTCGCGATCCCTTCCATGGAGCGGGCCACCTCGTCGGTGGAGGCGTTCACCTGCTCGGCGGAGGTGGAGAGCTCGTTGGCGCTGTCCGCCACCGAGCGGGCGGCGCCCTGGATGCGCGAGACGAGGTCGCGCAGGTTCTCCTGCATGGCTGCGATGGAGAGCGCGAGGTCGTCGATCTCGTCGCGCACCCGCCCCCGGCCGTCCCGAGCGACGCTCTTCGAGAGGTCGCCCCGGCTGATCTCGATCGCCGACGCCTTGAGCCGGGCGAGGCGGCTCACGCGCGCCAGCGCGAGGGTCAGCCCCCAGCCCAGCGCCACCGTCAGCGCGAGCACGGCCGCGACCGCCAGCAGGGGCTCGTGGACCCGCTCGGAGACGGCCGGGATGGCGACGATCAGCGCCGCCCCGAGCAGGAGGTACGAGACCATGATCTCGACCTGCAGCGAGACCGTGATCCCGGCCGGAGGCGCGGCCAGAGAGGGCGCCTCGCCACCGCGCCCGCGCATGGCCACGAGGTGCGGGGCACTGCCCGCCGATCGGGCGCTGGGCCGCGTCGACTCTGTCCGCCATTCGCGGGAGCTTCTCGCCACGCTGTCCTCGCTCGGGGCCGTTCGCGCGCGGCGGCGGGCCGAGCGGCTGGCACCCTCGATGCTATGCCCCGCCACCCGGCCCGTCCAGGCGGCGGATGTGCGCTTTCGCCTCCGCGGCAAGGTGATCGTGCCCCTGGCGTGCGGCGCGGTGGGCGCGCCCCGCACCGTCCACCACCTTCACCGACCGTCCAGGGACGAGCTCGCCGATCCGCGTGAGCGGCACGCCCACACGGCGGCTGACCGCCTCGGCGCGGGCGGCGTCGCCCGGGCGGACCGCCACAAGGAGCTCGTAGTCCTCTCCGCCCCCGAGGGCGGCCTCGAGGACGCGCGGGGGCGGGAAGGCGCGGCGCGCGGCGCGCGAGAGGGGCAGGAGGTCCGCCCGGACCACTGCGCCCGTGCCGCTCGCCGCGCACAGGTGCCCGAGGTCCTGCAGGAGGCCATCGGAGACGTCGAGCCCGGCCCGCGCGAGGCCCCCGAGCGCCTGGCCGAGCGCAAGCCTGGGCGTGGGCGTGCGCTGGCGGCGCAGGAGCGGCGCGGTCGCCCCGTCCATGAGGCCGAGCGCCGCGTCGCCGAGGGTCCCCGAGACGAGGAGCAGGTCGCCCGCGCGGCCGCCGGAGCGGCGCAGCCCGGCGCCCCTCTGCACGGCGCCCACCACCGTCACGGTGAGGGAGAGGCTCTCCGCGCGCGTGACGTTCCCGCCCACCAGCGCGATGCCATGGACGCGCGCGCAGCGTGCGAGCCCCCGCCCCACACCTGCCAGCCGGCGCGTGGCGTCCGGCGGCGTGGCGAGCGCGCACAGCGCCCACAGCGGGCGCGCCCCCATCGCGGCGAGGTCGGAGAGGTTCACCGCGAGGGCCTTCCAGCCCACCTCCGCCGGGCTGAACCCACCGTCGAAGTGGACCCCCTCCACCACGGCGTCGACCGTCATGACGAGGTCCTCGCCGGCGGGCGGGCGGAGGAGCGCGGCGTCGTCGCCGATCCCCAGGCGGACGCCCTCTCCGGCGCGAGGCGCGCCGCGCGTGAAGAGCGCGATGAGGTCGAATTCCGTCAAGCTGGTTCAGACGGCTTCGCGCATCGCGAGCGCCCGCGGGGCCGCCACCGCGGGACGCTCCGGCAGCACCATGGTGAAGCTCGAGCCCTGGCCGGGCGTGGAGCGGACCTGCGCCTCGCCTCCGTGCGCCTCGACGAAGCTCTTCACGATGGCGAGGCCGAGTCCCACCCCGCCGTACTCGCGCGTGGCGGAGCCGTCCACCTGGTAGAACGCCTCCCACACCCGCGGCAGGTGCTCCTCGGAGATGCCGATGCCGGTGTCCGCCACCGAGATCGCGATCTGCCCGCCGGGGACGGCCTGCGCCCCCAGCCTCACCGCGCCGCCCGCGGGGGTGAACTTCAGCGCGTTGGAGAGCAGGTTCACCAGGCACTGCCGCACCTTCTCGCGGTCGCAGATCACCCGCGGGAGGTCCTGCGCCGCCTCGCACGAGATGTCGATGCTCTTCTTGCGCGCCAGCGGGACCACGGTGGACAGGGCGTCCCGCATGACCTGGCCCAGCTCCACCTCGGTGAGGGCGAGCCGCACCCGGCCCGCCTCGATCTTGGTGATGTCGAGGATGGAGCTGATGAGCTGGAGCAGGTTCTCTCCCTTCTCCATGATGATGCCCACGTACTCCCGCTGCGGCGGGGAGAGCGGGCCGGCCATGCCCTCCAGCATCATGTCGGAGTAGCCGATGACGCTGGTGAGCGGCGTGCGCAGCTCGTGGCTCATGGTGGCGAGGAAGTTCGACTTGAGCCGGTCGAGCTCCTTCAGCTTCGTGAACGACTCCTGCAGCGCCCGGTTCTTCTCCTGCAGCTCCCGGTAGCTCTCCTGGACCGCCTCGATGTGCAGCCTGCCGGTGAGGAGGTTCTTGTGCCCGCTGAACACCAGCACGTCGAGCACCTCGGCGAAGTGCTTCAGCACCTTTTCGGCCGTGCCCGCGGGAACGCGCCGCATGCGGGCCAGCGAGGCGGCGGCCTCGACGGGATCGAGCTCCGGCGCGGCCGCGGCGAGCGCCGCCGGGAGGCCGGCCAGCTCCTCCGGGACGAACGGCCCGAACACGATCCTGCCGAGGACGTCGCCTTCGTAGAGGACGGGCTGGACGACGTAGCGGCAGCCGGAGAAGCAGTCGAGCGCCGTGGGGCGCGCTTCCTCCGGCACCTCGCCGTCCTTCACGCGGCCCACCGTCTCGATGCAGCGCGCCCGCCCCTCCGCGCCCTTCCAGATCGCGCCGCAGAAGTCGCCGCTGCCCACCTTCACGTCGACCAGCTTGTGGCCCGCGGCGTCGAAGACCTTGATGCCGATGCGGTACAGCTCCGCGAACGACTGGCAGACCTCGGTGAACGACTTCACGTCGAGCAGGTCGCCGAGGGGCGCGTCCTCCTGCAGCACGCTCGGGGGCAGGGGGCTCATGGCGCGCCTCCCGGCAGGGCTGCGAGGTGCGTCCCGGAGAGATCCACGTTCTGGAAGAGCTGGCGCAGGAACTCACCCTCCGAGACACCCCAGCCGCGGTCGAGCCCCACCCGCGCATCGAGCGAGCGGTAGACGAGGGAGAGGAGCGCGTGCAAGGTCTCCACCACCCCCTCGCCGCGGATGGCGACGGCGGGCACCACCACCGGCTTCACGGTCCGTGACAGCTCCTCCACCTCGTCCTCGCCGCGCGCGCCGGGCAGGTCGCGCTTGTTGAGCTGGACCACGATGGGCAGCGCCGCCGCGTCGAGGCCGTTGGAGGCGAGGTTCTCGAGCATGTCCGTCCAGTAGGTGAGGGTCGCCGCGGCCTCGGAGCGTCGTCCGTCCGCGACGAAGGCGATCCCGTCCGTGCCCTGGAGCACGATCCTGCGGGTGGACGCGTGCATCACCTGGCCCGGCACGGTGTAGAGCTTCAGCTTCACCTTCACGCCCGAGCCGGCCCGGAAGAAGACCGGCATCATGTCGAAGAAGAGGGTGCGGTCGTCCTTGGTGTCGAGGGTCATGAGCCGCCCCCGTAGCCTGGGATCGATCTTCGCGAACAGCGCCTGGAGATTGGTGGTCTTCCCCGACAGCGCGGGGCCGTAATAGACGACCTTGAGCGCGATCTCGCGGGCTTCGGGATTGAAGGCGACCATCGATCCTCGGGGCGCTCTCGTCCGGACGGGCGAGGGGCGAGTGTAGACCCCGGCGCGTCCCGCGATCCAGGGACACCAGCCCTACACCGGCCCCTTGCCGCCGCCGCGCTCCCACCACCGGCGAGCCTCCTCGAGCCCGCGCAGGAGCGGCGCGGGAGGGAGCGTGGCCTGGAAGACGCGGCCGTAACCCTTCGTCACCAGGCGCCGGTCGAGCACGGCGACCAGTCCCCGGTCGGCCCTGCTGCGGATGAGCCGTCCGAACCCCTGCTTCAGCGCCAGCGCCGCCGCGGGCACCGTCAGCTCCGCGAAGGCGTCGCGCCCCTCCTCCTCCAGCGCCCGCCCCCGGGCCGCGCCGATGGGGTCGCCCGGGGGAGCGAAGGGCAGCTTGTCGATGACGACGAGCGAGAGCGCCTCGCCCGCGACGTCCACCCCTTCCCAGAAGCTCTGGGTGGCGAAGAGGACGGACGGGCTCTCACGGAAGAGCTCGAGGAGCTTTCCCTTGGGCCGCTCGCCCTGGAGCAGGAGCTGGTAGGGCAGGTCGCGCAGGAGGTCCCGCAGGAGCACCATTCCGCGGTTGGAGGTGGAGAGCACGAAGGCCCTGCCGCCGGTGATGGCGGTGAGCTCGCGGATGGCCGCGGCGGCGGCGGCGAAGAAGCCCGGGTCTGCGGGCTCCGGAAGCCCCTGGGGAACGACCAGTGCGGCCTGCGTCGCGTAGTCGAACGGCCCGGGGTAGATGGCCTCCGTCACGTCGAGCTCGGGGGCGAGCCCCACCTCGCGCCGGAAGTAGTCGAGGCGCCCTGCGGCGGCGAGGGTGGCGCTCGTGAAGACGATCGTGTCCACCCGGCGGTAGAGCCGCTCCACCAGCTCCTCGCCCACCCGCACCGGGGCCGCGCGCAGGAAGACGCCCCGCCCGCGCACCTCCCCGAAGTAGACGTGGGATGGCTCGCCCAGCGCGGTGACCGCGGCCAGCTCGGCCCGCAGCTCGGAGGCGCGCCGCCCGAGCGCGGCGAGCCCGGGAGCCTCCGCATCGACGAAGAGCTCGCGCACGTCGTCGAGCGCGCCGGCCAGCCGGTCTGCATCGGGCGCGAGCGGCGCCAGCATCTCGCGGGTGAGCTCGGTGCGCACGTCCTCCCCACCCGCGCCGGCCGCCGCGCCGGAGCCCCGGCTCGGCCCAGGCCCTCTCCGCCAGCCGCCGCGCGCGGCCCCCCGCAGCGCCCGGGCCACGCCCTCGAACCAGCGCGCCGAGGCCCGGTCGAGCTCCGCGGTGCGGTCCTTCACCAGGGTCTGGAGATCCGGCCGATCGGCGAGCGAGCGCACCACGTCGCGGCCGAGCTCGTCCAATCGAAAGGAGGACACCGCCAGCCCGAAGTACGCCGTGGCCACGTCCTCCAGCGCGTGCGCCTCGTCGAAGATCACCGCCTCGTAGGGCGGCAGCACCTCCACCCCGGCGCGGGAGGTGCGGATGGCCAGGTCGGCGAAGAAGAGGTGGTGGTTCACAAGCACCACGTCGCGGCCGAGCTCGTCCAATCGAAAGGAGGACACCGCC
>JBBQEB010000173.1:0-7182 GCA_038320275.1 Myxococcales bacterium | reverse complement strand
CCCAGTCGCGTCCCACCAGGCGCAACTGAGGAGAGCTGCGCCCCCCGAGTGACATCCCGCCGGCCGCCGGGCGCATCATGAGCGACTCTCGATGAGGTCGGCGAAACCTTCGGGTCCCATCGCCCGCAGCGCCGCGAGCCTGTCGCGGTAGCGGGTCCAATCCTTCCAGGCGAGCCTGTCCGCGGTGAGCGCCGCGAAGTGGAAGGCGTGGATGCGCGAGGCGGTGTAGCGCAGCGCCACGTACCGCGCGTAAGGGTGGAGGGCCGCCGCGGTGGCCGGCGCCAGCGAGCAGACCTCCCCGTACCCGCCCATGAGCGCGCGCGTCAGGGCCGGCTCGAACCCCTCGCCGTAGCACCACGCGTTCAGCGCCACCGCGAGGTCGTAGGCCAGCGCATCGACGCAGCTCATCTCCCAGTCGAGGATGGCGGAGATCCCCTCGCCGTTCCAGAGCACGTTGTCGAGGAAGAGGTCGCCGTGGCACAGGCCGCGCGGTGCGTCGGGGAGCGCGCGCGACGCCTCCAGTTCCTCCTGCAGCATCGGCAGCGCGGGGCGCACCCAGGGATCGCCGCCGCCGTCCGGCAGGAGCTCCCCCACCCACGCAGCCACCCGCTCCCAGCCGTACGGGTTCGGCCTCGCGCCGGGGAAGCGGGGAGACAGCGCATGCAGCCGCCCGAGCGCCCCGCCCACGATCCGGCATCGGGCGGGCGTGACGTCGATGCGCTCGAGCTCCCACCCGGGCGAGAAGGCGAAGAGCATGGCCGGGCGCCCGGCGACCTCCACCTGGGCAGCGCCGTCGAGGGTAGGAACGAGCCCCGCGGCGGGGTAGCCCGCCCCGCTCAAGAACCGGAGGACGTCCGCCTCGAACGCCACGTCCTCCGCCGTCTTGCCCTCGTTCACGCGCAGGAACCAGCGCCGGCCGCCCGACCAGAGGTGGTAGTTCGTGTTCACGCTGCCCTTGGGCTCGGGAAGCGTCCGCTCCGGAGGCGGGAGGCCATAGTGCGCGAGGACGCTGGCGAGCTGCCCGGGGGAGAGCGGGGTGTAGAGGGCCATCGCGTGCAGTCTCCCCTTCACCGCGGCGCGGTGAGCTCCGCCTGGCGCTGCGCTTCCCCGGCGATCGCCTCCGGCAGCGCAACCTGGCGCCAGCGCGCCTTCACCACCCGCCAGGCGCCTTCCTCCCTCTGCAGCTCGCACGTCACGCGCCACGCGCTCGCCTCGCCCGGAGCGAGCGCCTCCAGCGGCTTCCCGGCTTTCCCGCGCGCCAGGACGAGGTCGGACACCGCGCGCGCGCCCTCCCCGTCCACCGCCACCGCGCTCCCGGTCACCGCCATCAGCGTGGTGGCGTCGCGGCGCGACTCCAGCGCGATGAGCCTCGCCACGCCCTCGCGGTCGAGCGGCCCTGGACCTTCGCCGTCGAAGCGGCGGGACAGCGCCTGCACCGCCTCGGTCGCCCTGCCCTCCTCCGCCGACCGCGCGCCCGCCGCGAGGAGCTCCCGGATGACCTCCGCGTCGGACGGCCCGCGCGCAGTCAGGCGAGACGCGATCCAGGCGGAACCGACGGCAGCCGCCGCGAGGGCGAGAACGCGCAAGGGCAGGCGCATCACGCGAGCACCTTACCCCGGAGCGCCTCCCGGTGGGCCGCCGCGTGCCAGCGCCTCGCGGGAAGGCGCTGGACGGCTCGCCCGGCTCCGTTAGATCGGGGAGGAGAGCGCCGCCGTGAGGCGCCCTGGAAACCACGTGAGCCGCGACAAGAGCCCCATCGGCCGCTCCGACGAGCACAACTCTCGCGGCATCGAGCTCGCCGATCGCGGCTGGCTCGACGAGGCGATCAAGGAATTCCAGAAGGCCATCGCGCTCGATCCTTCCTCCGCCCACGCGCACGACAACCTCGCCACGGTCTACTCGGAGAAGAAGCTCTACCGGGAAGCCCTCGGCGAGTACCTGGCGGCGCTGGCGCTCGAGCCGGACAGCGCCAGCGGCCACTACAATCTCGCCTGTTTCCTCAGCTCCCACGGCCCCGAGATGACCGTGTCGGAGTACCAGCAGGCCATCGCCGCCGATCCGACCCATCCCGACGCCCACCTGAACCTCGGGATCACCTACGCCGACCAGGGCAACCTGGAGGACGCTCGGCGCGAGCTTCAACGCGCGATCGAGCTCGATCCGGTTGATGCGTTCCCCCGGCACGAGCTCGCCGCGATCCTGATGGAGGACGGCGACCACCGCGCGGCCATCGGGCTCCTCAGGGAGGTGGTCGCCCTGGAGCCGGACGGATTCGAGGCTCACCTCGACCTCGGCATCTGCTACGCGGAGAAGGGCTTCTACGCGGAGGCGGAACGGGCCTACACGCGAGCGCGGGAGCTCTCTCCGGACGACCTCTTGCTGCACTACAACCTGGCTGCCCTGTACGCCCTGTGGGGCAAGTCCGACCTGGCGCTCGAGTCGCTTCGCCGGGCGGTGGCGCTGGACGCGCCCAAGGTTCGCGAGTGGTTGCAGGGGGATCGGATGTTCGAGCGCCTCGAGGATGACCCCGCCTTCGCGGAGCTCGCCGGCGGGTCCTAGACCCATTCGGGCAACCCGATCCTTCGCTGCGCGCGACCCGCCGAGTAGGGTCCGCCGCCATGCCCGAGCTCGCCTTCTTCCGCCACGGCGAGGAGCTCCTCCGCGTGGCCCTCTCGCAGCACACCTCCGTCGGCCGCGCCGCGGAGTGCGACGTCTCACTTCCCGACCCGGGGATATCCCGCCTGCAGGCCGACGTCGAGCTGGAGGGGGGACGCTACGTGCTCCGCGACCGCTCCGGACGCGGAACGCGGGTCGGGGCCGCGCCGGTGGCGGAGGCGGTGCTCCAGGACGGCAGCGAGATCTCGCTGGGCGCCTGGAGCGCCCTCTTTCGCGACGCGACGGAGGAGGAAGGAGGGGGCGGCCTCACCGCGGCGGCGGGCGGCACGGTCGTCCGGGCGCGGGAGGACGTTCCCGGGAACACCGTCCGGCTGCGCATCCGGGAGCGCGGCCGCGAGCGGGCGCTCGTCCTGCACGGCGATGCGGTCTCCGTCGGAAAGGATCCTGCGAACGACGTCGTGCTCGACGATCCCTTCGTGTCCGCGCGCCACCTCAGGCTGGAGCGCCGGGGCACCACCTGGCGCGTGCGCGACGCGGGCTCCACCAACGGCACCCTCCTCGCCGGCGTGCGCGTCACCTCCGCGGAGCTGCCCCTCGACGTGCCGCTCCTCCTGGGCGACGCGGAGCTGATCCTGGAGGCGCTCACCGCGCCGCCCGATGGACCGCCGCCGCCCTTCGAGGGGATGGTCTCGCGCGATCCAGCGATGCACAGGCTCTTCGAGCTGGTGGAGCGCGTCGCCGCCTCCGACGCCGCGGTCGCGGTGCTGGGCGACACCGGCACCGGCAAGGAGCTGGTTGCCCGTGCCCTGCACCGGCTCTCGCCGCGCGCCGAGGCGCCCTTCATCGCCGTGAACTGCTCCGCCATCGCCGAGACTCTCATCGAGAGCGAGCTCTTCGGGCACGAGCGGGGCGCCTTCTCCGGCGCGGAACGGCTGCGCAAGGGCGCCTTCGAGGAGGCGGACGGGGGCACCATCTTCCTCGACGAGATCGGCGAGCTCTCGCCGGAGCTCCAGCCGAAGCTGCTCCGGACGCTCGAGTCGGGCGAGGTGAAGCGGGTCGGCGCCTCGCGCCCGCTCACCGTGAACGTGCGCATCGTCGCGGCCACCCACCGCGACCTACGCGCGCAGGTCCGGGCCGGAAAGTTCCGCGAGGACCTGTACTACCGGCTCTGCGTCATGCCCATCACCATCCCCCCGCTCCGGGCCCGGCGCTCGGACGTGCGGCCCCTGGCGGAGCACTTCCTGGGCCGCGCCGCGCCTCGCGGCCTCGGCCTGCGCTTCTCGGAGGCGGCGCTCGCGAAGCTCGAGGGTCACGGCTGGCCCGGCAACGTGCGTCAGCTCCGGAACGTGGTCCAGCGCGCGCTGCTCCTCCGCGCCGATGGGCTCACCATCGGGGAGGAAGCGGTGGTGTTCGACGACGTCCGCGCGGGCGGGCCCGTCGCCGGAGACGACGACAACCTCTACGTGCGCGGCCTCACCCTGGAGGAGATCGAGCGCGAGGCGCTGCGCCTCTCGCTGCGCCGGCACCGGGGCAAGCGCGCAGCGGCGGTGAAGGAGCTCGCCATCGCGAAGAGCACCGTCATGAAGCGGATCGGCCAGTGGGGCCTGCAGGACGAGGGGCGCGAGCCAGGCGCCCGGGCAGAGGCCGACGACGAGGCGTGACGGGGGCTGCGCAGCGTGCGCCAGCCCGGCGCCGGCAGCCCTCCGGGACCGTTCGCCCGGTCACCGCTTCTTGGCGGGCGCCTTCTTCTTCGGCGTCAGCTCGGCGAGGCGGGCCCGTGCGCGGGTCGCGGCGGTGGACCTGGGGTAGCGCTTCCCAACCTCCTCGAGGATGCTCCGCGCGTCGTCGCGCAGATCGAGGGCCAGCATCGATTCGCCGGTGCGCAGCATGGCGTCGGGCGCCTTGTCCGAGCGCGGGAAGTCCTGCGCCACCTTGCCGTACTCCAGGATGGCCTCGCGGTAGCGGTGGTCGCCGTACCACAGCTCGCCGAGCCTAAAGTGTGCGTCGGCCGCGCGGGGGTCGCTCGGCCACTTCTTCGCGAACTCCTCGTAGAGGCGGCGTGCCACGCCCCGCTCGCCCTTCGACTCCTGGTCCTGCGCCAGGGCGAGGAAGGCTCCCTTGTCGGAGGGGCGCTGGAGGGCTTCCGCCTTGCGGCCCGACTCATACTCCTCGAGGGCTCCCGAGCCCTTGAGCGCCGCGAAGCGGGCGTCGCTGTCGGTCTTGGTCTGGGCGACGGTCCGGTCCATCCCCTCCAGCCGGTGCGTCGCCTCCTCCAGTTGCCCGCGGAGCTGGGCAACCTCCTCGGTGAGGCGGTCCTGGTTCACGGCCAGGTCGGCGCCGGTCCGGTGGGCGGTGGTGTTGAGCTCCTCGATCTTCTTGGTGACCTCGACGAGCTTCACGTCGACGGCAGCGATGCGCTCGCGCACCGCCGCGCGCTGCTCGTCGAGCTGCCGCGCCGACAGCTCGCTCTCACCCTCGAGGCGGCTGATGCGCGCCTCCATGTGGCGTCCCCGCTCGACGGGGACCCAGCAGCCCGCGAGGGCGAGGAGCAGCGCCGGCGCGGCCTTCCTCACGAGCGGTCCGCGCCCTCGGGCTTGACCACGCCGCGCCGGTTACGCGACCAGCAGTCCTCGGTGCTCTCCTCGCAGACGGGCCGCTCCTTGCCGTAGCTCGTCGTCTTCACCGCGCCCGCGTCGACGCCCAGGTTGAGGAGGTACTTCTTCACCGACTCCGCCCGGCGCTCGCCGAGGTGCAGGTTGTACTCGGTGGTGCCGCGCTGGTCGCAGTGGCCCTCGACCAGGACGCGGGCGCCCCGCACGGCCTTCAGGCAAGAGGCGACGCCCTCCAGGGAGGAGCGGGCGGGGGCGTCGAGGTCGGAGCGGTTGAAGGCGAAGCGCACTGCATGCTCCTCGCCGCCGCACTTGGCGACCGCGGCAGCCGCTGACGTGGCGTCGTCCACCTTGGCGATGCAGCGCCCGGACTCGCAGGCGCGGCCCGAGCCGCAGGTGGCGTCGCTATCGCACTCGGCCTTCGGGGCGGCTGCGATGCAGTGCCCGGCCTCACAGGCCTTGCCCGAGCCGCAATCCTCGCTGCGGTCGCACTCCGGACGCGGGGCGCACTTGGCGTCGCGGCAGGAGAACCCGGCCTTGCAGTCGGTGTCGGCCCCACACTCCTGGCAGCGGCCCTGGACGCAGGTCTTCCCGAAGCCCTCCTGGCTCTTGCAGTCACCGCTCGACTTGCATTCACCATTCTTCGGTTTGGAGGGGCACCCCGCGAGCACCAGGGCGGTCAGCGACAGCGAGAGGAACAGGGCACGGCGCATCGTGGTCTCCTTCCGGCGAACCGGCGGCACAGTCCGAGAATGTCCGGTTTGTCTCGCCGATGGAGGGCTCTGTCAAAGAAAAAGCCCTGGGCCCCGACCCCGGAGCGCAGGTATTCCCCTTCGAGCCCGATGCCGGTAGGTTCGGTCCGCGAGATCGCCCCTCTTGGACATGCCCTTCGACAGGCCGCTCCCCACCCGCACGGCCCCGGTGGCGTCGCCCGCGTGGCCCCGCCGCGCGATGCGCGCGCTGGCCGTCACGCTCCTCTTCCTGGGCGGCGGCCTCGGCGGCGGCACCCTCCTCCTCGGGGCCACCGAGGCGCTCCCCGAGTTCCAGAGCCTCAAGGATTACCAGCCTCTCACCGCCACGCACGTCTACGGGACGGGCGGCAAGGAGGTGTTCCAGTTCTACCGCGAGCGCCGGACGGTGGTGCCCTTCGCCGAGATCCCCGACGTGATGAAGAAGGCCGTGCTCGCGTCGGAGGACGCGCATTTCTACGAGCACTCCGGGCTCAACTACCTCGCCATCGCTCGCTGCGCGGTGAAGAACGCGGTGCGCGGGCACACCTACTGCGGCGGCTCGACCATCACCCAGCAGGTGGTGAAGACCTTCCTCCTCTCCAAGGAGCAGCGCTTCACCCGCAAGCTGAAGGAGGTCGTGCTCGCGAGGCGGCTCGAGCAGAATCTCGAGAAGGACGAGATCTTCTACCTGTATCTCAACCAGATCTACTTCGGGCACCGCCGCTACGGCGTCGAGGAGGCCTCCCGCTTCTACTTCGGCAAGAGCGTGCGCGGCGTCACGGTGGGTGAAGCAGCCATCCTCGCCGGGCTCATCCAGTCGCCCGAGCGCCTGAGTCCGGTGAAGCATCCGCAGGCCGCGAAGGAGCGGCAGCGGTACGTGCTGCGGCGCATGACCGAGGAGGGCTTCCTCACCCCCAAGGTGGCGGAGGCCGAGGCGGCCCGGCCCATCGCGGTCGCCAGCCATTCCGAGGAGCCGCCGGGCGCCTGGTATGCCGACGCCGTCCGGCGCTACCTCGACGCGCAGTACGGTGCCGAGCGGGTCGAGACCGACGGGTTGGTGGTCGACGTCGCCATGGATCCGGGGCTGCAGCGCGCTGCGGAGAGGTCGGTGGAAGCGCAGCTTCGCGCGGTGGACCGCCGCCAGGGCTGGCGCGGGCCGGCCGGCCACCTCGACCCGAAAGCCCTCGCCGCGGCGGTGCCGGGGTGGCGCGAACGGCTGGCGGCGG
>JBBQEB010000172.1:0-7182 GCA_038320275.1 Myxococcales bacterium | reverse complement strand
CGCGGCGCCCGCGAGGCTGGGGCGCGCGGCGCGTGAGCCCTCACCAGGCGAGCTGCGTCCCTACGGTGACCACATTCTTGTTGAAGGCGTGGTTCACCGCGCGGAGCTGACAGCGCATCTCCGGGATCCCGCAGGCGCCCTCGTCCTCCTCCGAGGCTGTGCCGTCGAGATTGGACCGGTCCACCACCAGGTCGTGGCGCAGGAGGATGGAGAAGCTCTGGGTCACGCGCAGCGTGACCACCTCCCCCGCGAAGAGGCGCAGGTCGTGGCGCTGCCGCCGCTCGAGCTCCTGGGCGCTGCCGTCGGCCCGCCGCAGGAAGAGCGCGTCGTCCTCGAGATAATTGCGTCCCTCCATCCCGAAGGAGAGCGCGAGCTCGAGCCAGCGCGCGGGGCTTGCCCGCGCCGACGCGAACAGTGCCGTCGCCGCGTAGCCGAAGGGCTCCACCAGCTCCTGCGCGCATCCCAGGCAGTCCTTCACCTCCTCCGGGAGCGCCATGGATGTTCGCGCCGCACCGATGCGGTCGAGCGCGAGGCGCCCGGAGATGGAGAGCACGACCGGCCTGAGGCGCAGTTCCTGCGAGAGGGTGCCCTCGAAGCGATTGCCCGACAGATAGGCAAACTCCTGCCGCAGGCTCGCCTTGGTGAACCAGGAGAGCTCGAGGCGCGTCGTGGTGCGCGCCGTCTCGTCCAGCGCTCCGAAGGCCCGCGCCCCTCCGGCCGCCAGCATCCCGCGAAAGGCGGACAGGCCGGTGAAGGCAAGCTGGCCCTCCAGCGCGCCGCCAGCCCGCAGCCCGTCCCCGAGCGACACCTCCAGCCCAGCCTCGATCCCGTGGAGCTGGATGCTTCGGTCCGCGGCGGCCGATTCCAGGTAGGCGAGCTGGCCGAAGCCGTAGGCGAGGTCGAGCGTCGCGCTTTCGCCCACCTCCCGACGGATGGCGACCCCCGCGCCGACGAGGGTGAGAGCGCTCGACGTCGCGAGCCCCCCCCCCTCCTCCGCACGATCGTCCTCCGAGAGTGCCAGGAGCTGGAGCGCGTTCGAGTCCCATCCTCCTTCGACGCGCAGAAGAGCGCCCCATCCCGTTCGCGAGCTGGTGCCGGCCCCCAGCGGACGGTCGCCTTCGCCAAGGCCACGCTCGCCGGGTGGACGGGAGAGCTGCGCGTCCAGTTCCGACACCAGTTCCGCCGTCCGGCCGGCGGCGATGGGGCGTGCCTTCGCGAGGTGGGCGCGGGCGCGGTCGAGGGCGCCGCGATCGAGAGCGGCGAATCCGGCGTTGGCGAGCGAGACTGGCGCGAGCTCGGGGTCCAGGGCGGCGGCAGCGAGGTACTCCTCCTCCGCCTCGTCGAAGCGCCCGAGCTCGTACAGGCAGGCGGCCCGATTGAAGTGCCAGGGGCCAACGGGGGGCGGGTCCTGCGCGCGGCCGGCGAGCTCGAGCGCGGCGAGCGCGTCCGCGGGTCTCCCGTCACGGAACCGGGCGAGGCCGACCAGATAGAGCGCCGCCCCTTCGCGCGGCGGGTGGGCTTCCGCCAGGGCGAGCGCCTCGGCGCGCGCGTACTCCTGGCGATCGAACGCCGCCCGCGCTTCGTCCAGCGGTCCGGTCGTTCCCATCGCCGCCACCAGCGCGACGGCCCAGGCCAGCCTCATCGATGGGGTCGGTCCGCCTGGGACGATGCTGCGCCCTGTTCGGGTATGGGGACCCGGATGGGCGGGCGGGAGGTCCCTCGCGATGCCTCCGGAGCCGCGCCGGAAGCCGCTCGCTCTCGACCATCGCGGTCATGGCCATCGCGCTCGCCGCCGCGGTTCTCGTGGTGCGCCGAGCGCTCGGGGCGGCCCGGCTCGACGGCGCCGGTCGCCCTCGAGCCCTGCCGGAGTTTGTCCAGAACGCTGTCCACCCGCTCGCCCGGGGCAATGACGTCCACCCGGTGGGAGGCGCGGATGCGTGCCGGCTGGAGCGCGAGCGGCTCCGGCCTGGGTGCGGCCCGCGACTCGGCCTGGAGTGTCGAAGCGCCCTCCGCAAGCGCCGGCGCGGGCCCCGCCGCAATCGCCGCGGCGAAAAGGACCAGCGCTGACGTGGTTCGCCGGATCGTCATCCCGAGGTCACCTCGAGCACGACCTCGTCGTCCACCCACTCGTTGCCAACCTTGGCGGTGACGCCGATGCGATAGCGGCCGGGGTGCTGTCCGCGCACGGGGATGGAGATCTCGTTGTCCCCGGACCGCAGCGGCTGCGACCACGCCAGGGAGCGTTGCGGCAGCTTGCCGTCCGCGCCCCAGAACGAGAGCTCGGCCGGGAGCGTCACGCGGATGTCTGCGCTCTCCACCGCCACGTCGGCGGCGAGGGTGAGGCGGACCACCGCCACCTTGGTGGAGGGCACCACCGTCACGGAGGCGGAGCGCGCGACATCGGGGGCCTCGCGGGACCGGAGCGCGGTCGCCGACAAGAGGAGCGCGGCAGCGGTAGCGACGCCTGAAGCCCACCAGAAGGTCCGCGAAGACGTCAGCTCGGGGAGACGCAGGCGGCGCCAGAAGGAGAGCGGCCTCGGGGCGGCGGCGCGAACGAGGCGGTCGTGAAGCGACGCCTGGAAACCGGGGGGCAGTGCCTCCGAGCGCAGCTCGCGCAGGCGGCAGCAAAGCTCCCTGTCGCCCGTGTGGTCCGTCTCCGTCATGAGCCCCTCGTGTGGTGTGACGAGGCCGAGGCCTCCAAGGTTCCCGGCCGCGATGGGTCCTCAGCGGTCGCCCGCCGGGCCGGGAGGACATTGCCCCGCGGGGCACACAGCAGCTTCTTCAGCTGCGCCCTTCCCCGGTGCAGCCTGGACTTGACGGTCCCCACGGCCACGCCCTCGATGGCCGCGACCTCGTCGTAGGCGCAGCCCTCGAGGTCGAAGAGCACGACCGCCACCCGGAACTCCGCCGGAAGCTGCCGGAGCGCGCCCCAGAGGCGCTCCCGCTCCTCCTGCCGCTCGAGGTCCGCGTCCGGCCGGGAGCCCCCCTCGGCCTGGAGATGTGCACGCCGCACCGGCTCCTCCAGGGCCCGCCCCTTGCTGGCGCGCGCCTTGATGGCGTCGAGGTAAGCGCTGCGCACCACCGCGTACAGCCAGGTGGAGAAGGCCGCCTGGTAGCGGAAGGCGCGCAGGCTCCTGAACACCCTGAGCAGCGCATCCTGCGCCAGGTCCTCCGCGTCGCTGGGGAGCGACGCGAACGCGCGGGCGAAGCGGTGCACCATCGGCAGGTGGTCGGTCACGAGCGCTTCGAAGGCGACCACATCGCCTCCCTGCGCGCGGGCGATCAGCTTGTCGCGATCGTCGGTGGTCACGGGCGGAGGAGCATAGCGCCCCGGGCCGGGAACATCGCCGGCCTATCCGTCGTCCGACCGTTCGACACACTTCCCAACCCAAAGGACCGGCGTCACGGGCTCGAGAGCACCCGCCGACGCCGAGCCGAGCACCAGGAGACCAGCACTTGCGACTTCGAACGATCGTGGCACGGAACGTGCGGGCGGCGCGCCGTGCCCGCAGTCATTCGCAGCTCATGCTCGCCAACAAAGCGCGGGTGAGCATGAGCTACATCTCGATGCTGGAGCGCGAAAAGCGCTCTCCCGCCCTCTCGACCCTGGACGCCATCGCCGAGGCGCTGGGCGTGGCGGCGACGGATTTTTTCGGGGAGGCGCCGTCTTTCGGCCGCAGGCCGGCGGGGGGGATGCAGACCGCGAGCGGGAGGTCCTGAAGACCGGCAAGGCACCGTCTCCGGCACAGAGCTTCGGCGCGAAGGAGCAGCAGCTTGACTCGCCGCGCCGGAGCCTTAAGTAGGGAGCAGGTTCGCAAGGTCTTCTGGGGGCGAACTGGTTTCGACGGAGGATGGACCGCGTCGGGTGCGCGCCGTGGTTGGTCACGAGGCCACGTAAAAACGAGACCACGCAGAAACGCGAACGAGCCCATGGCTCTCGCGGCCTAAAGTGCCGCGCGTCCCCCCGTGAGCGCCGGGTAACGGGTACGGACGTCAGCTCCGGCTGGACCTGGGCGGGAAGCGAACCGCCTTGCCTGGGTCGAGACCAAAGGGTGAGAACGTGAGCGCTGGCAGGCCCGGAGGCAGGCGCTCACGTACAAGCTCCGGGACACGCGCGTAGAACCTGTCTCGTGAAGTCTTTCGGACCCGGGTTCGATTCCCGGCGCCTCCATTTTTTACGTCTAAGTTACAGTATCTTGGCCTCGTTTGATGGGAGTAGTACGTGGCGGACCGGGCCATTGCTACCCGATTCCCCTGTACCGTCCGCTGCTGCGCACCCTGCCCTTTGCGCGCGGGGGCGGTCGAACGCGCCTTCGGACCCCCAGCCGTGGCCGCGGCTCTCGCCTCGGACCGGTGCGCGGATCGTATTGTGCGGACCTCACTCCCTGGTCATGCACATGCATGTTATGTTTTCGACATGAGAACGACCATCGAGATCGACGACGCCCAGCGCGCAGAGCTCCTCAAACTCTCTGCGCAGCGGGGCGAGAAGGGATTTTCGTCCGTCATCCGTGACGCGCTGGATCTTTATATCCACCACCAGCAGGCCCGGAAGGACGCAGTTGCGCAGGCGCTCGAGGTCCGGGGGAGCTTCAGCGAAGTCGAGGCGGACGCCCTGGAGAGCTCGGTCCGAGAACTTCGCGGGACCTGGCGATGATCGTCGCCGATTCGGACGTGCTGATCGACTACTTGCGAGGCCGGGGCGACTTCGCCCGCCGCGTGGAGCTGGAGCTTCAGAGCAGCTGGTTCGCGACCACCGCGATCACGGCGTTCGAGCTACGCTCGGGCGTTCGTACCCCGCGACAGAAGGACTCGGTCGAGCTTCTGCTCGAGGCCATGACGGTCCTCCCCTTCGGCCTCGGGGAGGCGCGCATCGCCGCCGAGATCCGGCTCGACCTCCAGAGCAGAGGCGAGCCCATTGGAATGGCCGATTATATGATCGCTGCCGTGTGCATCGCGACGGACGGTGTCTTGCTTACACGCAATCGCAAACACTTCGAGCGTGTGGGCGAGTTGAAGCTCAGCGCGTAGTGGTGGTTCACCCGGATGCATGCCGACGCAGAGTGGTGCGGGACGGACGGTAATAGCGCGAAGGTCACCGCACCTTGCCGGCGTCGATGAGGCGCATGGCGAAGGCGCCAGCCGCCGCGTCGCCCATTCCGGCCCCGCGTCCATTGACTACGAGGACGGAGGGGCGGCAGCGATTCCTTGCGCGGTGCGGGATGCTCTCGCTATACTGAACGCATGTTCGGTTACGATGAGACGCGGCGCCACCTTCGAGGCACGCGCCGGCTCGGTGGTCCCGTCCAGTTCGAGGTTCTCTGGCCCGCGCTCCGCGAGGAACTGCGGCAGGCTTACGTGGCCAGCTGCAACTTGGGCCGAGCACATGCGGCGGCGGTCCTCGAAGTGCCTGATGTGGGACTTGGGGCATCGGGCGACTTGTTCCCGAGGGCTGCGTAAATCTCACGGGGCAGCTGCGCGCAGAACTGGAGCGGCTGAGGCCTGAGAACTCGGCCCTCAAAGCGCGAGGCAGCAAAAGCGTCTCTCGTCGAACGCACCACCGCCTGGAAGCGCGTGATGGCGACCGCCATGGGCCTACCGTGGTGAACGGCGCCGCGCTGCCCACCTTCCAGGTGCTACCGGACGGCACGGGCACTACCTGCCTGCGATACACTACCGCAAGCTCGGCAGCAGCGATCTCATGGTGTCGGAGATCAGCCTCGGCTCCTGGCTGACCTACGGCGGTGGGGTGGCGGCCGAGCGCGCCGAGGCGTGCGTCCGACGCGCCTTCGAGCTGGGCATCAACTTCATCGACACCGCGAACGTTTACTCCGGCGGTGCCGCCGAGTCGTTCCTGGGCGAGGTGCTGAACGGGATCCCGCGCGACCGGTACCTGCTCGCGACGAAGGTGTACTTCCCGATGTCACCCGCGGACAGCGGCCTTTCCGCGGCGCAGATCCGGAAGCAGCTCGACGCCTCGCTGAAGCGGCTCCGGGTCGACCACGTCGACCTGTACCAGTGCCACCGCTACGACCTCAACACGCCGCTCGAGGAGACGATGGCGGCGCTCACGGAGGCGGTCGCGCAGGGGAAGGCGCGCTACATCGGGTTCTCCGAGTGGAACCCGAGCCAGATCTGCGCCGCGCTCGCGCTCCCGGGAGCGCGCTTCGTGTCGAGCCAGCCGCAGTACTCGATGCTCTGGAGGAACCCGGAGGCGGAGGTCTTTCCGCTGTGCGCGAAGGAAGGCATCGGCCAGATCGTCTGGTCTCCCCTGGCCCAGGGAATCCTCACCGGGAAGTACCTTCCGGACCAGGCGCCGCCACCGGACTCGCGCGCAGCGAGCGCCAGGATGGGCGGCTTCCTGCAAGGGCGCCTCGAGACGACGGTGCTCGAGGCCGTGCAGCGCCTGAGGCCTATCGCCACCGAGCTCGGCGTGACGCTGTCGCAGCTCGCGCTCGCCTGGGTGCTGCGCCGGGCCGAGGTCTCGTCCGCCATCGTGGGGGCGACGCGGCCGGAGCAGGTCGACGAGAACGCCGGGGCGTCTGGAGTGAAGCTCGATGCCGGGACCCTCGAGCACATCGAGCAGATGCTCGCAGGCAGCTCGGGAGCGCCCTAGCCGCGAGCGGCGATGAACTGGCGCGGGCGCCCGCTACGCACGTTCGAGACGATCGTAAACCTCATCAGCAATACGACGAACCGCGGCGGCCTCGTCGTGCGCGCCCGACTGGACCGGCGGAACTACGCGATCGGCAAGCGGGTTTCCGCGAAGGAGTTCCGCGCGCTGAACATCGAGCGAGACGAGTTCCACGGCGATTGGAACTACGTCATCCGACCGCGAGTCCAGGCGCAATAACGATTGACTCGTCCCTTCGCGGCCCCTAAGGCTTCCGATGGAAGCGTCCGGTCTTCGCCGCTCACGAGAAATGACCTACCTCTGCTCAGCAGAAGAGATCCACCGAACCTGACCGATCCCCTCATCCCGACGTTCAAGGGATGGGGCGCGATGTAGAAGTTTCGCGGGCTTGGGATCATCGTGCCGGACATGCGCACCCGAGCCATCCGACCCAACCGCGTCCAGAACCTCGTCGCCTCCATCTTCGATGACGACCTCCACGCCAAGCGAGTGGCCTCGCTGGGCAACGCGGTCGTTGGGGCGCTGGTGGGCGCTCAGCTGGCTGTCGC
>JBBQEB010000171.1:0-7274 GCA_038320275.1 Myxococcales bacterium | reverse complement strand
ACGCGGGTGGCGCTCACCGGCACGCACCGCTTCCCTGGAGGCAGCGCCTGGAAGTCCCTCTACCTCGTCATCCTGGGCACGCACACGGTCCTCGCCGCCCTGGCGCTGCCGCTGGTGCTGCGGACCCTCTGGCTCGGCCTCGGCGCGCGCTTCCCCGCGCACCGGCGGATCGCCCGCTTCACGTTTCCGATCTGGAGCTACGTCTCGGTCACGGGCGTCGTCGTGTACGCCATGCTGTACCACCTCGCACCCTCCCTTCGCTGAGAGGGGCGCGCCGGGAGGACGTCGATGCGGCTCACCCTCGAGCTCTCGCTGACCGCGGCTCACACCGCCGCGCCGCGCAAGGACGTCCTGCAGGAGCTCCTCAAGGACGCGATGCACGCCTACCTGGCTTCGCCCGTGGTGAAGGAGAAGCACGAGGGCCTGCAGGCGGCCGGGCTCCTCCGCCCGGCGGACGTGGCGCTCCGGCTCGCGCTCGCGAAGGAGCTCGCGACGCAGACGGCCCGCGTGTCCCTCGCGCCCGAGTAGGAGGTTAGCGGCGGCGGTGGCGCTGGGCGGGGGCCCGGGCCGGCGCGGGGGGCTGCTGCAGCGCCGCGAGCATGCGCTGGGCGTCGCCGGCACGCGGCGCCTTGGGGCAGAGCCGCAGGTAGTCGGAGAGCATCTGCGTGGCGAGCGGCGGGTTGTAGACGCGCCCGCTCCGGTCGGAGCGGCTGCGCCCCAGCCAGAACAGCGCGGGACAGCTGGTGGGCTCGGCCTTGAGCGCGTTCGTGTAGGCCCGCTCCACCGCGTCCGGGGCCGAGCCGCGCGCCTCCTCGGTCTCTCCCAGCTCCACCCAGGCGGACGCCGCGCTCCCGGCGGCCGTCCCGGTGGACTCCTTGATGGCGCGGTCGAGCTCCTCCAGGGCGCGGCCGTAGTCTTTCTTTTCGCGCAGCACGTGGGCGAGCGCGACCCGGGCCTCGGGATACGTCTTCTCCATCCCGATCGCCTTCTCGTAGGCGCGTGCGGCCCGGTCGAGGTCGCCGTCGGCGCGATAGGCGTCGCCGAGGAGCTTCGTCACCCGGGCGGTGCCCACCCGATCGCTCGCCTTCTCCAGCGCCGCCACCGCCTGCTTGGCCCCGTTCGGCCGCGCCAGGTAGGCGTTCGCGAGATTGACGTAGAAGAGCAGCCGCCCGGGGTCGAGCTCCAGGGCCTTCTGGAACGACTCCACCGCCCCCGTGACATCCCCGCCGCGCGCCTTGCGGCGGCCGATGAGGTCGTAGATCTCCGGGTTGCCGGCGTCGTTGGCGAGCGCCTGCTTCTCCTCCTCGTCGCCCTTTTCGGCCTTGCCCTGCGCGTGCAGCACCGAGCCGTGCAGCGCCAGGGCGACGGCCGCCTGGCGGGGCGAGGCGCCCTGCCCCATGCCGAGCACCTTCTCGATCCGCTTTCCAGCCTCGTCGGGCTTGCCCGCGTCGAGCAGGAGCTGCGCCTTGCCCAGCAGCGACGGGACGTGATCGGGCGCGAGCCGCGTGAGGACCGTGTCGTAGAGCGCGTTGGCCTGGACCTCGAAGCCCTGCCCGCGGCGTCGCCACTGCTCGGCGAGCATCTGGGTGATGCGCACGTCGCCGGGCGCGCTCTGCCTCGCGATGCCCAGCGCTTCCCGCGCCGCGTCGAGGTCGCCGGCCTGCATCTGCAGCACGCCCAGCACGCCCCGCAACAGCGAGCTCGCGCCCTCGGGCCCTGCCATGGCGCGGTTGAGCTCCGCGATGGCGCCCTTCACGTCCCCGCCGTAGAACCGCAGATAGGCCGCCGCGGCGATGGCGTGCGAGTGCTGGCGCTTCAGCTTCGCGACGGCGTCGAGGTGCTTCTTCGCCTCGTCCCGTAGCCCCTCGCTCTCACCGTGCTCGCCCCAGCGAATGGCATCCACGTAGGCCAGGTAGGCGTGCCCGCCGATGGAGTCTGGATCGCGCGCCAGGATGGCCTCGCAGCGCTTGCCGGCTTCCTTGTAGGAGGCGTAGCTGTCCTTCTCGAGGAGCTCCCGGGCCTCCTTCAGCAGCCGGTCGATCTCCACCTCGCGCGCCTTGCGCATGGAGCTCACGATCCCGTAGCCGCCCAGCGCCAGGACGAGCGCGAGGCCGAGCCCCACCGTGACGAAGAGCCGCGTCCGGGAGCGCTTCGCCGGGGCCACGCCTTTGCCGTTCAGCGGGAACTCGCGGGTCGCGTAGCGATCGGCGAGCGCCTCCGCGTAGGCCGCGTTGCGGGCGGGCGGTGGGGGGGAGGCCGACGCCGGTGGGTACAGGACAGGCGGCGTGCCGTCGCCATCCAGGGCGGCCTCGGTCGCCGGCACGGTGGCGGAGGTCGGGGGCGCGGACGAGGCAGGGGTACGGGTCGGCGTCGCTGACGCGATCGGGGTCGGAGTCGAGGGGGCGGTCCCGATCGCTTTCGCGGTCGGCTGCGCCGGCGCGAGCAACAGCCCCCACTTGCGCATGGCCTCCAGCGTCTCCGGATCCGCCGGTGCGGCCTCATGAGCGCGCCGGATCGCAGCGAGGCCAGGCTCCTTCTCGCCCAGCTCGAGCTGCAGGAGCCCGAGCATCCGGTTCGCGGCGACGTGCTTCGGGTCCAGGGCGAGCCCCGCAGCCAGCTCCTCGACGGCCTTCTTGTTCTTTCCCTGCGCGGCGTAGATCCGGGCCAGGAGCACGCGCGCCGAGACGTCGCCGGGGTGGCCCTTCACGCCCCTCTTGCAGACGACCATCGCCTCCATGAAGCGCTTCATGCCGAGATAGGCCTCGGCGAGCGGGCGGTAGGCTTCGGAGCCGGAGTCGGAGGCGAAGGCGTGCTCGAGGGCGGCGAGCTCCGCCGGCGAGAGGGGCTGGGCGGGAGGGGGCATGCGCGAGGTCCGAATAGCAGGGAGACCGGGGTGCGTCAAACCCGGGTCCGCCCGTGTTTCCGCACATGTGCGAGCGTTCTGCTGACGCCCCTCGGCCCCTCGCGCCCGGTCGCAACGCGCGCGCGGAGGAGCGTGAAACGGGCCCCGGCGGAGCCAGCCGATGCTTGACACTCCCCGCCGCGAACCGATATGTAGGCGCCCCCCGCGATCTCGGGGAAGCCGTGTTCCATGGGGCTGTAGCTCAGCTGGGAGAGCGCTAGAATCGCACTCTAGAGGTCATCGGTTCGATCCCGTTCAGCTCCACTCAGGAAGCCAGCGACACCGCGGGCGATCCGGCACAGGCCGGGTCGCCCGTTTTGCTGCGAGGATCGTCCGCGAACCCGAGCCGCGTGAGCAGCGGGCCGAGGGCGTGGCTGGCACCGGTCCCTACCGAGAGCTCCTGCCCTCCCCGTCTCGCGCCAGCTCCACCCGCTGCGTGGGGTAGGCGAGCTGCGTCCCGGCCCGCTCGATCGCCTCCAGCATCCGGAGCAGGAGCTCCTGGCGGATCGTCTGAAACTCGGTCCAGTCGGCGGTGGCGACCATCGCCGCCACCTCCACGTCGAGCGAGGCGGGCGACAGCGCCACCAGCCGCACGCTGACGCTCCCGGCCGTGACCTTCGGCGTGGCCCGGAGGACCGTCTCCAACCCCGACACGGCGGCGCGGAGCTCGGCCGCGAGCGTCTCCCGCCGGATCCCCAGGACGAGGAAGAGCCGGCACGCATCGCGCGGGGTGAAGGTCTCGATGCGCTGGTCGGCGAGCTTGCCGTTGGGGATGGTGACGATGGTGCGCTCGAGCGTGCGCACCCGCGTCGAGCGCAGCCCGAGCGCCTCGACCGTCCCCTGCACGCCCCCCTCGATCTTCACGAAGTCGCCCACCTGGAATGGCTGGTCCACGCTGATGGAGACCGAGCCGAAGACGTTCTCGACCGTCTTCTGGGCCGCGAGCGCGAGGGCGAGGCCGCCCAGCCCGAGCCCGGCGAGCAGGCTCGTCACCGGGTAGCCCAGATCGGTGAGCACCGCGATGACGGCCACCGCGCCCACCGCGATCTTGGCGGTCTTGCGCAGGATGGGGACGAGCCCGTGCGCGAAGGAGCGCGCCGCGCCGTGGCGCGCGGAGAAGGCCTGGAAACCGAGGTCGATGGCCCGCAGGGCGGCCCAGAACACCACCAGCTCCCCGAGGGTGCGGAGGAGCTCTCGCACCCGCGCGGCGGCCGGCGCCGGCAGCGAGACGAGCGGCTGGAGGAGCGCGATGACGCCCACCGCCCACAGCACGGTGATGGGCGCCGAGAGCCGCGCCACCAGCAGCTCGTCCCAGCGGGTGGAGGTCCTCCGTGTGAGGCGCCCCAGGAGCCGCCTCGTCGCGTAGCCGAGCAATCTCGCGGCGACCACCGCCACCGCGATGGCGAGGGGGATGGCGAGCCACTGCCACCAGAGGAGGTCGAACGGGCCGCGGCGGAGGAGGGGCTCCGGGACGAAGCGCTCCAGATAGGGATGCGTGAAGGGCGAGAAGGCGGGCTGCATGGGCGTCCTCTAGAGCCGCTTGCCGGCCAGCGCGGCGTCGAGCGCGCCGCCCAGGGACGGCCCTTCCACCTCCCACGCCGAGTGCCAGTGCGGCGAGAAGCGCACCACGCCGTCGGGGATGGCCACCGCCACCCCGGCGGCCGCCAGCCCGTCCCGGATCGCCCGCGCTTCGTGGCCGGGGGGCGGCACCGCGGAGAGGATGCCGGAGCGCCGGCCCGGCTCCCGCGCGCGCAGGCCCGTGAACCCGCGCTCCAGGAGGAGTGGCTCGAGGCGGTCGAGGTAGGCGTTCACATGGGCCTCGATGGCGGGGATGCCCAGCTCGAGCAGGATCGCCAGCGCCGCGTCGAGCGCCGCCTGCGAGAGCACGCTCGTCGACCCCGCCTCGAAGGCGCCCGCCTCGCGCCGGATGGGGCGGTCGTAGCGCAGATGGCCTGGGCCCTCGCTGAGGAACGCCACCGGGTCGACGTGCGAGAGCCAGCCCGCGAGGGCCGGCCGCAGCGCGGTGGCGCGCTCGGGGCGCACGTAGAGGAATCCCGCCCCCTCCGCGCCCATCAGCCACTTGTGGGCGCCCGAAGCGAGGTAGTCCACCTCCAGCAGCGCGGCGTCGAGCGGCACGACCCCCAGGGCCTGGATGGCGTCCACGAAGAGCTGGGCGCCGTGCCGGGCGCACAGGCGGGAGAGCGCGCGCAGCGGCATGGCGAGCCCGCTCCGGAACTGGACCGCGCTCACCGCGACGAGGCGCGCTCCCCGCCGCAGCTCCGCCTCCACGGCGGCCAGGCCCTCCTCGTCGCTCCGCTCGAAGGCGGCCACGGGCGCGAACGCGACGTCGAGGCCGAAGAGCTCGGCGGCCCGCTGCCAGGGGGTCACGTTGGCCGGGAACTCCCCGTCGAGGAGCAGGACCCGATCCCCGGCACGCCACGGAAAGGAGAGCGCCACCGCCTGGATTCCGTGGGTGGCGCCGCCGGTGAGCGCGAGGTCGCGCGCCGACACGCCGAGGAGGCTCGCGAGGCGGGCGCGCAGCCGGTCCCGGAGCGCCACCGCCCACTCGAACGCGGCGGCGCCGCCTTCGCCGTACGCGGCAAGCACCTCCCCCACCGCGGCCTCCACCGGCGCGGAGATGGGGGAGGCACCGGCGTGGTTCAGGTAGGTTGCCGGGCGAAGCCGGGGAAAGAAGGTTCGGTCGCCGAGCCGCGCGGAAAAGGTGGTACGCGATGGGTCGTTCACCGCGCCAGGATAGGCGCGCGCGGCGCCGTCGCGCCAGTTGCGCGCGCCCTCATCGCGATCCCGTTAAGCCTGGTCGGATGCCGAGCCTCGACGATGCGCTCACGCCGGCCGAGCGGCTTCTCGTCGAGGAGGAGGAGGAGCTGCTCGCCAGCACCCGGCGCGCCCTCCTGGCCAGGGCGCCCAGGACGCGCCGCGCCGATCCCGACCTGCGGGGCCGCCTCGTCGAGCTGCGCGACCAGGCTCTCGAGGCCACCGCCAAGGACATGCCCACCGTCTTCCAGGAGATGGGGCTCGTCCGGGCGATGCTGGAGCGCGCGCGCGCGGAGCCGCTCCCCGACCTCGCCTCGCCCTACTTCGCCCACCTGCGGGTGCGCGAGGGCAAGGAGCGGCGCGACTACCTGCTCGGGCGCGGCACCTTCGTCGACCTCTCCGCTGGCGTCCGGGTGGTGGACTGGCGCTTCGCGCCGGTGGCCCGGATCTTCTACGCGTACCGCGAGGGCGACGCTTACGAGGAGCCCTTTCCCGGGCGCCTCGCCGAGGGCGTGGTGGAGGCCCGGCGGGTGGTGGTGGTCGAGCGCGGCGCCCTGGAGCGCATCGCCTCGGGCGCGGTCTCGCTCGTGCGCGGCGCGGACGGGGCCTGGCGCTCGTCCCGCGGCGACCCCTCCGCTCGGCTCGGAGGCGGTGCCGGCACCGCGGCGCGGGCGGGCGTGCTGGGCGTCGGGGCGGGGGACCGCGGGCGAGCGTCGCTGCCGGAGGTCACGGCGCTGCTCGACCCCGAGCAGTTCGAGGCGCTCTCGGCCGACGCCGACGCGCCGCTCCTGGTGGTGGGGAGCGCGGGGAGCGGCAAGACCACCGTCGCGCTGCACCGGCTGGCGCGCCTCGCCTTCGAGCAGCCGCGCCGCTTTCCCGCAGGCAGGTTGCAAGTCGTGGTGCCGGAGCTCGGGCTGGCGCGGCTGGCGGGCCGCCTGCTCGAGCCGCTGGGCCTGGGAAAGGTGCCGGTCCGCACACTCGATTCGTGGTCGCGCGGCGCCTTCCAGCGCGAGTTCGGAGCGCCGCCTCCCCGGCTCACCGAGGAGACGCCGCCGCTCGTCTCGCGCCTCAAGCGCCATCCCGCGCTCTTCGCCCTGCTCTGCCGCGGCCCGCGGCTGGCGCGCCGCACCGTGCCCGGGCTGAAGGAGCTGCTGGATCGGCTGGCCGAGATCTTCACCGACCGCGGCTTCCTGGGTTCGGTGGTGGACGCGGCGAAGGGCGAGCTCCCCCGCACCGCGGTGGAGGAGGTGGCGAACCACGCCCGCCTCCAGCTCGCGACGCCGCTCGCAGCCGCCCTGCGCGGCGTGGAGCCGGAGCGCATGGCCGCGCTCGACGGCGAGTCGCTCGACGCCCGCACCCCCGACGCGCTGGCCGCGACGCTCGACCCGGAGGACGTGCCCATCCTGCTCGTCCTGCGCGGCCTCGACCTCGCGCCGGCCTCGCGCGGCGTCGCGCATCTCGTGGTGGACGAGGCCGAGGACGTGTCGCTCTTCGAGCTCGCGGCGCTGGGAGCCCAGCTCGGCGAATCCCGGAGCCTCACCCTGGCCGGTGATGAGGACCAGCGCACCACCTCCGCCTTCGGGGGCTGGAGCGACAT
>JBBQEB010000170.1:0-7282 GCA_038320275.1 Myxococcales bacterium | reverse complement strand
ACCAGCGCGGGGGCCAGGCGGATGACGCCCTCGCCGATCGGGTTCACGAGGAGTCCCCGATCGCGCGCGAGGCGGCCCACCTCCGGAGCGGAGACGCCGCGCAGCATGACGCCGAGCAGCATCCCGCGCCCGCGCACGCCCGCGACGCGGGGCAGCGCGGCGAGCCCGTCGTGAAGGCGCCTCGCCGCGGCCGCGGACCGGGTCAGGACGCCGCCTTCCAGCTCGCCGAGCACGGCGAGCGCCACCGCGCATGCCAGCGGGTTGCCGCCGAAGGTCGTGCCATGGCTGCCTGCCGTGAGGTGGTCCCCCACCTCCGCGGTCGCGAGGAGCGCTCCGATGGGGAAGCCGCCGCCCAGCCCCTTCGCGCTCGACATGAGGTCCGGCGTGATGCCGTCCCACTCGTGGGCCCAGAAGCGGCCCGTCCGGCCCATGCCGGTCTGGATCTCGTCGAGGAGGAGCAGCGCCCCCGCCCGCCGGGTCAGCTCCCGCGCGGCGCGCAGGTAGCCGGCGGGGGCCGGGATGACGCCAGCCTCGCCCTGCGTCGGCTCCACGATGAACCCCGCGGTCCGGGGCGAGAGCGCCGCCTCCAGGGCTTCCGCGTCGCCGAAGGGGACGTGGCGCACGCCGGGGACGAGCGGCTCGAAGCCGTGCTGGTACTTCTCCTGCCCACCCACCGTGACCGTGAAGAGGGTTCGGCCGTGGAACGAGTCGGTGCAGGCGATGATCTCGTTCCGCTCGGGCTGGCCGGCGTCCGCGTGGAACTTGCGGGCGAGCTTCAGCATGGCCTCGTTGGCCTCGGCGCCGCTGTTGCAAAAGAACGCGCGGCGCGCCCAGGGAACCCGCGCCAGCAGCCTCTCCGCCAGCTCGATCTGGCGCGGGATGAAGAAGTGGTTGGAGACGTGCCAGAGCGTGCGCGCCTGCGCGGAGAGGGCCTCGACCATGGCCGGGTGGCAGTGGCCGAGCACGTCCACCGCGACGCCGCCGATGAAATCGAAGTACTCGCGCCCCTCCGCGTCCCAGACCTTCACACCCTGGCCGCGGACGATCGCCACCGGCTGCTGGCGGTAGTTGGGCGTGAGCACGGCATGGGCCCGCTCCGCCCAGGCTGCGTTGCTGGCCTCCGGCGCCGCGGCGCTGCTCGCGTGTGAAGGGGTCATGGGGGGCACGGTGCTACAGGATGTAGCGGGAGAGGTCCTCGTCGGTGAGGGCGCCTTCCAGCCGCTCCTTCACGTAGGCGGGGTCCACCACCAGCCGCTGTCCGCGCTTGTCGGCGGCGTCGAAGCTGATCTCGTCGAGGAGCCGCTCCATCACCGTGTGCAGCCGCCGCGCGCCGATGTTCTCCATCCGCTCGTTCACCTCGGCCGCCACGCGAGCGATCTCCTCCACTGCCTCGTCGGTGATCTGGAGATCGACCCCCTCCGTGGCGAGCAGCGCCACGTACTGCTTCACGAGGGAGCTGCGCGGCTCCCGCAGGATGCGGACCAGGTCCTCGCGCCGGAGCGGCTCCAGCTCCACACGGATGGGGAAGCGCCCCTGCAGCTCCGGGATGAGGTCGGACACCTTGGCGACGTGGAAGGCGCCGGCCGCGATGAAGAGGACGTGGTCGGTCTTCACCATGCCGTACTTGGTGTTGACGTTGGAGCCCTCGACGATGGGCAGGAGATCGCGCTGCACGCCGCCGCGCGACACGTCGGGGCCGTGCCCGCCGTCGCGCCCCGCCACCTTGTCGATCTCGTCGATGAAGATGATCCCGGCGTTCTGCGCGCGGTCGAGCGCCTCCCGGGTGACGCGGTCCATCTCCACCATCCGGCCGGCCTCCTCGTCGGTGAGGAGGTCCAGGGCCTCCTTCACGGGCACCTTGCGCTTCCGCTTCTTGGCGCCGCCGCCGAGCATGGAGACGAGGGGATTGTTCCCGATCTGGCTCATCATGTCGTTGAGCCCCTGCGCCATGTCCTCCATCCCCGGTGCCATGATGGGCATGAAGGGAGGCGCCTTCTCGGCGACCTCGATCTCGACCGGCTCGTCGTCGAGCGTGCCGGCGCGGAGCTGCGAGCGGGCGCGGTCCCGGGCGGCGGTGCCCTGCGGCTTCTCGGGCTCTCCCTCGCCCCGTACGCGCTGCACGGCGGTGCGGAATCCCATGCCGAAGCCCCCGCCCCCGAACCCCAGCGCGTCGAGCACCTTGTCCTCGGCGGCCTCGCGCGCGCGGTCGCGAAGCTTCGCCATCTCCTCCTCCTTCACCAGCTTCACGGCCGCCTCGACGAGGTCGCGCACCATCGAGTCGACGTCGCGGCCGACGTAGCCCACCTCGGTGAACTTGGAGGCCTCGACCTTCACGAAGGGCGCCCCAGCGAGCCGCGCCAGACGCCGCGCGATCTCGGTCTTTCCCACGCCGGTGGGGCCGATCATGATGATGTTCTTGGGGAGGATCTCGTCCTTCAGGTCGCCCGAGACGCGCTGGCGGCGCCACCGGTTGCGCAGCGCGATGGCGACCGCGCGCTTCGCCTTCCCCTGCCCCACGATGTAGCGGTCGAGCTCGGCGACGATCTCCTTGGGCGTCAGGCTGCGTGCGTCCACGTTCACAGCTCCTCGAACGACAGGTTCGCGTTCGTGTAGATGCAGATCTCCGCCGCGAGCTTCATCGCCTCCTCGGCCACGGCGCGGGCCGGCAGGGCCGAGTGGGCGAGCAGCGCGCGCGCGGCGGCGAGGGCGAAGGGCGCGCCGGAGCCGACGGCCGCAACCCCGCCGCCCGGCACCACGTCCGGCTCGATGACATCTCCGGCGCCGGAGAGGACGAAGGTGTGCTCCCGATCGGCCACGATGAGGAGGGCCTCCAGGCGGCGCAGGAAGCGATCGGTGCGCCACTGCTTCGCGAGCTCGACGGAGGCGCGGGGCAGCGAGCGCGCGTGCTCCTTGAGCTTCTTCTCGAAGAGGTCGAAGAGCTGGAAGGCGTCCGCGGTGGCGCCCGCGAAGCCGGCCAGCACCTGCCCATCCCCGATGCGCCGAACCTTGCGCGCGGTGGCCTTCATCACCGTCTTGTCGAGGGTGACCTGACCGTCGCTGGCGAGGACGACCTTCCCCTCCCGGCGGACGCAGAGGACCGTGGTTCCATGGAACATGATGAGCGCCAGACCTAGCGCGGCGAACGGGCTCGCGCAGCGCGACGCGTCGGCCGACCTCGACCGCGACCTCGATCTCGACCCGCGTCTGGAAGGCTCTCCCCCTACCTCGCCCGCGGGTGCGCGCTGTCGTACACCTCCGCCAGCCGCTTCCAGTCGAGGTGCGTGTACCGCTGGGTCGTCGAGAGCGAGGCGTGCCCGAGCAGTTCCTGGATGGCCCTCAGGTCCGCCCCGTTGCCGAGAAGGTGCGTGGCGAAGCAGTGGCGGAGGACGTGCGGGTGGACGTGCCGGGGAAGGCCGCTCGCGAGCACCGCCTTCTCGAGGCTCCGCGCGACCGATCTCTGCGTGAGCCGCCCTCCGCGGTAGTTCAGAAAGAGCGCGCGCGGCGCGGCGATCGATCCCTTGCCGGCGGCCAGCACCGGCCTCCCCTCCTGGAGCCAGCGCTCCAGCGCCGCACGCGCCATCGAGCCGAACGGCACCACCCGCTCCTTGCTGCGCTTGCCGAGCACCCTCACCAGGCCCTCCGCGAGGTCGAGATCCCCGACGTCGAGCCCGGTGAGCTCGGAGACGCGCAGCCCGCTCGCGTAGAGCAGCTCCAGGAAGGCCCGGTCGCGCAGCGCGAGCGGCGTCCCGAGGGCGGGCGCCTCGACCAGCGCGGCCACCTCCTCCTCTGGCAGGACCTGCGGCAGCTTCTTGGGCCGGCGCGGGCTCGCCACCGAGCGGGCGGGGTTCGTCGCCGCCAGCCCCTCGCGCACGAGGAAACGGTGAAACGTGCGCAGGGTCGAGAGCTTGCGGCCCAGGGTCGCCGGCCCGCACGCGCCGGCCGACCGCGCCAGGAAGCCCCGCACCGCCGCCGTGGAGGACGGCACCAGCGGCACGCCCACCTCGGCCAGGTAGCGGACGTACTGCGCCAGATCGATGAGGTACGCCTTGGTGGTGTGCGGAGAGCCTCGGCGCTCGGAGGCGAGGTGGCTCGCGAAGCGCTGCACCTCGGACGGCAGGGCGTCGAGATCGACGATGGTGGGCGCGGAGCGCACGCGTCCATGGTGCCCGAGCGAGGTGCGGCCCGCGAGCTTTCGACCGCGACGGCGATCCGGACCAGACCACGGCCGCGACTCACGGCACCTCGGCCAGGTACACCCCTCGCCTCCTCGGGTCCACCACCGCGTAGGCGAGGCGGGTGGGATCGCCGGGCAGGAAGTGCGCGCTGCCGGGTAGCGCATAGGTATCCACGGCCGTGAGCTTGCCGTCCTCCCAGAGCGCCAGGTCGAGCGCCACGCGGTCCTTGCGCGCCCAGGAGACCAGCAGCCGGCCGGGACGGCCCGGCGCGTGCTCGTAGCTCTTCACGCCCTCCGCGAGCCGCTCCACAGTCCGCGCGGCGGCGGACCCGCCCACCGGCACGCGCGAGAGGTCGCACGCTTCCGCCTCCCGCACGCACCTCGACCGGAAGAGGAGCCACGCGCCGTCGGGCGAGAGCGAGAAGCCGAACACGCCGCGCGCCACCTTCGCCGGCGCTTGCTCGCCGGCGCGCGCCAGGCCCAGATCGACCGAGTAGCCCCCAGCCGTCTCGTGCACGAGGTAGGCGACGGTTCGCCCGTCGCGGGAGAGGTCGAAATCGGAGACGTTGCGCGCCACCGCCAGCGGCTTCTCCCCGCGGCCCGAGGTCGTGAGGGTGCCGGTGCGCGAGCGGGGGTCGTAGTCCTCGAGCCACGCGAGCCGCCCGCCATCGAGGCTCCAGCGCGCCTCCCCGGCGCGCCTGCCAACCCTCGCCGGCCCCCGCTCCCAGCCCGCCACCCACAGATCGCCCTGGCGGCCGGGCCGCGCGCCCGCGACGAAGGCGACCGCCTCGCCACCGGGGGCGAAGGCGAAGCTCGAGACCTCCCGCGCGAGAGGAGGGCTCAGGCGACCGGTCTTGCCGGCGCCCAGGCGCAGCGCCGGCGGCTCTCCCGAGACCACTGCGAAGCGAGCCCCCGCAGCGTCGAACCCGTAGTCGCGCACCTGGGCCGCCACCTCCCGGGCTTTCCCCGCGCGCACGGCCAGGAGCTGCCCACCCCCGCGACCGCTCCGCCGGCCGAGCATCGAGACGCCCTCTCCCCCTTCGCTCAGCTCGAAGGTGGAGACGCCCTCCGTCCCGGAGATTCGCGCGGGGGCACCGGCGGGGAGCTCCGCGACGTGCAGCCCGTCCGTCTCGGCCCACCCGAGGCGAGAGCCGTCGCGCGCGACGGCCTGGAAGCTCACGTCCGTCGCGAACTGCCGCGGCTCGCCGCCCGACCAGAGGACGAGAGTTCCGCGCCCCGCCCCGTGGTCGTAGTCCGCGAGCACCGTCAGGATGGCTCCTCGCTGGCTCCAGGTGAAGCCGTGGGGAAGCGTGCTCACCCCGCGCGCCACCCGCGTCGCCACGCCACCGGCAACCGCCACCACCGAGAGGTCGCAGCTGGCGGTGCCGGGCGGCAGCGTCCGATCCTTCTGTGGCTGGCACCCGCCGAGCCAGGCGAGGAACCTGCCGTCCGCCGAGGGGCGCAGCGCGAGCACCTCGCCCGCCGCCAGAGCGAGCCCTTTCCCTGTCGGAGGGGGCGCGGCGCGACGGCATGCCATCGCAGGGGAGAGCGACGCCGCGAAGAGCACGGCCGCGGTCGTCCAACCCAGCGCCGGGCGCCGAGCGCCCCCTTTCACAGCCACGGCGCGAGCTCCGCGCGGGCGCGCTCGAGGTGGGCAGCCTTGCGCGCTGCCTTGCCCCGGTGGCGCCCCACGAGCGGCGGAAAGAGGGCGAAGATCACGTTGGTGGGGCCATAGGCGAGGTCGGGCGGATGCGCCGCGCCGGTGAGGTGGCGATGGAGCGCCCCCATCGCGGTGGCGGAGGGAGGGGCGCGGAAAGGGCGGCCGGCGAGCCGGTCGAGGACTGCCCGGGCGGCGATGAGCCCGCAAGCCGTCGATTCGACGTACCCCTCCACCCCGGTCATCTGGCCGGCGAAGAAGAGGTGAGGTGCCTCGCGGTGCGACAGGTCGGGCGCGAGCACGCGCGGGGCCTCCAGGAAGGTGTTGCGATGGATCTGCCCCAGGCGGACGAAGGACGCGCGGGCGAGCCCCGGGATGAGCTCGGTGAAGATGCGCCGCTGCGCGGTCCAGGTGAGCCGCGTCTGGAAACCCACCAGGTTGTAGGCGGTGCTCTCCACGTCCTCCCGCCGGAGCTGCACCACCGCGAAGGGCCGCCGGCCGGTGCGCGGGTCTTCGAGCCCGACCGGCTTCATGGGCCCGTACGCGAGGACGTCCGCACCGCGCTCGGCCATCACCTCGATGGGAAGGCATCCCTCGAAGTAGCGCGGCTCCTCGAAGGCATGGGGAGGCACCTTCTCGCCGGCGAGCAGGGCCGCGACGAAGGCGCGGTACTGTCCCTCGTCGAAGGGCAGGTTGAGATAGTCGTCGCCGTTGCCCTTGCCGTACCGGGAGCGGGCGTAGGCGATGTCCATGTCGATGGAATCGGCCGAGACGATGGGTGCGATGGCGTCGTAGAAGTGCAGCTTCCCCCCCGAGAGCCGGGCGATCTCCTCCGCCAGCGCATCTCCGGTGAGGGGGCCGGTCGCCACGATGGCCGGCTCGGGCCCCTCCGGGAGGCGCGACGTCTCGCCGTGCACCACCTCCACCAGCTCCTCGCCCGAGAGGCGCTCCGTCACGAGGGCGCTGAAGCGCTGCCGGTCGACGGCGAGCGCGTCGCCGGCGGGAACGCGGGTGGCGTCGGCGCAGGCGAGCACGAGGCTGTTCAACCTCCTCAGCTCCTCGTGGAGCAGGCCGACCGCATTCTCCGGGTTGTCGGACCGGAGCGAATTGGAGCAGACCAGCTCGGCAAGATCGTCCCGGTGATGTGCCGGCGACCTCCGTACGGGCTTCATCTCGAGAAGCCGCACTCCGACCCCAGCGCGCGCGAGCTGCCACGCCGCCTCGCTTCCGGCGAGACCTCCTCCGATGACCGTGACCGTTCTGGCGCTCATTGGGGTCGCCCGCCTGATCTCTTGGCCACCGCCATGGCCTGTACCTTAAGGGGCGAGGGTTGCCGCTCGCGAAGGGGTGGCCAGCTTGTATTCGAGGCGCGCAAGGACTTCCCCGGGCGCGCACGTCTTCTGCCGGGACCCACGGAGGGAATCAAGTGCGTGCCAACGAGCTCGAAGTCC
>JBBQEB010000169.1:0-7358 GCA_038320275.1 Myxococcales bacterium | reverse complement strand
GGAGCAGAGGTCGGCGACTTCATCCGCAGGCTCCACGAAGCGCACGGGGTGACGTTCCATCTCGGCACGACGGTGGCCTCGATGGACGAGCACAGCGTCGCGTTGAAGAGCGGAGAAGCTCTCCAGGCCGATCTCGTCGTCGTCGGCATCGGCGTGCGGCCGGTGATCTCCCCCGCGGAGCAGGCGGGGCTCACGATCGATCGCGGCGTCGCGGTCGACGAATACCTCGAGACGAGCGTCGCGGGCATCTTCGCCGCGGGGGACATCGCGCGATGGCCGGACCCGCTCACCGGCGAGCGAATCCGCGTCGAGCACTGGGTCGTCGCCGAGCGCCAGGGGCAGACCGCCGCGCGCAACATGCTCGGCCGTCGGGAGCGCTTCGAGGCCGTGCCGTTCTTCTGGACCGAGCAGTACGACTTCGCGCTCGCCTACGTCGGTCATGCCGAACGCTGGGACGAGGCGGAGATCGACGGAGACCTCAAAGCACGAGACTGCGCAATCACCTACCGGCGCGACGGCAGGGCGCTGGCGGTCGCCGTGATCCGCCGGGATCTCGAGGGCCTGCGGGCGGAGGTCGAGTTCGAGCGGCCGATGGCCTCGAAAGAGCGACCCATCCCCCACCTGGGAGAGTCCGGAGATGTGCACGCGGATGGCTGAGTCGATGGTTCGGTGTCGTCGCGCGACCTGCCCGACCCGCCGAAGAACCGTGGCCGGAGGTGAACATGATGGCGCACGCATTCAAGGTCGGGGATCACGTGGCCTGGAGCTCGGAGGCGGGCCGTGTCAGCGGCAGGGTGACCAAGGTGCATACGAAGGACGTCGACTACAGGGGCTACACGCACCACGCGAGCGAGGACGAGCCCCAGTTCGAGATCAAGAGCGACAAGAGCGATCACGTCGCGATGCACAAGGGCACGGCGCTGAGGAGGCTGAAGGGCTAGGCCGCGGTCACGAGGGTCCGCGCACCGGCCGGCGAGTGATCATCACGGAGGCGCTTCGCGCGAAGCGAAGCGAGCCCGGCTTCTCGACGGTGACGTCGACGCGCCTCGACGAGCCGGTGGCGCGAGCTCGATCCGGCCGAGCCGCGCCTTCAGCGGGGCCGCCACAGATTATGGTGGGCTTCCGACGGGCGGCGTGAACAGGGCGGGCGCGCGCCATCGCGCATCGTTTGATCTATTCCGTCGGTGATGAACAGCGGGTCGAGGCGTGCGGAGGGCGTCACGTCGAGCATCGGAAGGCGGCCACGGAGCCAAGGCGCTGTCGTCAGCGCCAGTGTGACTTTTACGGCGCCGTTTCGCCTGGACTACACCGTCGCCGCCTTGCAGCGCGTCGCGGCCAACCCGGTGGAGGTCTGGACTGAGGACGGGCGCTACCTGCGGGCCTTCGCGACGCCGGAAGGCCCGGTGGTCTGGGAGGTGTCGGAAAACGAAGGCGTCTCCTCGCTGAGGCTGCGCCTGCACGGTCCATCCGGCGCAGCCGGCCCGTGGAAGGCGCTGCTCCGCCGGATGCTCGGGACGGACGTCGATCTCCGCCCGTTCTACGCCGTGGCAGCGGGCGTCCCCGTCATGGCGGGGCTCGCCGAGCGGTTCCGGGGACTCAAGCCCCCGCGCTTCGCGACGCTCTTCGAGTCGCTCGTGAACACCATCGGATTCCAGCAGCTCAGCCTCGCCGCCGGGATGGCATCGGTCGCGCGGCTGACGCGGAGATGCGCGCTTCCCGTCACCTTCCAGGGCTTGACGCTACACCCGTTCGCCGCGCCCGACGCGGTGGCGATGCTGAGCGACGCGGACCTCCGCGCGTGCGGCTTCAGCGCCGCCAAGGCGCGATCGCTCCGGGCCGCTGCGAACGCGATCCTGGACGGCGCGTTGCGGGAGGACGAGCTCGAGCGCCTCCCGAATGAGGACGTGGCCGCGCGGCTCGCGGAGTTGCCGGGCGTGGGGCCGTGGACGGCATCGCTCGTGCTCCTGCGCGGGATGCGGCGTCTAGAGAGCTTCCCCACCGGGGACTCTGGAGCCGACCGGCGCCTGCGTGCCGTGTTCGGTACCGGGGACCCGGCGCGGCTGCTCGCGCGGCTCGGACGCTGGAGGGGCATGCTCTACTTTCATCTCCTCCTCAGCTCTCGCTTCGGGAGCGGTCCGGCGGGTGAGCACTCCGTCCTTGGGGAGACGTGACGCGCTGCGCTCAGGTCTGCCGGGTCTTGTCCGCCATCGCCTCGAGCGCGATCACCGAATGCGCGAAAGCGCCGCCAGCGCGCATCTCGGCGGCCACCCAGATGGCCTCCATGATCTCGCGCTCGGTGGCCCCGTCATGGAGCGCGCCGAGCGTGTGGCCGCGGATGCAGTAGGGGCACTGCGTGGTGTGGGCGACCGCCACCGCGATGAGCTGCTTCACCTTGCGAGGCAGCGCGCCGTCCGCGAATGCGGCCTTGCTGAATGTGCGGAACGCGTCGTCGATCTCCGGCGCCAGCTCGTGCCGGTGGCGCAACAGCTCTGCGCTCGGATTGGGATAGATGTGATCTTCCATGCTCCCTCCGAAGGTAACCTAATCACCGGACCGAGGGGGCGTTGATACGGCGGCGAGCAGCCGTCCAGTGGGCAGCCTTCCGGGCGGCTGGCCCCCAGGCTCGGGGGGCAGGTTCGGGCTCGCGCGGGGACAACGGCCATCGGTGAGATCCTGCAACGCCGGTCCGGGGGATGGTGACGGCCATGCGCCGCTCGAGGCGTACGTCCGGACTTCCGGCCTCGAGGGACTTGCTGCTGGATCTCGTGCGTGCGTCACCGTACGTACAGTACGTTGCGACCCAGCCCCCAGGTCTCTAGGTTTCTGTGAGGGGGCTCAAGCGGCAACGAAACGCGAACGAGAGCGACGAACGATGGGTAGACGCCTCGGTCGAGGACCGCTGGCCCGGCTGGTCGCAGGCCGTCGACCGGTGCGGTGCGAGCGTCGTCACCGCGAAGGGTGATCATGGAGCGTCGACTCTCGGGCGAAGCGATGGCGCGGCGGGCCCTCGATCTCGTGCCCGATGGCAGCGTCATCGGGCTCGGAACCGGACACGCGGCGGGGGCCTTCGCGCGCGCGCTGGGCGAGCGGGTGCGCGGCGGGCTCCGAGTCCGCTGCGTTCCCACCTCGCGCGCGACGGAGCGCATCGCCAAGGACCTCGGAATTCCGCTCGTGTCGCTGGACGAGGCCCGCGAGTTGGACCTCGACGTGGACGGCGCCGACGAGATCGATCCCGCACTTAATCTCATCAAGGGGTATGGCGGAGCCCTGGTGCGGGAGAAGATCGTGGCCGGCGCCTCGAAACGCCTCGTCATCCTCGCGGAGCCAGCGAAGCTCGTGCCGATCCTGGGCGCGCGCGGCAAGCTCCCGGTGGAGGTCGTGGCCTTCGGGTGGGCTTTCTGCGCGCGCGCGCTCGAGGAGCTCGGCTGCCGGCCCCTCCGTCGCCTCCTCGACGGGGTGCCGTTCGTCACCGACAACGGCAGCTACATTCTCGACTGCGGCGTGGAGCCCATCGCGGATCCCTCCGAGCTGCAGCGGCGCATGCAAGCGATCCCGGGCGTCGTGGGCACTGGGCTGTTTCTCGGAATGGCGGACACCTTGTTCCTCGAGGACGAGGCGGGGACGGTGTCGGTGAGGCAGCGGGAGCGCGGAGCCGGCGGCGACCCGCCCATCCGATAGCTGCCCCACTCCCGGCGTCGCCGCCGGAGTTGGCGGGCGGCTCTCGGCGCCGAGCTCGGTGAACGCGCACGTGCCCACCTCAGGAGCCCCGCAGCTTCTCGATGGCCTCCTCGACAACTCTCTCGCGGTTCAATGCCAGGTTGGATGTATCCAGCTATACGGTCGCACATGGCAGCGAATCGCACGGTCGAGTTCTTCGAGTCGCAGTTCCAGCAACAGGTCAAGGCTCGAGATGCTGGGCTGAACTCGTTTCAGGATTGCGCTCTACCCTTCCTGACGGGCCGTGTGCTCGACCTGGGCTGCGGCCTCGGCGGCCTCAGCCTTGCAGCAGCACGGCGAGGATGCGAAGTCGTCGCCGTCGACGCGAGCGCCACCGCCATCGAGCACCTCTCCTCCATCTCGCGCAACGAGAACCTGCCGGTCACCGCCGTGAAGGCGGACGTGCAGGAGTATGCGTTCGAGGGGACCTTCGACGCCGTCGTTGCCATCGGGCTCCTCATGTTCTTCCCGCGCGAGGTCGCCCTCCAACTCCTGGAGAACGTGCAGCGAGCCGTGCGCCCGGGTGGCTGTGCCGTCGTTACCGTTCTATTGCGCGGTACGACCTTCATGGATGTTTTCGACGGAGACCAATACTACCTCTTCGACCGTCATGAGCTCGAACACGCCTTCGCCGGGTGGACCGTCGTGTTCTCGCAGGAGGGTGAGTTCCCGGCTCGCAACGGCATGGTGAAGCGAATCATGACAGTCATTGCCCGGAAAGCGTAAAGCACCATTAGCTGACCCCGAGGTCCATGCTGCATCCCGTACTGCGACGTCGTTCATGGCGCGCTCTACCGTCCGAACGGTCTTGAACCGGCGTAGCGCGCGCCAGTGCCGAGCTCTTCCTCGATGCGCATGAGCTGATTGTACTTGGCGACGCGCTCTCCGCGGCAAGGCGCGCCGGTCTTGAGCTGACCGGCGCTCGTCGCGACCGTGAAGTCGGCGATGAAGTCGTCGGCCGTCTCGCCGGAGCGGTGGCTGACCACGAGGCCGTATCCGGCCGCGCGGGCCTCCCGCATGCACTGGAGCGTCTCGCTCACCGAGCCGATCTGGTTCAGCTTGATGAGGACGGAATTCGCGACGCCCTTCTCGATGGCCTGCCGCACGATCGCGGGGTTCGTGACGAAGATGTCGTCGCCGACGAGCTTGATCTTCGCCCCCAGGCTCTCGGTCATCGCCTTCCAGCCATCCCAGTCTTGCTCGGCGAGCCCGTCCTCGATGGACCAGATCGGATACTGGCGGACCCAGTCGGCCCAGAAGGCGACCATCTCGGCAGAGGACTTCCGGCTCTTGTCGGACTTCGCGAGGACGTAGGCGCCGTCATCGTAGAACTCGCTCGCCGCTGGATCGAGCGCGAGGACGAGGTCCTTGCCCGGCGTGAAGCCCGCCTTCTCGATGGCGGCCAGGATGACCTCGATCGCCTCCACGTTTGCCTTCAGGTTCGGCGCGAAGCCGCCCTCGTCCCCGACGCCGGTGCCGAGCCCCTTCGCCTTGAGCGTGCTCTTGAGCGCTTGGTAGACCTCGGCCGCCCAGCGCATCGCCTCGCGGAAGCTCGGCGCGCCCACCGGAGCGATCATGAACTCCTGGAAGTCGACGCTGTTGTCGGCGTGCGCGCCGCCGTTGAGGACGTTCAGCATCGGGACGGGCAAGAGGCTCGCCTCGACACCGCCCAGGTAGCGGTAGAGCGGCATGCCGAGAGACGCCGCCGCGGCGCGCGCGGCAGCCATCGATACGCCCAGGATGGCATTGGCGCCGAGCTTGTCCTTGTTCGCGGTGCCATCGAGCGCGAGGAGCTTCGCGTCGAGCGCCGTCTGGTCGCTCGCGTCCATCCCGCGCACCGCGGGCGCGATGGTCTCGTTCACGTTCCCGACCGCCTTCGCCACGCCCTTGCCGCCGAAGCGCTTCTTGTCGCCGTCCCTCAGTTCGAGCGCCTCGCGGCTGCCGGTGGAGGCGCCGGACGGGACGCCGGCGCGGCCGAGGGAGCCGTCCTCGAGGCGGACGTCGACCTCGACGGTGGGGTTGCCACGGGAATCCAGGATTTCGCGAGCCTTCACCGACGCGATCGCCGTCATGTCGTCTCTCCTCCGGGTGGGTGCTGCAACGTAGATTCGAGCTGAGCGCGGAGCTCAGCCAGGCGCGCCAGCTCCGCCGAAACCAGCCCCGGCGGAGGAGAGAGCCGAGCGAGACCGCGGGCCGCCACGACCCCGAGCACCCCGGCCACCAAGCCCGCGACGACGGTGAGCGCGAGGTAGAGCGCGGCGAGGCCATGGGCGCCTTCGGTCGCGAGAGCGAGCGTCTCGTAGTTGAACGAAGAGTATGTGGTGTAGCCGCCCATGAGCCCGGTGGTCAGGAAGAGGCGCGTCGTCTCCGGGACCGCTCCCGACGCGAGCGAGAGCTCCGTGATGAAGGCGAGGATGAAGGAGCCGGTAACGTTGATGAAGAGCGTTCCGCGAGGAAAGCCGGTGCCGACGTGCTGCGCGGCCCAGGTGGAGACGAGGAAGCGCGTTCCCGTCCCGAGGGCCCCACCGCAGCAGATGACCAGGAACCGCCCCACGTCTCTCCCTCCTCGGGAGGACCGGCGGAAGCTCTGGGGAAAGCTCCTGCCGGCGCCTCGCGCCTTGCAGGAGTCATTGGCCGCCCTGACGGGCGACGGTTTCGGCGGACTCCACCGCCTGGTATGTGCCTTTCGGAACGCTACACGCTCGCTCGGTGTCGAGCAACGGAATCGGTGGCGCAGCTTCAGCAAGGGGCGAGCGGCAGGACCACGAGGAGCGAGATGGCGATGCCTCTTCGGACCGAGATGGTGGCGGACCCGAGGCCAGCGCCAGCCACACGACAGCCAGGGCATAGGGGATCTGCATCCTCTGCTCCCTTCTGCCACCCACACCACGAATAAAGCTTCTAGGCGGCGAGGCCCCGTAGAAGCTATCAGCCCCTGGCGGCGTGGTGGTCGGCATCCCGAAGCGGGATGGGCGAGCTTCATCGCCGTTATCGGTCGCTCGTCGCGACAGGTCGCAATCGGGACCCGTCCATCGAGAGTGGCCCAGTCGCACGGGGAGCCGACTCCGTCTTGGAGCCGACGCCCGGGAGGAGGTTCACATGGACCTCGTCGGGAAAGCGAAGCGCGTCCGCGTCTACGTGGGTGAGGTCGAGAAGATCGGGCACCACTCCGCGGCGGCTGCGATCGTCGAATGGCTTCGGCGCGAGGACGCGCAGGGCGCGACCGTCATCCGAGGCTTCAGCGGTTTCGGCGCGACGGGCGAGATCCACGTCTCGCACCTCGTCGACGTGGTCCAGAACCTGCCGCTCATCGTGGAGTGGATCGACTCGCCCGAGGTCGTCGCGCGCCTCCTTCCGCAGCTCAAGACTTTGGTGCCGCGTGGTCTCATCACGATGGACGACACCGAGATCGTCCTGCACCACCCTCATCCGGTCCGGGATCTGCCGCGGACGCTCACCGTGGGCGACGTGATGTCGCGCGCCGTCACGGCGGTTGCGAAGGATGCTCCGCTGCGGCAGGTCGTCGATCTGATGCTGGGAAAGACCTACCGGGCGGTCCCGGTCATCGACGCGGGGGTGCCGGTCGGGATAATCACCAACGGTGATCTCGGCCGGAAGGGCGGTCTCGGGGTGCGTGGGGA
>JBBQEB010000168.1:0-7373 GCA_038320275.1 Myxococcales bacterium | reverse complement strand
GGATGGGCAAGCGGGTGGTGGCCCTGCTCACCGGCATGGATCAACCGCTCGGGAGGGCGGTGGGTAACGCCCTCGAGCTGCGCGAGGCGATCGAGCTCTTGCAGGACGAGGGACCGCGCGACCTGCGCGAGGTGACCTTCGAGCTCAGCGCCGAGATGCTCGTGCTCGCCGGGCGCGCCCCCTCGCTCGAGGAGGCGCGCGCGTGCGTGCGTGAGGTGGTGGGAGACGGGCGGGCCTTCCTCAAGCTGTGCCAGATCGTGGAGGCTCAGGGCGGAGACGTGGAGGTGCTCACCGATCCGTCGCTCCTCCCCACGGCTGCAGGAACCCTGGAGGTCCGGTCGCCGCGGCGAGGTGTGGTGCAGGCGCTCGACGCCGAGGCGTTGGGGCTCGCCGCGGTCGCGCTCGGCGCCGGCCGCTCCCGGCTGGAGGACGCCGTCGATCATGCGGTTGGATTCGTCCTCCACCGCAAGGTGGGCGACGCGGTGGAGGAGGGCGAGCCGCTCTGCACCGTGCATCACGCGGCGGACGGGCCGGAGCGGCCGGAGGCCATCGCCGAGCGGGTGCTGCGCGCCTACCAGCTCGGGGAGCAGGCTCCGCCAGCCGAGCGGCTCCTCCTGGGACGGATCGGTCCGGAGTAGGATCGCTCGATGAGCCGCGCAAGCCTACACGCCCGCCTCGCCTACGCGCTCGCGTGGATCCGCGGCCGCACCGACGCGCGGCCGCGCGCGGGAGTCGTGCTCGGGTCGGGACTGGGCGGATTCGCGGCGCAGCTCACGGGAGCGGTCGTGATCCCGTACGAGAACATCCCCGAGTTCCCCGTCTCGCGCGTGCCCGGCCACGCTGGGCGGCTCGTGATGGGGGAGCTGCGCGGGCCGGGCGGCGCCGTCACGGTCGCCGCGCTTCAGGGTCGGGTCCACGGGTACGAGGGCTGGAAGGCGGAGGACGTCGCCTTCGGAGCGCGGGTGCTGGCGCTTCTGGGGGCGAGGCTCCTCGTCGTCACCAATGCGTCCGGCGGCATCGATCCTGCGCTCGCGCCCGGGGACCTGGTGGCCATCGAGGACCACCTCAACCTCGCCGGCGCGAACCCCCTCACCGGCCAGAACGACGAGCGGCTGGGGACGCGCTTTCCGGACATGACGCACGCCTACGACCCCTCCCTACGCCAGCTCCTGGTGGACGTGGCGGCGCGGCAGGGCGTCTCGCTGCGCTCGGTGGTGTACGCCTGCATGGCGGGCCCGAGCTACGAGACGCCGGCCGAGATCCGCATGATCCGCACCCTCGGCGGCGACGTGGTGGGCATGTCCACTGTCCCGGAGGTGCTGGCCGCCCGGCACATGGGCGTGCCGGTGGTGGGGATCTCGCTCGTCGCGAACCGGGCGGCGGGATTCGCGGGTGCGCCGCTCTCCCACGCCGAGGTGTCGGCTGTGGCGCTGCGGGAAGGCGAGCGGCTCTCGAAGATCGTGGCGGCCTTCCTGCCCGAAGCGGTGGAACAGGTGGAGCGGAGAGGGAAGAAGCCGTGAGCGCGGGGAGCAAGCGGGCGAGGCGGGCGACGACCTCGACCCCGACCTCGACCCCGACCTCGACCTCGACCCGGACCCCGACCCCGACCTCGACCCCAACCCCGACCGCGACCTCGACCCGGACCTCGACCCCGACCTCGACCCCAACCCCGACCTCGACCCCGACCTCGACCCGGACCCCGAACCCCGCTACCAAAGAGCTCGTCCGGGCGGCCCGCGAGGCCCGACGGCGCGCTTACGCGCCCTACTCCAAGTTCAGGGTGGGCGCGGCGGTGCTCGCGGGTGGCCGGCTCTTCACCGGCGCCAACGTCGAGAACGCGAGTTACGGGCTCACGGTCTGCGCGGAGCGGGCCGCGGTGGTGGCCGCGGCGCTCGCCGGGGCGCGTACGCTCGACGAGGTGGCGGTCGCGAGCGACACCTCGCCGCCCACGCCTCCCTGCGGAATGTGCCTCCAGACGCTGGCAGAGTTCGCCGGGCCGGAGCTGCGGGTGGCGCTGGCGGGGGCCCGCCGCACCGTCGTGCGCACCACCTTGGGCGAGCTCCTGCCCCGGGGCTTCACCAAGCGCTACCTCTGAGCGCCGCCCCGCTTGCGCCGGGCGAGCGCCGTCGCGCCGAGCGCGATGGCGGCGAGCAGCGCCGCGCCCCACCACGCGCCCGGCCCGTCCCCGGTGAGGTCGTGGAGAGGGTTCGAGCCGCCGTCGGGCGAGGACGTGGCCGGCGCGGGTCTCGAGGACGAGCCCTGAGTCGAGGTGGTGAGCGTCACCGAGGGTGGAGCCCCGGTGAACCCGCCGTCGGCCACCCCCTGCGCGATCCGCTCCTCCACCGCGCGCCGGAGGGCCGCGTTGGCGCTCGCCTCGGTGGCCTGGGCACCCGGAGAGTCGCCGGGCGCCCGAGCCTCCTCCCTGGGCTGCGCATCGGCCGCTCGCACCCGCGCCTCCCGCTGCGCCCGCACCTCGGCCCGAGCCGCGCGCAGCTCCTCACGGCTCTCCGGAGGGGCAGCGCGGGCCTGCGAGAGCGCGGCAGCCAGGAGAAGCGAGAGCATGGCGCGATTGTAACCCGCCCCCTTACATCGCCACCGTGGAAGTCATCGGCTCCCTGGCGGCCGCCAGCGCTCTGCGCGGCTGCGTCGTCGCCATCGGCAACTTCGACGGTGTTCACCTGGGCCACCGGCGGCTCTTCGAGGTGGCCGCGCAGATGGGCCGCTCGAGCGGCGCTCTGGTGGTGGGGCTCACCTTCGACCCTCACCCGGTGCGCATCCTGCGGCCGCATGTCGCTCCTCCACTCCTCACCACGCTCTCGCGCAAGCTCGAGCTCATGGCCTCCTGCGGGCTCGACGCCACCGTGGTGCAGCCCTTCGACCTCGCCTACGCCCGCTCCGACGCACCCGAGTTCGTGGAGCGCGATCTCTCGGGCCACCTCGGGGCGGCGCACGTGGTGGTGGGCCACGACTTCACCGCCGGAAAGAGCCGCACGCGCGTGGACGCGCTCGAGTCGCTGCTCGCCGCGCAGGGCATCGGGCTCACGGTGGTGCAGCCGGTGGCCTCGGAGGGGCTCGTCGTCTCCTCCACCAAGGTGCGGGAGCTCCTCCTCGAAGGGAAGGTGGAGGCGGTCACGCCCCTTCTCACCCGGCCGCACGACGTGGAGGGCGTCGTGGAGCACGGTGCGGGCCGCGGGCGCGGCTTCGGCTTCGCCACCGCCAATCTGCGCCCGGAAGCGATGCTGCCGGCCAACGGCGTGTACGCCGTGCGCGGAACCCTCGCCTCGGGGACGTACGGAGGTGTGGCCAACGTGGGGGTGAAGCCCACCGTCCAGCAGACCGGCCCCGTTGCCGCCGAGGCGCACCTCTTCGACTTCGACGGGCGCGACCTGCACGGGGAAAAGCTCCGGCTCGCCTTCCTTTTTCGCATCCGCGAGGAGCAGCGCTTCCCCGACCTCACCGCGCTTCGCGAGCAGGTCCGGCGGGACATGGAGTGCGCCCGGACCCTGCTCTCCGCGCAGGGGTCGATGTAAGCACAGGTAAGTAATTCATCCGTAGTTACAAAGACTTACGGCACCACGTTCCTTGACCCATGGTCTCGCCCGCTGGTACACTCCCACGCGCTGGTGCACCCACCCCTTGCGCGGGAATGACCCACGATGTCCGGACGACTCGGCGAGCTCCTGGTCAGGGGAAACCTGATCTCCCTGCAGCAGCTCCAGAAGGCCCAGGATGAGCAGCGCAAGACGGGCGGCCGCATCGGCTCGCTGCTCGTCCAGAACGGCTCCATCGGGGAGAGCGACCTCACGAGCTTCCTCTCCAAGCAGTACGGCGTCCCCGCGATCAGCCTGAAGGACTTCGACGTCGACGAGGAGGTCATCAAGCTCATCCCGCGGACGATCGCCGAGAAGCACCAGGTGGTGCCGGTGAACCGCGCCGGGAGCGCGCTCATCATCGCGATGAGCGACCCCTCCAACATCTTCGCCATCGACGAGATCAAGTTTCACACCGGGTACAACGTCGAGCCTGTGGTGGCCTCCGAGGCCGCCATCCGCGAGGCCATCGAGCACTACTACTCGGCGAAGGGCCCCTCGTACGAAGAGTTGATGCAGGGCTTCGACGACTCCGAGGTCTCGGTCCTCGAGTCGGAGGACGACGAGGCCTCGGTCGACCTCGAGAAGAGCGCGGGCGAGGCGCCGGTGGTGAAGCTCGTCAACCTCATCCTGCTCGACGCCATCAAGAAGGGCGCCTCCGACATCCACGTCGAGCCGTACGAGAAGGACTTCCGCGTCCGCTTCCGCATCGACGGCGTGCTGTACGAGGTGATGAAGCCGCCCATGAAGCTGCGGAACGCCATGATCTCCCGCCTCAAGATCATGTCCGAGCTCGACATCAGCGAGCGCCGCCTGCCCCAGGACGGCCGCATCAAGCTGAAGCTGGGCAAGGGCAAGGAGATGGACTTCCGCGTCTCCGTCTGCCCCACGCTCTTCGGCGAGAAGGTGGTGATGCGCCTCCTCGACAAGTCGAATCTCCAGCTCGACATGACCAAGCTGGGGTTCGAGGAGAAGCAGCTCGCCGACTTCCTGGAGGCGATCGACCGCCCCTACGGCATGGTGCTCGTCACCGGCCCCACCGGCTCGGGCAAGACGACCACTCTCTACTCGGCCCTCTCCAAGCTCAACGAGGTGGCGTGGAACATCTCCACCGCGGAGGACCCGGTCGAGTTCAACTTCTTCGGCATCAACCAGGTGCAGGTGCACGAGGACATCGGCCTCAACTTCGCGGCCGCGCTGCGCAGCTTCCTCCGGCAGGACCCCGACATCATCATGGTCGGTGAGATCCGCGACTTCGAGACGGCGGAGATCGGGGTGAAGGCGGCCCTCACCGGCCACCTGGTGCTCTCGACCCTCCACACCAACGACGCGCCCGGCACCGTCTCGCGCCTCCTCAACATGGGGATCGAGCCGTTCCTCGTCACCGCCTCGCTCAACGCCATCGTGGCCCAGCGCCTCTGCCGCAAGCTCTGCCCGGAGTGCAAGACGCCCGTCCAAGTGGAGCACCAGGCGCTCCTCGACGCCGGCTACTCGCCCGCGGAGGTCGGGACCTTCCAGCCCATGGGCCCGGGCGCCGGTTGCAAGCTCTGCAACGAGCGCGGCTACAAGGGCCGCGTGGCCGTGTACGAGGTCATGCCGCTCTGGGACGGGCTCAAGGAGCTCATCATCCAGGGCTCGTCCACCGCCGAGCTGAAGCAGGAGGCCATCCGCCTCGGCTTCAAGACGCTCCGCATGGCGGCGCTCGACAAGGTGAAGTCCGGCATGACGAGCCTCGCCGAGGCGGTGGGCAACACCGCCCCCGACCGCTTCTAGCGAGCCCCAGGACCCCACATGATCAACCTGCACCAGCTGCTCAAGGCGATGGTCGAGAAGGGGGCCTCGGACCTCCACCTCACCACCGGCTCCGCGCCGCAGCTCCGGATCGACGGCCAGCTCGTGCCGCTCAAGACCGCGCCGCTCACCGGGGTCGAGACAAAGGGGCTCTGCTACTCGATCCTCACCGACGCGCAGAAGCACAAGTTCGAGGAGGAGTCGGAGCTCGACCTCTCCTTCGGCGTGAAGGGGCTCTCCCGCTTTCGCGCCAACGTGTTCCTCCAGCGGGGAGCGGTGGCCGGCGCCTTCCGCACCATTCCCTTCAAGCTCCTCTCGGTCTCCGAGCTGGGCCTGCCGCAGGCGGTGGCGGACCTTACCCACAAGCCGCGCGGGCTCATCCTGGTGACCGGGCCCACCGGCTCCGGGAAGTCCACCACGCTCGCGGCGATGATCGACAAGATCAACACCGAGCGGCACGAGCACATCATCACCATCGAAGATCCCATCGAGTACCTGCACCCTCACAAGAACTGCATCGTGAACCAGCGCGAGGTGGGCGCGGACACCCAGGGGTTCAAGAAGGCGCTGAAGCACATCCTCCGGCAGGACCCGGACGTCGTCCTCATCGGCGAGATGCGGGACATCGAGACCATCGAGGCGGCGCTGGTGGTCTCGGAGACGGGTCACCTGGCGCTCGCCACGCTCCACACCAACAGCGCGGTCCAGAGCATCAACCGCATCCTCGACGTCTTTCCGTCTCACCAGCAGGCGCAGATCCGGGCGCAGCTCTCCTTCGTGCTGGAGGGGGTCGTCACGCAGAACCTCCTGGCGCGGGCGAACGGCCCGGGCCGCGTGCTCGCGACCGAGATCCTCATCCCCAACGCGGCCATCCGGAACCTCATCCGCGAGGACAAGGTCCACCAGATCTACTCCCAGATGCAGATGGGCCAGGCGAAGCACGGGATGATGACCTTCAACCAGAGTCTGGCGAGCCTCTTCCACCGGCGGCTGGTCACGGCGGACGAGGCGCTGGGGCGATCGTCGGATCCCGAGGAGCTGCGCTCCATGATCGCGGCGGGGCCGGGGCTGGCGCAGGCGCAGGCGCAGGCGCGCGCGCAGGGTGGCGCGAGGTAGGAGGGACGCGCACTCGCGGTCACGCGAGGCGCGTAGTACCGTGCAGGCGGGGGCAAGTGCCCGCCCGAGAGCGAAGCGAGGAGACCGATGGCTCAGGCCGGCACCATCACAAGCAAGACCGCCTCCACGGCGCTGCCGAAGGCGGCGGTGTGGCGCTGGACCGGGAAGGCCCGCGGCGGCGAGACCCGTAGCGGCGAGATGGAGGCGGGCGACGCCGATGCCGTCCGCGCCAGGCTGAGCCAGACCGGCATCGAGCCGCTCAAGGTCCGCCGCAAGATGGCCAGCCTGTCGCTCGAGATCCCGGGGCTCGGGCCGAAGGTCACCACCAAGGACATCCTCGTCTTCACCCGCCAGTTCTCGGTGATGGTCGACGCCGGGCTGCCGCTGGTGCAGGCGCTCGACATCATCGGGACGCAGGCCGACAACACGGCCTTCCGCAAGGTGCTGCTGGCGGTGAAGTCGAAGGTCGAGTCGGGCTCCACCTTCGGCGACGCCCTGGCGGAGCATCCCAAGATCTTCGACGACCTGTTCGTGAACCTCGTCCGCGCCGGCGAGGTGGGCGGCATCCTCGACACCATCCTCAACCGGCTGGGCGCCTACATCGAGAAGAACGAGAAGCTGAAGCGCAGGGTGAAGGGCGCCATGGTCTACCCGTCCATCGTGCTCACGGTGGCGGTGGGCGTGACGGTGCTCCTGCTCGCCTTCGTCACGCCCACCTTCGAGAAGATGTTCAAGGACTTCGGCGGCGCGATGCCCGCTCCGACCCAGTTCCTCATCGACCTCTCGCACGGCCTGCGCGACAACTGGTACCTCTTCCTCGGCGTGCCGATCGCGCTCGTGGTGGGGTTCCGCGCCCTGGTGAGCACGCCCAAGGGC
>JBBQEB010000167.1:0-7389 GCA_038320275.1 Myxococcales bacterium | reverse complement strand
CGCGGGCTTCACGGGCGCGGAGCGGGTGCTCGACGTGGGCTGCGGGCGCGGGCTCATGCTCGTGGGCGCCGCGCGGCGGCTCACCTCCGGGCGAGCGGTGGGCGTGGACATCTGGCAGGAGGAGGACCTCTCCGGGAACCGGCCCGAGGCGGCGCTGGAGAACGCCCGGCGCGAAGGCGTGGAGGCCCGCGTGGAGGTCTGCACCGGCGACATGCGCAAGCTGCCGTTCGAGGACGGCTCCTTCGACGCGGTGGTCTCCTGCTCGGCCATCCACAACGTCTACGACGCGGAGGAGCGCGCCCACGCGGTGCGCGAGATCGCGCGCGTGCTCCGGCCCGGCGGCCGCGCGGTGCTGGACGACATCCGCCATGGGGCGCAGTACGCGAGCGTGCTCTCGGCCGCGGGGTGCGACGTGCAGCGGCGCGGGTCGGGCCCCGGCTCGCTCTTCCTCGCCGCGCTCAGCTTCGGTAGGCTTCGGCCCGCCACGATCGTGGCCACGAAGCGCGGCGGGAGGGACATGGAGCCTCCCTCGCAATACGCAGGGTAGACATCCTCGTGATGCGTGTGGCGGTCACGACCGACTCCATGACGAGGTAGCTCGGCGACTCGCGCGCGGCGGTCTCCAGGGGGATGGGTTGCGCCCCGCGGAGCTGGTTCCACATGGCGTCCCAGTCCTCCTGGGGTGCCTGACGGCGCAGCGGGTCGAACCCCTTCGCCAGGTCTCGCCCCGGTCGCCTGCGCTGAGGCCGCGAGCTGCCCGCCCGTCTACACGCCGCGGAGGCGAACGCTCTTGTCGCCGAAGCGGGCGATGACCTCGAGCTCGCCCCCGAGCGCCTCGACGTAGCGGCGCAGGGTGGACACGAGGTGGTCGTGGCGGCGCTCGGCCGTGGAGACCTCGCCCTGGGAGGTGCCGGTCGCGTCGGCGAGCTCGGCCTGCGTCTTGCCGACGAGCTCGCGCACCGCGCGGAGGTTCAGCTCCAGGTCCTCCTGGGCGATCTCCTCGTCCATCTCGCGCTTCCGTCGCTCGTACCCGACCTTCCCGTGCTGCTCGATCATGATGTCGTCCCACTTCCTGAGCCCTGGCTTCATGGTGCTCCTCCTTCACTTCGCGTAGCGCTCGAAGATCGCGTCGGCCTGCGGGATGAGCCGCTGGTAGAGCCGCTTGTCGGCGGCCTTGCTGCCGCCGAGGAGCAGCACCGCGCGGCGCTTCGGGTCGAAGGCGTAGAAGACGCGCAGCGGGCTCTTGCCCTGCTTCGGGCGCAGCTCCCGGAGCGCGTGCCGGGAGCCTTCGAGCGCGCTCGAGTGCGGGAAGCCCAGGGCGATTCCGGCCTGCTGCAGGCGGCGGACGGAGACTTCGACCGAGGCGAGCTCACCCGGTTCGAGCGTGCCGAGCCACTCCGCGAATTCATCAGCCGCGACGACCTCGACCATGGACGCATTATAGGCCCGACCAAATATCCGGGCAACTCTGTCTCGCGCTGGCGGGGGCGCGCTTCCATGACGCCCTCCGCCTACCCGCGCTGCGGTGCGCCCCTGCCCTCCACTTCACCCGATGTCAGTCGCGCGCGGCCGTCTAGAACGCCACGCGCGACAAGAGGTACGCCACGAAGGTGGAGACCGAGACGCCGATGATCCCCGGCACCATGAAGCTGTGGTTGAGCAGGTACTTGCCGATGTGGGTGGTGCCGGTGCGGTCCATGTTGATGGCGGCGAGATCGCTCGGGTAGAACGCGAAGAAGAAGTAGGCGTAGCTCGCCGGCAGGAGCCCGAGCATCAGCGTCGCCGGCAGGCCGAGCGCGATGCCAAAGGGGATCATGACCGTGAGCGTGGCGGCCTGGCTCTTCACGAAGGCCGACACCGCGAACATGGCGAGCGCGAAGGTCCAGGGGGCGTACTGCACCATGCTTTTGATGTGCGAGATGATGTACGTCTTGTTCGAGGTGACGAAGGTGTCGCTCATCCAGGCGATGCCGAAGATGGAGACGACCGCGATCATCCCGGCGCCGAACACCGATGACTTGGAGATCTCGTAGGCCTTGAGATTTCCCGCCAGGAGGATGAAGGCGCCGAACCCCAGCATGACGAACTGGACCACGGTGGTCATCGGCACCTGCTTGCCGTCGGCTCCGTTGGGAAGGAGCTGCGGCAGGTGGTAGCCGGCGTTGACCAGCGTGTCTCGCAGGGCGAAGACGACGATGAGGAGCACTCCGCCGAAGAAGATGGCCACGGACGGCTTGGCCGTGCGCGGCAGCTTCTTGTCGAGGGTGGTGACCGAGACGTCGAGTTGCTTGCGGAAGTCGGGATCCTCGAGCCGCTTCAGGTAGTCGGGATCCTTGTCGAGGTCCTTGCCCCGGTTGAGGCTCCACAGCGCCGCGGCGAGCACGCCCACCACGCCCGCGGGCAGCGTGATCTTGATGATGTCGAAGATAGTGACCGGCGTATGCATCTTCACCGAGAAGGCGAGGAAGGTCGTCACCGCGGCCGCCACCGGGCTCGCCGTGATGCCCATCTGCGACGCCACGCTGGACACCGCCATCGGGCGCTCGGGGCGGATCTTCGTCTTCAGCGCCACGTCGGCGATGACCGGCAGGAGCGCGTAAACGGCGTGCCCGGTGCCGACCGCCACGGTGAGGAAGAAGGTGCTCAGCGGAGCGAGGAAGGTCACGTGCTTCGGGTGCGCTCGGAGCAGCCTCTCGGTGAGCTGCACCAGGTAGTCGAGCCCGCCCGCCACCTGAAGCGTGGCGGCCGCAGTCACCACGGCGAGGATGATGAGCATCACCGCGATGGGCGGTTCCGAAGGCGCGACGCGGAAGACGAGCACCAGCACGGAAACGCCGAGCCCGCCGATGAGCCCGAGGGCAATGCCACCCCGGCGGATGCCGATGAGGATGGCCCCAAGGACGAGGACGAACTGCGACCAGAACATCAACACGGGAGGCTCCTTACCGCGGCGCGCCGAGCCGCGGTCCCTCCATAGCAGACCGGATGGTGTGGAAACCGCCGTTTGCGGCAGGCGCGACATCGTGTCGCTCGCCGCCTACGCCCGGGGTCTGCGGCAAACGCCCGCACCGACCGGTCGCGATCAGATGGCCAGGGGCGGCGCGGCAGGGTGGGGCGCATCTCCGCGCCAGAAGCGCAGCGCCAGCCCCACCGTCGCGAGCTGGACCAGCACCACCAGGGCGACGCACGCAGGCCAGCCGCCCAGCCGCCAGGCGGCGGAGGGCAGCAGGCCTCCCGCGCTCCCGCCGATGTAATAGAACGAGACGTAAACGCCCGAGGCTGCGGAGCGGACCTCCGGAGGCGCAGCGACCTGCAGGAAGCTCGTGGCGGCTGACTGGCAGACGAAGGTGCCGGTGCACACGAGCGCGAGGCCCGCCACGACCGTCGGCAGGGAAGGCACGAGGGTGAGGAGCGCGCCGCCCGAGGCGCCCAGGAGGGCCGTCCCGATGGCGAGGCGCGAGCCGACCCGGTCGATCCAGCGGCCCGCGAAAGGGGTGACCACCGCGCCGATGAGGTAGACGACGAAGAGCGAGCTCACCGCCGCGGTGCCGAGGTTGAAAGGCGGCGCCGCGAGGTGGAACGTCACGTAGGTGAAGGTCGCGACGAGCGTGAAGAGCACGTTGAAGCCCACCACGAGCGTCGCCACGAGCCGGGCGTCGAGCTTGCGCCAGAGCGCGCGGAGCGCGGCGAGGGGGCTCGCGGCGGGCGATGTCCGGGGTGGCTCGGCTGGCAACCAGCGGGCGGTGGCCACAGCGCCTCCCAGCGTGAGGGCTGCCAGCACGACAAACGAGGCGCGCCAGCCCGCGAGCTCGGCCACCACGCCGCCCAGGAAGCGCCCGAGGAAGCCGCCCAGCACGTTGCCCGTGATGAGCGCCGACATGGCCTTGCCCACGCCGCGGCCGCGCCACGCCTCGCTGATGTACGCGATGGAGACGGCGTATACGCCGGGCACCGCGAGCCCCTGCAGGAAGCGCCAGGCCACGAGCCCGGCGAGGGTCCGCGCGCTGGCGGCGCCCAGCGTCGGGACGACCAGCAGGAAGAGGCAGCCGACGATGGTGCGGCGGCGGCCCAGGCGATCGGCGGCGGCGCCGATGAAGGGCGAGGCGAGCGCGACCGCGATGGTGGGGGCGCTCACGGTGAGGGCCGCCTGCGCCTTGGTGATGGCGAAGGAGCTCCCGAAGAGCAGGAGCAGCGGCTGCGTGCAGTACACGTTGAGGAACGCGCACAGCCCGGCGAGCCCCAGCGCGACCAGCGCCGCTGTGCCGGCGAGCGGCGGGGAGGGCCCGGTCTCCATGGCGGGGGGCATTTTTCGATGTCGGATCGTGGAAGGAACGCCGTCTCATAGCAGCGGCGGCACTACAGTGTCGCCGTGTTCGTCGCCGCCTCCAAGTTGCTCGACCTCGCGCTGGAGCCGCTCTGGTGGTGCCTTGCGCTCCTCGCTGCCGGGCTGGCTGCCTCCGCGCTCGGCCGCCGTCGCGCGGCCACCGCCTGCCTCGGGCTGACGCTCGCCGCGCTGCTCGTCTTCGGCTCGGGTGGCACCGCGCGACGGCTGACCGCGTGGACGGAGGGCCCGGCGCGGGCCACGTTCCGTCCGGAGGTCACCTACGACGCGGCCATCGTGCTCTCCGGCGGGGTCGACGACGAAGCCTCGCGCCGGAGCGGCGAGCTCGAGCTCAACGCTGCCGGCGACCGGGTGGTGCGCGCCTTCGAGTTGTTGCGCTCGGGCCGCGCGCGGAGGGTGCTCCTCACCGGGGGCCCGGTGGAGCCGCCACCGCCAGGCGAGCCCAGCGAGGTGTCGCGCGTCGGCGAGCGGCTGGTGGCCTGGGGCATCGCCCCCGAGCGAATCGTGCTGGAGGACAGGAGCCGCAACACGCGCGAGAACGCGGTGGAGTCGGCGCGCATCGCGTCGGAGAGGGGTTGGCGGTCGGTGCTGCTCGTCACGAGCGCCGCCCACATGCCGCGCGCGCTCGCGTCCTTCAGAAAGGCGGGGCTGTCCCCGGACGCGCTTCCGGTGGACCACCGCGCCCGGGCCGACGCGGGGGAGGGTTGGTTGCCGCGGGCGGCGGCGCTGCGCGAGAGCACGGAAGCCCTGAGGGAGCTGGCCGGCCGGGTCGTCTACCGGCTGATGGGGTACGGCTGAGCGCGAGCCGCGCCGGGTGAGGAGCGGCGGCAGGGCGCCCTTCCCGCGGCGAGGCGACGCGAATCAGCCCGACCACACCTCCAGCGTCACGTCGTCGTAGAGCACCTCGCCCCGGTAGTAGTTCACGTGGGGGTCGCCGAACATGAACCAGTCCGGCCAGGTTCCTCCCGCCGGCCACGGAGGGAAGGCTGGGCCGAGCTCGGGGTACGAGCCCTCGTCTACGCAGGCTGCCGCTCCGGCCGCCTCGGCCGCGGTTCGCGGGTAGTGCCACAGGCAGTGCTCCGCGGCATCCACGCGGACCCGGTAGGTGGTGTCGCCGCCGTACTGGAACCGGCCCGAGACCTCCATGGTGTAGACCGCGCCGTCTCGCTCGATGGAGGCGTGATACCAAGTGTCCGGCACGTAGGCGTCCACCGCACGGATGGGCGCGCCGTCTGCCGAGGAGGGCTGCAGGACGCCGCCGGAGTAAGCGAGGAACGGGTTCCCGGTGGGCTCCGGACCGGGGGTGCGGCCGTCGAGCGCGATCATCATGAGCGGGTGCACGCCGCTCGGCGTGAAGCCCTTCCCGTCGAAGATCTCCATCCACGGAGGGTTGTTGTTGTCGCTGTCCATCACGACCTTGCGGTGGTGGTGGATGTAGGTGTTGTTGTGGGGCCGAGGCTCGGCGTCGAGGATGGTGAGCCAGTAGAAGCCGTTCTGGGCGAGGGCGGAGTCATTCGGCCACCAGGGCCCGGCGGTCTCGCCTCCCTGGTAGCCATTCAGCCCCTGGCCGTCGCCGAACTGCGGAAAGCCCACGCGCAGCGAGATCCGGTAGCGCTCGGGCAGCGGCGAGGTGGAACGGATCACCGTCGCGTCGGTGTGCCTGGGCGAGCAAATGCGCAGGGCGTGGTTGGCCGCTCCCGAAGGATCGGGCACGACCGAGACCAGGTCGGCGAAGGTCGTGGCCGAGTCGCGGGTGTAGGACTCGGCGGTGAGCCAGCCACCGGCTCCGAGCGGCTGCGAGATGCGGAAGGCGGTGGGCGGCACGACGCCGCGCAGGGTGAAGTAGAGCCCGGCATCGGAGAAGGGTCCGTCGTCCGGGACGAGGTCGGGGCTCCAGGCCGGCGCGCCGGGGTCGAGCGCCTCGAAGTCCTCGCGCGCGACGACGGTCCAGCCCGGGGCGCCGCCGTCGGTGGCGCCCGGCCCCGCGCCGCCGTCGGGTCCAGTCGCCACCGCGCCGCCGTCGAGGCTGCCGGAATCGGGAGCTCCTGCATCGACGGTGACCGGGTCGGTGCCGCCCACCGGGGCTCCAACATCGGGGGGGCCTGCGTCGATGGACCCTGCGTCGCCCTCGGGATCAAGCCCTGGAGCGCCGCCGTCCGGGGAGGTGGCCGTCACGCCCGCGTCGGGAGGGGGCATGCCGCCGGAACCCGGACTCCCGCTCGAACAGGCGGCGAGTGCCAAGAGAGACAGGGCGGCGGCGAGGAACAACGCTCGCCCGGGGCGTGGAAGGATGGCACCCAATCGATGTGAGGGTAGCCACGCCCCGCCGCCGGGGCAGGCGGAGCCCCTTTGCGGCGGGCCACCGGCGCACGGCAGGCGGGCTAAGCTCCTGCGAATGGCAAACGAGCAGACCGGAGATCGCATGGTGGTCGTGGTGCAGGGAGAGATGATGGGCCGCGGCGACGACGCGCTCGGCGCGAAGCTCCTGGGGAGCTTTCTCCGCACCCTCGCCACCGCGCCGCCCTTCCCCGAGGCGATCGTCTTCTACAACGCCGCGGTGCGACTGCTCGGGCCCGACTCTCCGCACCTCGAGCCCTTGCGCTCGCTGGATGACGGCGGAGTGGACCTCCTCGCCTGCGTCACCTGCCTCGAGCACTACGGGCTGACGGAGCGGCTGGCGGTCGGGACAGTCAGCAACATGCGCGACATCGTGGGGCTGCTCGCGGCCGCCTCGAAGGTCATCACCATCTGATCTCGCCGCCGGGCCCAGGCCCGGGCCGCTCTAAGGTCCTTCGGCCGACATCCAGCGCCCGGCCAGCCGAGCGAAGGCGCGCTCGCGGTGGGCGGCGGTGCGGTGGCCCGAGCAGACCACTGGCAGGATTCGCTCGGGGCATCCATCGCAGGGCGACCGGTCCGGCGCCCGGCGGCGATAGGCAAGGGCCGCAGCGCCCGTGGCGACGAGCGCGAGCGCCGCGGCGCCGAGCCCGGCCACCCCGCCGGCGCGCAGGCCCGCCGCAAGGGTGCCCGCGAGAAGGGCGCCGGGAAGA
>JBBQEB010000166.1:0-7449 GCA_038320275.1 Myxococcales bacterium | reverse complement strand
TCGACGATGGCCGCCAGCTTCGCGCCGGGGTCCTTGATGCGGGAGAGGAACATGAGCGCGCTGATGACGAACGGCTTGTAGGCCGCCTCCTGGTAGGTCGCGATCCGGTACTGCTCGAAGACCTCGGCGCTCACCTCGCCGGCCTTGCAGCTCACGTCGGTGATGTCGGCAGGCAGGCAATGCATGTAGAGCGCGGACCTGTCCCGCGTGAGGTTCATCTTGGCGCGGTCGCACTCCCAACGGATGAACTTGGCGTTGTTCGCGAGGCACTCCTTCTCGAGCGCGGCGAGCCCGGTCTTGTCCTCGTTGCGGAGGAGCTCGGTGCGACGCTGCATGACGTGATAGGGGGCCCACGACTTGGGGTACACGATGTCCGCGCCCTCGAACGCGTGCTCCATCGAGGTGGCCACCGCGAACGTGCCGCCGTTCGCGGCCGCGTTCTTCCTGGCGACGTCCATCACCTCGGGGATGAGCCCGTAACCCTCGGGATGAGCGAGCGTGACGTCCATGCCGAAGCGGGTCATGAGGCCGATGATCCCCTGCGGCACCGAGAGCGGCTTTCCGTAGCTCGGGCTGTAGGCCCAGGTCATCGCGATCTTCTTGCCCTTCAAGCGATCCAGCCCGCCGAAGTGCTTCTTCAGCCAGGCCAGATCGGCGAGGGCCTGCGTGGGGTGATCGACGTCGCACTGGAGGTTGATGATGCTGGGCCTGCGGTGCAGCACGCCGTGCTGCGCTCCGTCGGTGAGCGCATCGCCCACCTCGCACATGTACTTGTGGCCCTCGCCCAGGAACATGTCGTCCCGGATGCCGATCACCTCCGCCAGGAAGGAGATCATGTTGGCCGTTTCACGCACCGTCTCGCCGTGCGCGATCTGGCTCTTGCCCTCGTCGAGATCGGCCAGCGAGAGCCCCATCGCGCTCGCCGCCGAGGCGAAGGAGAACCTGGTGCGGGTGGAGTTGTCGCGGAAGTTGGAGATGGCGAGACCGCTGTCGAAGGCGCGGTACGAGACCCCCGCCTGGTGCAGGCCCTTCAACAGCTCGGCCAGCGAGAGGATGGCCTCGATCTGTTCCTGGGGGTGCTCCCAGGTGAGGAGGAAGTCCTTCTGGAACAGGTCGGTCTTCAGGGAACGGAAGGCCTCGAGCTGCTCCTTCGTCACGGCGCTGGACATCGATGTGCTCCTTGTCGTGTGAGTGGGCGTTCGGGCTCGCCCGTGGTGTGGTGCTCCCGGCAGGCTGTGCGGGAGGGGCTGCGTGCGGCCGGTGTCTCAGGCTTCGCTGGTGCTGCTCGCTTCCGCGGATTCCGCGTTGGCCACCGCGGCGCCTTTCAACCGGTTGAAGAACAGGTTGAGCGTCACCGCGGCGAAGGTGGCGAGGAGGATCCCGCTGTGGAGCAGCGGAGCCATCACGCGCGGGAAGTGGCTGAAGAACTTGTCCGCGACGAGAGGGATCATCCCGCAGCCCACCCCGATGGCGACGATGTAGAGGTTGTGGCGGTTCTCCTCGTAGTCGATGCGTCCGAGGATGCGGATGCCGGTGGCGCAGACCATGCCGAACATCACGATCCCCGCCCCCCCGAGCACGAACAGCGGCACGGAGGCGACGATGATGGCGAGCTTCGGAACGAGGCCCAGGAGGATGAGGATGACCCCGCCCATCGCGCAGACCCAGCGGCTCCGCACGCCGGTGACGCCCACCAGCCCGACGTTCTGGCTGAACGACGTGTAGGGGAACGTGTTGAAGATTCCGCCGAGGATCGTGCCCAGGGCATCGACCCGCAGGCCGTCGGCGAGGTCGCGTCGGGAGAGGCTCTTTCCGGTGATGTTGCCGAGGGCGAGGAACATGCCCAGCGACTCGATCATCGCCACCAGCATGACCATGCACATGGTGAGGACGGCCACGATTTCGAACTTCGGCATCCCGAACTGGAAGGGCCGAACGAGCGCGACCCAGCGAGCCTCGGCGAGCCCCGCGAACTCGAGCTTCCCCAAGACCAGGCAGACGACCATTCCAAAAACGATCCCCAGCAGCACGGAGATGTTGGAGAGAAAGCCCCGCGCGAACCGCGTGATCAACATGATGAAGGTGAGGACCGCGAAGGCGATGCCGAGGTGCAACGGGGCGCCGTAAGCGGGGTTCGGCACCATGCCCGCCGCGGTCCTGAGCATCGGCTGGCCGCCGGCCGCCCAGTTGATGCCGATGCCCATCAGCGAGACCCCGATCACCGTGATGATGGTGCCCGTGACCACCGGCGGGAAGAGCGGCAACAACCGGCTGAAGATGGGGACCGCCAGGATCCCGAAGATGCCGGCGCCGATGCCTGCGCCGTAGATGCCCTGCAGACCGAGGCCGGGCATGGCGGCCACCGCCAGCATCGGGCTGACCGCGGCGAAGGTGACCCCCATCATCACCGGCAGACGGATGCCGAAGCGCCAGATACCGACGCACTGGATGAGGGTCACGATGCCGCAGGTGAAGAGATCGGCGTTGATGAGGAGCGCGAGCTGTTCCTTCGGCATCCTCAGCGCTCCCCCGACGATCAGGGGCACCGCCACGGCTCCCGCGTACATCACCAGCACGTGCTGCACCCCCAGCGGGATGAGCCTGCTCAGCGGGAGCACTTCGTCCACGGCCTGGACTGCGGGCTTCGTCATCGGGACGTATCCTTCGTTCTCGAGCGTCAGACCACGTCGATGGACGGCCCCGTGGGCCGTGGTCGCGTCAGCTGCCCTGGAAGCGCTGGCTCTGCGTGCATGAGGCTGATGAGGGTGGCGCAGACGGAGAGATCGAACGTCTCCCCTTCCGCGAGCGCTCCAGTGGGTTCGCACCCCAGGAGCTCCCAGCCCTCGGCCGCGAAGCGGGCAAGCACCTTGTCCGAGCGGTACTCCGCGATCCCGTTGCGGCGCTCCAGGCTGTGGAGCCGCCCCCCTAGCCTGGCCGAGAGGGTGAGTGCGCCATCGCTGCGCTCGAAGTGGTAGGCGTCGCCCTCCGCCTCGCGCCAGCCGGCCGGGTCGATCCAGAAGCGCGGCTTCACCTTGTAGGGCGCACCGGAGGTGGGGCAGAAGGTGTCGCAATTGCCACAGGAATTGCAGAAGTCGCCGATGTTCGCGATCTGCACCGATTGGCTCACCGCGAAGATCTTCGGCGCGCCGGCCACGAGCGCGCCCTCGCGCGCCACCAGGAGGGGCAGCGAGAAGGTGAGCGGCACCATCGCGTACGCCTGGTTGGCCCGGTTGGGGCACACGGTGACGCACAGGCTGCAGAGATCGTCGCAATCGAGACAGCGGCTCGCCTCCGCCGCGGCGGCCTCCAGGCTGAACGGTCGATTGACCTCGGCGAAGCCGGCCCGCTCGGCGATGGGCAGCACCGGGACCGTCATCGGGAGCGCGCGAAGCCCCTTTTTCGAGAGCAGCTCGCCGGGGCGGGCCCCCTTGTCGAGCAGCGGCTCGGCCTCGCAGGCCACCCCGTGCCGCAGGCCGATCTCGTTGGCGACGGTCCGCCCGTCGGCGATGGCCTTGATGACGGAGGCGGCGCCGCGCACCACGTCGCCGCCCGCGAAGAGCCAGGGCAGGCTGGTCTGGCGGGTGACCTCATCGACCGCGATGCTGCCGTCCGCCCGGCGGGCGACGTCGAGGCCCTCCAGGACGTCGAGCGCCGCCTCCTGCCCGATGGCGGGAATGATGGTGTCGGCGGGAAGGATCACGTCGTCGCCGCCCGCCGGAACCGGCCTTGGGCGGCCCGAGGCATCGCGATCGCCGAGCCGCATCCGCGCGCAGGCGAGCCCCACCACCACGCCGCCCTCCACCACCACCCGGCTCGGGGCGAGGAGATCCCTCAGCCCGATCCCCTCCTCGACGCAGTCGCGCACCTCCGCCGGATCGGCTGGCATCTCCGCCCGCGTTCGCCGGTAGACGAGCGTCACCTCGGCCTCCGGCGCCACGCGGCGTGCGGCCCTCGCGGCGTCCATGGCGGAGTTCCCGCCGCCCACGACCAGGACGCGCCGGCCGAGGCTCGTCGCAGCCTTGGACTGCACCGCGTCGAGGAACGTCAACGCGTCGAGCACGCCCGGGGTCCCCTCTCCAGGGATGCCGAGCCGCTTTCCCTTCTGCGCGCCGATGGCCAGGAAAACGTAGGCGTACGTCTTCCGCAGCTCCTCGAGCGTGAAGTCCCGGCCGAGGACGCGCCCGAGGTGCATCTTCACGCCGAGCTGGCGGAGTCGATCGAGGTCGTTCTCGATGGCGTCGCTCGAGAGCCGGTACGCAGGGATCGCGCCGCTCACCATGCCGCCAAGCTGGCTCTTCGCCTCCAGGATCTCTGGCTCGAAGCCCATGCGCGCGAGGAAGTACGCGGCCGAGAGCCCGGCCGGACCGGCGCCGACGATCGCCACCTTCGAGCCGCGCGCCGGGCCGGCATGCTGCACCGGGGCCTCGCCGTTCTCGAAGGCGAAGCGCTTCACCTCGCGGATGGCGAGGGGCGAGTCATAGAAGTTGCGGACGCAGCGCTCGGTGCACGCATGGTCACACACGCTGCCCGTGATGCCGGGCTGCGGGTTCGTGCGGAGGATGACGTTCATGGCCTCGGAAGGCCGGCCCCGCGCCACGAGCCACATGTAGTCGGGGATGTTCTGGTGGGCGGGGCAGGCCTCCTGGCAGGGCGCGGCGATGCAGTCGAAGTGGCCGAGGGGGCGATCGCCCTTGAAGGCGAGCGGGCGCTCGCGGCGAGCGAATCGCGGGTCGGCGGCGGCGCTCTGGGCGTGGCGCCCCAGGTTGAAGCGCGCCCCCCGCCCGCCGGACGTGGCGGCCACGAAGGAGGTCAGGTCCTTCGCGCCCGCGCGGTCCATGGCCGCCTCGAGATTGTCGAGGTACTGCTGAAGCCGCGCATACCCGCCCGGCTTCAGGAGGTCGGTGCAGACGGTGACGGGCGAGAGACCGTCGGCGACGAGGTCCGGGAAGTTCTGGGCGTCGGCGCCGCCGCAGAAGCTGATGGGCACCGCCCCGCCCAGCTCCTCGTCGACGAGCCGCGCCAGGGAGAGCGTCAGCGGGTGCAGCGCGCGGCCCGACATGTACATCATCTTCTCGGAGGCCGGGAACACGGGGCGCCGGTTCACCACCTCCAGCGTGTTGGACAGCTTCACCCCGAAGCTCTGCGAGCTCCCTTCGGCGGTGCGGGCCAGGCTCTTCACCATGGCCATGGCGTCGGCGAAGGAGGGGTCGTGCGCGAACGCCGCGTCGGGCACCTCGACGTCGAAGCCCAGCTTCGCGTTGAGCAGGCCGCGCAGCCGCTCCGGCCCGAGCAAGGTGGGATTGAGCTTCACCCAGGTGTGGACCTTCAGCTCGGTGAGGAGGAAGTGCGCGATGCGCTCGATCTCCGACGGCGGGCAACCGTGCATGGTGGAGAGCGTGATGTGGTCGGAGATCGCCGGCGGGATCTCGATGTCGCGGACCGCCGGATAGACGGTCGCGACCGCGTCGATCGCCGCCGGCAGGGCGCCGCGCGCGTCGCGCATGTTCGCGATGAACTGCTGCACCCGCGGCTGGCGGATGCCGGCGAGGTCGTAGCCGACGCTCATGTTGAAGAGCGTCTCGGGTCCGGGCCTCCCGAGCTCGTGGGCGATGGCGTGGAGGAGCACCCACGCGTTCAGGTACTCGTCGAACGACTGCTCGAGCTTGAGCTCCTGGGACCACTCGCAGTTGTAGGTCTCGTCGGCGGCGTCGATGCACGGCCGGCTGACGTTGAGCTCGTCGAGGATCTGAACGGTCTTCAGCTCCATGAAGCGGGCGCCGCACAGCCAGCTCGCCACGATGTTCTGGGAGAGCTGGGTATGCGGACCTGCTGCGACGCCGAGCGGTGCGCCCAGCGTCCGGCCGAGGAGCTGCGAGCGGAGCTTCGCCGCCGGAGCGGCGAAGTTCTGCCGGGGAACGCCGAGGACCGTGTCCGCGCTCTCGAGGTCGCGGAAGATCCAGCTGGCCAGCTGGTCCAGCGGGATGGGGCGAAAGGCTTTCTCCATGGCTCGGCTCCTCGGTCCGGGTCGGTCGGTCCTGCGCGTTCTTCGGGGCGCGGCGTCCCCGTCAGTGCGTCCCGGCGAAGACGCTGGGGAACCGCGCCAGGAACGCGGCGCAGTGCTGCAGCTCACGGTCGTCCACGCACTCGCCGACCTTGTGGGTATTCTGCTCGATGCCCGTCCCGAAGCCGAACATGGCCGGGTGCTTGTAGACATCGGAGACGACCCAGCTCTTGTGGGCGGCGCCCGGGATGCTCGCGTCCTTGGGCACCGGGAAGCCGACGCCGTCGGTGGAGAAGACCCAGCGGTCGACGCGCGGCTCCTTGGGGATGGAGCCGCCGGTGCCGCTCTTCCCGTCGACGTGCGGGCTCACCACGCCCCTGTATGCCGTCACCGCGGCCTGGATGGCCGGGTGCTGCTCAGGGGTGACCCAGCCGAGATAGACCTGCGGATTGTTCAGCACGAAGCCCTTCCAGCTCGCATCGGCGTAGACCGGCACCGACACCTCGACCTTCAGCCCGGCCTTGCGGGCCGCCGCAACCGCGGCCAGGGCCACGACGTCGGCCACAGCCTGCTCCGGCGTCTCGCCGATGGTGAGGCGGCGGTCGAAGCGGAACACGAAGCGCTCGGGCACCGCGCAATCACTCGGCGTGTCGAGGCGCGACCAGGACGCGGTGCGGGTGCCATGGCCCAGGAACGGGTCGTCGAGGAAGCCCTTGCGCTTCTCGTAGGCCTCCGCAGCCTCCTTGACGATGGCAGCGCCGTACTCCAGCGGGTTCAGGCCCTCCCACGGCATCGAGCCGTGGCACGACTTGCCGGTGACCGCGACCTCGATCTGCATCCGCCCGCGCTGCCCGCGGTAGATGCCGAGGGCGCCCTGCTTCGAGCAGCCGGTGCCGTCCGTCAGGATGACCACGTCGGGCACCACCTCCGGCCTGGCGGTGGGGAATACGTTGCGATTGAGGAACATGGGGCCCGCACCGTCATTGTCCTCCTCGCAGACGGTGGCGTAGGAGCGGACGATGGTGCCGCGCAGCGCGCCCTCGGAGGCCAGTTCGAGCAGGATCTTGGTGGCGATGGCCGCCGCGACCACGCCGCCCAGCTGATCGGCCGAGCCGCGGCCGAAGACGAGGTGGTTCCACTCCGACTCGGGGGGCACGTACCCCAGTTCCTTCTTGATGAAGTCCTTGTTCACCTTGGCCGGATCGGTGATGCCGTCGTAGCAGTCGATCCCGGCCTTCTCCCGCCACTGGGCGCGCAGGGGGCGCACGGTGTCGGTGTGACCGTCGATGTAGACGACTTTCTTCTTGTCCGGCGCGATGCCGTCGTCGGGATCCTGGACCACCCACACCAGGTTGCCGAAGTCGTCGAAGAAGACGTCCTCGGGCCGGCGCACGGCCTTGATCTCGATGATCTTCTTGCGGAGGTACTCGACGCGGGGCTGCTCGTGG
>JBBQEB010000165.1:0-7558 GCA_038320275.1 Myxococcales bacterium | reverse complement strand
CACATGCTGCTCGAGGGCATCGCCATCACCTGCTGGGCGAACGACATCCACCTCGCCTACGTCTACATCCGGGGCGAGTTCGCGAAGCAGGCGCGGGTGCTGGAGGCCGCCATCGCCGAGGCTTACCAGGCCGGGCTCCTCGGGCAGCGCGTCCTCGGCAAGGACTTCGCGCTCGAGGTCGTGGTCCACCGCGGTGCCGGCGCCTACATCTGCGGCGAGGAGAGCGCGCTCCTCGAGTCGCTGGAGGGCAAGAAGGGCTACCCGCGGCTCAAGCCTCCCTTCCCGGCGGTGGTGGGCCTCTACGGCCGCCCGACCATCATCAACAACGTCGAGACCATCGCCAACGTGCCGTGGATCGTCGAGCACGGCGGCGCGGCCTTCGCGGCGCTCGGCACCGGCAAGTCGGGCGGGACGCGGCTCTTCTGCGTCTCGGGTCACGTGAACCGGCCGGGCGTGTACGAGAAGCCGGTCCACTACAACCTCAAGAAGCTCATCATGGAGGACTGCGGCGGCGTCCCGGGAGGGCGCGCGGTGAAGGCCGTCATCCCCGGAGGCAGCTCGTCGCCGGTGCTCAGCGCCGCCGAGATCGACGTCTCCATGGAGTTCGACGCGCTCAAGGCGGCCGGCACCATGGCCGGCTCGGGCGGCATCATCGTCATGGACGAGTCCACCTGCCTCGTCCGCGTCCTCTCCCGCATCGCCAAGTTCTACGCGGAGGAGAGCTGCGGGCAGTGCACGCCCTGCCGCGAGGGGGCTCCCTGGATGGAGGGGATGCTCGAGCGCATCGAGCACGGCCACGGTGTTCCGGGGGAGGTGGACAAGCTCCTCCAGACGGCGAACAGCATCGCCGGCAACACCATCTGCGCGCTGGGTGACGCGGCGGCCATGCCGGTGCAGAGCTTCGTGAAGAAGTTTCGAGCCGAGTTCGACCGGCACGTCGACGAGCGGCGCTGCCCGTACGGCGACGGGGCGTGGGGCGCGGCCCAGACCTCGCGCGAGGCCATCATCGGCGGGATGAGGGTGTAGACGATGAGCGATCGCGCCGAGGTGGTGATCTTCTGGATCCTGGCGGTCCCCCTCGTCGTGGCGGCGGCGGGCGTGGTGGTGGCGCGCAACGCGGTGAACGCGGCCATGTGTCTCGTCGCCGCCTTCTTCTGTCTCGCCGGCGTGTACGTGCTGCTCACCGCTCACCTGCTCGCCTTCCTGCAGGTGCTCATCTACGCGGGCGCCATCATGGTGCTCTTCCTCTTCGTGATCATGCTGCTCGTCACCTCCGGCTCCGCGGAGCCGCGCGAGCGGGTGAAGGTGATGCAGGTGCTGGGCGCCGCCGCGGCGGTGGGCGTCGGCGCGGTGGTGATCCGCGCCGTGATCGAAGCCGGCGCGCTGCCCATGAGGACCGTAGGCCCGGAGTTCGGCACCGTGAAGGCGGTGGGCCGGCTCCTCTTCACGCAGTACCTGCTCCCGTTCGAGGCCACCAGCATCTTGCTCCTGGTGGCCATCGTGGGCGCGGTGGTGGTGGCCAAGGGGAAGATCTGACGATGATGCCCGCCAGCTCCTACCTCGCGCTCGCCGCCGTGCTCTTCACCATCGGCCTCGCCGGCGTGGTCGTGAAGCGGAACGTGCTGGTGGTGTTCATGTGCATCGAGCTCATGCTCAACGCGGCCAACCTGACCTTCCTCGCCTTCGCCCGGCAGAGCGGCAACCTGGGCGGGCACGCCATCGCCTTCTTCGTCATGGCGGTGGCGGCCGCCGAGGCTTCGGTGGGGCTCGCCATCGTGATCGCGGTCTTCCGCACGCGCGAGACGCTGCAGGTGGACGAGGTCACGTCCCTCAAGAATTAGGCGCGGCGCGAACCGCCCGCTATGGTGCCCGGCCAATGCGCGCGCGCTGCTATCGCTGCCAGGAAACCTTCGACACGGAGCGCTTCGGCGCCCAGAGCTGCCCGAGCTGCGGGTCCGAGATCTACTTGCCCGACCCGGCGGCGGGCGCTCCGGCCGGGCCGCCTTCACCGCCGCCGCCGGAGGGCCCGCCCAGCGGGCTCGGACCCGCTTCGCAGGCGCCTCCTCCTCCCGCGGCACCCGGCGGCTGGGGCGCCGCCCCGCAGCCCTTGCCTCCCGGGCCAGGCTGGGCTCCCCCTCCACCGGGCTGGACCCCACCGCCTCCCGGCTGGACCGGCGTGGACCCGCGCTCGGTTCCCCCGCCGCCCGAAACGAGCTCGCCCTTCGCCGAGCGAGCGCGGTTGGGGCTCATGCCGGCGTTTCTCGAGACGTGGAAGCTCGCCGCCCTGGAACCTGCGCGCTTCTTCCGGCAGGTGCGGGTGAGCCAGGCGGGGTCGGCGGTGCTCTTCGGCACGGTCGCCTTCACCATCGGCATGTGGGGGTCGCTCGTCTTCCGCTATCTCTCGGCCAACGCCACCGCGGGGTTCATGGCGCAGCTCTCGCGCCGCGCCGGGAGTGGCCTCGACACGTCACCTCTCCTTCAGTTCATGCAGTCGATGACGCTCGCGTCCTTCGTGGGAGAAGCGGTCGCCACGCCGCTCATCGCGGTGCTCTTCATCTACCTCAATGCCGCCATGTTCCATCTGCTCCTCCTCATGGTGCGCGGCGGCGGGCGCGGCTTCGACGCGACCCTCACCGTGGTGGGCTACGCCTACGGGGTGCTCATCCTGCAGGCGGTCCCTGCCTGCGGAAGCCTCATCGCCGCCGTCTGGTTCGTGGTGGTGAGCATCACCGGGCTGTCCGAGGCGCAGCGCTCGGGCACGGGGAAGGCGGCCTTCGCGGTGCTGGTGCCGCTCGTTCTCCTCTGCGCGTTCTTCTGCATCGCGAGCGCGGTCGCCGGCCTCGCCCTGGGCGGCTTCGGGGGCGGGCTCAAGGGCTTGACCCCGCCTTCCACCGGCCTGTGACGCCCGGCGAAGACCTTTCTCGCGCCCGCGAGAGGAACGTCCTCGCGACGGTGCCTCTCCCCGGGGTTCCCGCCCCGCGCCCGCGTAGGCGCGGCTTCGGCCATGCCGAGGTGTACGCGCTCATCGGCGCGCTCTCGTTCGCGGTCGCGCGCTGGGCTCCCGTGCTGGCGCTGCCTTTCCTCTGCCCGTTCCAGGCGCTGACGGGGCTCCCCTGCGCGAGCTGCGGGATGACCCACGCCTTCGTGGACCTGGCGCGGGGAGAGGTGGCGCGGGCGGTGGCGGCGAGCCCGCTGGGGGCGCTGCTCGCCGCCCTGGCGTGGGCCTTCGCCGTCGCCGACGCGCTCCTCCTGGCTGCGGGACTGCCGGTGACACTTCCAGGCCCTCGCGCGGCCCGTGCCCTGGCGCTGCTCGGGTGCGCCGCGCTGCTCGCAAACTGGGCCTTTCTCATGGTAGCCCATCGGGCATGAGCACAGGGCTGGGCGTCGTTCTCGTGGCCGCTGGCTATCTCCTCGGGTCGGTGCCGTTCGGCGTCGTCCTCACCCGCCTCTTCACGGGCAAGGACGTGCGGCAGGTGGGCTCCGGCAACATCGGCGCCTCCAACGTCACGCGCGCCGCCGGCAAGTCGGTGGGCGTGCTCACGCTCGTGCTCGACGCGCTCAAGGCATCCGTGCCGATGCTGATCACGCTCCGGCTCATGACCGGCGAGGGCCACCGCGCCATCACCTGGGCCATCGCGGTGGGGCTCGCGGCCTTCGTGGGCCACCTCTACCCGGTGTGGCTCGGGTTCAAGGGCGGCAAGGGCGTGGCCACCGCGCTGGGCGTGTTCGCGGTGCTGGCACCCATCCCGTCGCTCCTGGCGGTCCTGACGTTCGGCGCGGTGTTCGCCGCAACTCACATCCCGGCCCTCGGCTCGCTCGCCGGGGTGGTCGTCTGCGCCGGCGGCGCCATCGCCCAGACCTTCCTGCGCGAGGGCTCGTCGGGCTGGTCGAGCCCGGTGCCCTACGCAGGCCTCGCCGTCGCCGCCGTCATCGTCCTGCGCCACCGCTCGAACATCGAGCGGCTGATGCGTGGGGCGGAGAACAAGGCGTAGGCGTCGGCGGCCGCGTGGGGCAGCCTGCCCCGCCTCATCAAGGCATCGCGCTCATCTCACCCACCGGCCGGATCAGCACCTGCCGCGGCTTCACGCCGTTGGGTGGGCCGACCACGCCCTCGCGCTCCATCCGCTCCACGATCTTGGCGGCCTTGTTGTAGCCGAGCCGCATCTCGCGCTGGAGCTTCGAGACCGAGACCTCGTCCATGCGCGACACGAGGTCGAGCGCCTGGTCGTAGGCCGGATCGTCCTCGTCGGCGTCGCCGTCGGCAGCCGGGCCAGCATCGCGCGCCTTGAGGATGGAGGCGTCGTACACCGGCTTGCCCTGCTCCTTGAGAAAGCGCACTACGCGCTCGATCTCGCCCTCCGAGACGAAGGCGCCCTGCACGCGCGTCACGGGCTGGGTGGCGGTGAGCACCAGCATGTCTCCGTCGCCCAGGAGCGCCTCGGCGCCGGGTCCGTTGATGATGGTCGCGGAGTCGTGGCGCGAGGCGAGGCGGAAGCTGATGCGGGCCGGGAAGTTGTTCTTGATCATCCCGGTGACGACGTCGGTGGAGGGCCGCTGCGTCGCGACCATGAGGTGGATGCCGGTGGCGCGCGCCTTCTGCGCCAGGCGAGCGAGCGAGATCTCCACCTCGCGCGGCGCGGTCATCATGAGGTCGGCGAGCTCGTCGATGATGACGACGATGTAAGGCAGCTTCTGGGGGAGCTTCCGCTCGTCGAGCGCCGCGAGGGCGTCGGCCGGCGGAGGCCGGGTGGGGTCCTCGTAGGCCGGCGAGAAGCCTGGGGGCGGCTGGACCGGACCCGCCGCCGGCGCCCGCGCGAGGCGGGCAGCGGCCTGCTCCTCGGTTTCACCTACCGTCGCGTCCACCACCAGCAGCCGGCGCAGTGGCGGGGCGGCATCGCGCTCGGCAAAGGTGCGCCCCTCCGCGCGGAGCTTCTCCGCCTTGCCGTTGTACGACTTGAGATCCTTCGAGCCGGTGTCGGCGAGGATCTGCGTGCGCCGCTCCATCTCGTCCACCGCCCACTGCAGCGCGCGGGCCGCCTTGGCGGGGTCGGTGACCACCGGGAGCAAGAGGTGCGGCACGTCCTCGTAGATGGAGAGCTCCGTCATCTTCGGGTCCACCATGATGAAGCGCACCTGGTCGGGCGTCTGCCGGTAGAGCATCGACAGGATCATGGTGTTGAGCCCCACCGACTTTCCGGAGCCGGTGGTGCCCGCGATGAGGAGATGCGGCATCTTCTGGAGGTCGACGCAGTAGGGCAGCCCCTCGATGTCCTTGCCGAGGGCGAGCGGCAAAAACCCGCCTGCCTGGGCGAAGCTCTCCGACTCGAGCACGTCCCGGAGGCAGACGGTGGCGCGCACCCTGTTCGGCACCTCGATGCCCACCACGCCCTTGCCGGGGATGGGCGCGATGATGCGGATGCGCGTGGCGGACAGGGCCATGGTGAGCTCCTTGTCCAGGTTCTCGATGCGCGCGAGCTTCACGCCAGCCACCGGAATGAACTCGTACACGGTGAGCACTGGCCCGGGCCGGATGTGCTTGATGATGCCCTCCACGCCGTGCTGGCCCAGCGTGCCGACGATGATCTCGGCGGTGTGGCGCAGCCCGCCCTCGTCCACGTCCTGCTTCACCGCCTCACCTTGGTCGAGAAGGTCGGTCTCGGGAAGCCGGAACACCTCGCCAGACTGCGTGAACGCGAAGGCGGGCTCCTCCTTCTTCTCCTTCTTCTTGCCGCGCTCCAGCATGGCCTGGGAGAGGACGATCTCGGGCTTGTTCACCGCAGGCGCCTGCCTGGCGGCGGCCGCAAAGGTTGGGGGGCCGTCCTCCTCCGCGCCGGAGGCTCCCTCCGCCGCGACTGCGATCGACGAGATCGACTCCACACCCCCCTCGGGCATGGCTGCGGCGGAGGACTGCAGGCGCTTCCGCCGGGCGCGGCGTTCGTCCGGGACAGGCGCGGCGTCGCGCGCCGGCTCGGCGTCGTCGTAGGGGTCGAGGGCGCTCTCCTCCAGGCGGCGGGCCCGGTCGCGGGCGTCCTCCTCGCGCAGCTCCGCCACCGCGGCGCGATGGCGGAGGAGCGCCTCGCGGAGCTGCGCGCCCAGCCAGGCGAAGGTGATGCCAGCGGCCTCGTGAAGGCGGGCGAGGAAGGCGCGGACCTGGAAGTCGGTGGCCACGATGAGCGCCACCCATCCGCAGGCGCCCACGATGACCCCTGCGCCGACGGGCGAGAAGAGTCGTTCGGCTGGGGCGCACAGGGCGCGGCCCACCGCGCCGCCGGGGGGAAAGGTCGTGAGGCCGCGCGAGGCGAGCAGGAGGTGCGCCAGGGTGGAGACCGCCAACGTCAGCGCGCTGTAGGCGACGGAGGCGACCACCGTCATGCGCCGCGGGGCCTCCCGGAAGGTCCTCCAGGCGAGGACGAACAGGCCGAGCGGCACCACCAGCGCCGAGAAGCCGAGGACGCCGAAGGAGAACGCTGCCAGTCGATGGCCGAAGGGGCCCATCAGATTGGATGCCACGGGAAGGCCGCGTCGCACGAGAGGCGCATCGTCTCCGGAGAAGGTGAGGAGAGAGAGCGCCAAGACCGTCGCGGCCGCAGCCAGCACGATCGCGGCGATGTCTCGGCGCATGCCGGGGTGCGGCGATCCGGCGCCTCCGCGCGACCGGTTCCTCGCCTCCCTGCGGTTTCCCTGGACCTTGCCCATCTCGCTCGTAGCTCCCCTCGCCCATCCCGATGGCGCGCGTCAGGGTGACCCGCGGACGCGAGCCCCCCGGCGCCGGAGGATATCGGGGGGTGAGGGGCGGTCAATTTTCCGGGGGCGCGCGCGGGCCCGGGCACGAGCACCGCCCTCACCGCGGCGAGGGGCCTGCCGCCGGGCTGCAGCCGCGTCCACGAGCGCGCGCGCGGGCTTGCGGAGTCGACTCGCGCCACTCGTCGCACTAGGTTCTTTACCCCTCATGGAAGTCAGGTGCCAGCGCTGCAGGGCCCGGTACGCATTCGACGACGCGCGCGCCGGCGCCGGCGTGGAGGTGCGCTGCTCCCGCTGCGGGCACGTGTTTCGGGTGAAGGGGGGAGGGACCGCGCCCCCGGAATCCGACGCCAGCGACCGGCTCGATGCGACCCCCATGACCGGGCGCGACCTCCGCGCCACGCCCCCAAGCCTCCCGCCCGACGCGCCGGGGCCGACGTGGGAGAGGCCGGCCCACGCCGGGGCCCCGGAGCCGGCCTGGACGCTGGGGTCCGCGCCGCCTCCGGCCAGCGGTCCGCCGATCCGACCCTCCCTGCCCACGAGGGACGAGCGGACCCTCCGCGCCGGACCGGTCCGCCGGCGCCGCCTGGCTTTCCCGCTCGTGGCAGGCATGGTGGTCCTCTTCGTGGTCGCGGTCGTGCTCGTCCTCTCGGAAAGGCTTCGCGTGCCCGCGGAGGTCCGATCGGCATTGCCGGCCAAGCTGCAGCGCGGGGTGCCGGTGGGGGAGGCGGCGACCCCGACCCCGACCCCGACCGCGGCCGCGGCCTCGACCGCGACCCTGACCTCGACCCCGACCTCGACCGCGACCTCGACCTCG
>JBBQEB010000164.1:0-7567 GCA_038320275.1 Myxococcales bacterium | reverse complement strand
CCACCGGCGGGCCGCGCAGTTCCTCCTCGAGCTTCGCGGCCGCGAGCCGCTCCCGGGCGCCGGCGAGGAGCGCCTCCACCTCGTCGCGGACCCGGTTGGCGACCTCGCCGACCTTCGGTCGCTCGTCGGCCGCGAGCGCGCCCATGCCGCGCAGCGCGGCGGAGAGCTCGCCCTTCTTGCCGAGAAACCTGACCCGCAGCGCCTCCAGCGCCCGCTCGTCGGCGGCCGCCCCGACGTCCATCCGCGCGGACGCGGCGAGCGCCTCGAGCTGCGCCAGGAGGCCAGCCATCGACGGCCCTAAGCCTGGGCCTGGGCTGCCTTCACCACTGCGGCGAAGTCGCCGGGCACGAGGAGCGCGAGGTCCGCCAGGATCTTGCGGTCGAGCGCGCAGCCGAGCCTGGTGAGGCCCGCGACGAGCTTCGAGTAGGTGGTGCCGTTCTGGCGGGCGGCGGCGTTGATGCGGACGATCCAGAGCGCCCGGAACTCGCGGCGCCGCCGGCGGCGATCGCGCGTGGAGTAGTTGAGGGCGCGCTCCACCGCCTGATTGGCGCGCTTGTAACAATTCTTGCGGCGGCCGCGAAAGCCCTTGGCGAGCTTGAGGATGCGGTTGCGACGGCGGCGAGCCTTGAAGCCCTTCTTGACGCGCATGGTGCTCCTTGTGCCGGCGGGAGGCGGCGGTCTCGCCGCGCTTCGATCCCCGCTAGGGCGTGGTGAGGTGTGCGGCCCGTTCGACGGCCCCCAAAGCTACCGGGAGTACGGGAAGCACTCCTTGATCTTCTTGGCGTCCATCTCGGTGAGATGGCCGGTGCCGCGGAGCTGCACCTTCTGCTTCTTCGCCTTCCCGAACGTGGCGAGGTGGCGCACGCCGGCGCGGCGAAACTTGACGGCGCCGCTCTTCTTCACCTGGAAGCGCTTCTTGGCGGCGCTCTTCGTCTTCATCTTCGGCATGTCGTCTGCTCTCGGTGGTAAGGAAGCGCTTCGCGAGCGCTCCGGGGGTCTACGTGGGCGGCGCGGCCGGAGCCGCCACCGTGGCCTCAGGCTCGGGCGCGGGCTCGGCGGTTGCCGCGGGTGCCGGCGCCGCCTCCGTGGGTGGGACCGGGGGCGGGGCCGGGCGCGGGTGCGCCGCATTGGAAGCCGCCAGCGCCTCCTTGGCCTTGGCCTGGTCGCGCTGCCGCTGAAGCATCTTGGGATTCGGCGACAGGATCATGAACATCTGGCGCCCTTCCATCCGCGGCGCCGACTCGATGACCGCGACCTCCTTCACGTCCTCGACGACCCGCTGCAGCACCTTCTGCCCGAGCTCGCGGTGGGTGATCTCGCGGCCGCGGAACATGACCGTCACGCGCGCCTTGTTGGCCTCGTGGAGGAACTCACGGATCTTTCCGATCTTGACGTTGTAGTCGTGCTCCTCGGTGCGGGGGCGGAGCTTCACCTCCTTGAGCTGCACGACCACTTGCTTCTTCTTTGCCTCGTTTTGCTTCTTCTTCTCCGTGTACTTGAACTTCCCGTAATCCATGATCTTGCAGACGGGCGGCTTCGCCATCGGGCTGACCTCGACGAGGTCCATCCCGAGCTCCTGCGCGCGCGCCAGTGCCTGATCGATGGGGAGGATGCCGAGCTGCTCGCCTTCCGGCCCGACGGCGCGCACCTCGCGTGCCTTGATGCGCCGGTTCGTGCGTGCATCGCGGCTCTGGCCGCGAGGATCTCGTTGCTGGATCGCGATGGCTCGATGCCTCCGTCATTGGAGCGCCCTCCCCGGGGAGGAACGCTCCGGATTGATTCAGGATTCGGGGTGTGTCGGCGCCCGCGTGGGGCGGTCGAGGACGGGGAAGAATAAGGATTTCGCGGGTAAAGTCAACGCCCGCGCGCCCTCGCCTCCCCGGCGCCGCTCAGCGCGCGTTCGGATCCGAGGAGTCCTTCTTCGCCTCGCGGATCCAGCTCATCATGTCCCGGAGTCGCTTGCCCACCTCCTCGATGGGATGCGCCTTCTCGGATTCGCGGTACTTGTCGAGCGTGGGCCGGCCCACCTGGTTCTCCAGGATGAACTCCTTCGCGAAGTGGCCGGACTGGATCTCCTTCAGGATCTTCTTCATCTCCACCTTGGTGGCGTCCGTCACCACCCGCGGCCCGCGCGTGTAGTCGCCGTACTCGGCCGTGTCGGAGATGGAGTGGCGCATCCAGGCGAGGCCGCCCTCGTACATGAGGTCGACGATGAGCTTCAGCTCGTGGAGGCACTCGAAGTAGGCGCTCTCGGGCTGGTAGCCCGCCTCGGTGAGCACCTCGAAGCCTGCCTTCACCAGCGCCGAGGCGCCGCCGCACAGCACCGCCTGCTCGCCGAACAGGTCGGTCTCGGTCTCCTCCTTGAACGTCGTCTCTAGCACGCCGGCCCGGGTACCGCCGATCGCGCGGGCGTAGGCGAGGCCCAGCCCCTTCGCCTGGCCGGACCCGTCCTGATGCACCGCCACCAAGCAGGGGATGCCGCGGCCGTCCTGGAACTGGCGGCGCACGAGGTGGCCAGGGCCCTTGGGGGCCACCAGCACCACGTCGACGCCCTCCTCCGCGCGGATCTGGCCGTAGTGAACATTGAAGCCGTGGCCGAAGAAGAGGGCCTTGCCCTTCGCCATCCCGGCCGCGATCTCCTCGTCGTAGATCCTCTTCTGCGTCTGGTCCGGCGCGAGGATCATGACGAGGTCGGCCTCCTTCGCCGCCTGCGCCACCGGGACCACCCTCAGGCCCGCCCCCTCGGCCTTGCCCTTCGACTTCGAGCTGGCGTGCAAGCCCACCCGCACGTCCACGCCCGAGTCGCGCAGGTTGAGCGCGTGCGCGTGGCCCTGACTTCCGTAGCCGATGACGGCGACCTTCTTCCCCTTGATGAGGTCGAGGTTCGCGTCCTTGTCGTAATAAATCGTCGCCGCCATGGAGCTCTCCGTTCGTCGGGCTTGGTGAGGGTTCTACTTCACATGCGGTGGGGCGAGGGTCTTGAATCCGCGCTCCAGCGCGATGGCGCCGGAGCGGCAGAGCTCGGTGATGCCGAACACGGTGAGCCGCTCCTCCAGCGCGTCGAGCTTGGCCCCGTTTCCGGTGGCCTCGATCATCAGGGCGTCAGGCGACACGTCGACGATCTGCGCCTCGTACGTGTCCGCGATGGCCCGCAGCTCGGAGTGGTTCTTCTCCGGCGTCTTGATCTTGATGAGCACCAGCTCGCGCTCGATCTTGTCCACCGGCGACAGCTCGCGGACCTCGATCACCGGGATGAGCTTCTGGAGCTGCTGCACCACCTGCTCCACCGGCTTCTGGGTGAGCCGCACCACCACCGTCATGCGGCTGTACTCGGGGCGCTCGGTGGGTCCCACGGCCAGGCTCTCGATGTTGTAACCGCGCCTCGCGAAGAGTCCGGAGATGCGCTGGAGGACCGCGGGCTTGTTCTCGACCAGGATGGAGAGGGTGTGGATGTTACCGATGGGCATCGCGTCGGTCTTCTCGGCCATGGCTACTCCCCTCCGATCATGTCCTGCAGCGGCGCGCCGGCCGGCACCATCGGATACACCTTCTCCTCGGACTTCACCCGCACGTCGATGATGCAGGGGCTGCCGGTGTGGGCGAGGGCCTGGTCGATGACCGCGTCGAGCTCCTCGGGCGTGCGGGCGCGCAGCCCGAGGCACCCGTAAGCGTCGGCGAGCTTCACCAGATCGGGCAGGTCAGCGAGCGGCGTCTCGGAGAAGCGCTCGTCGTAGAAGAGCTCCTGCCACTGCCGGACCATGCCAAGGAACAGGTTGTTGATGACGAAGATCTTGATGGGGAGCTTGTGCTCGGAGGCCGTGGCGAGGTCCTGCAGGGTCATCTGGAACGACCCGTCGCCGTCGATGCCCACCACCAGCGCGTCCGGTTTGGCGAGCTGGATCCCGATGGCGAAGGGCAGGCAGACACCCATGGTTCCGAGGCCGCCGGAGGTGATGAACTCGCGGGGCTTGGAGACTTCCCAGAACTGCGCCGCCCACATCTGGTGCTCGCCGACGCCGGTGGTCACGATGGCCTTCCCGGCGCACTTCTCCCAGATGCGGCGGATGGCCGTCTGAGGGAGGATGAGCTTCTCTCCCTCCTGCTTGATGCGGAACGGGTGCTTCTCCCGCCAGTCGTGGACGCGCTTCCACCAGGGGGCGAGGTCGGGCCGCCCTCGCGCCGCGAAGGTCTTCTTCACCTCGGCCGAGAGCTGCGGGAGCAGCGTCTTCAGATCGCCGACCAGCGGCACGGTGGCGGTGACGAGCTTGGAGATCTCGGCCGGGTCCACGTCGAGGTGCACGACCTTCGCCTCGGGGGCGAAAGTGCTGAGCTTGCCGGTGACGCGGTCGTCGAAGCGCGCGCCGAGCGCGATGAGAAGATCGGAGTTCTGCACGGCATAGTTCGCGAAGCGCGAGCCGTGCATGCCGAACATGGCAAGGCAGTTGGGGTGCGTCTCGGGGAAGGCGCCCTTGCCGTGCAGCGTCGTCACCACCGGCGCGTTCATGAGCTCGCAGAACTCGAACACCTCGGCGAAGGCGTCCCCGATCCGCACGCCGCCGCCCAGGTAGATCACGGGCCGGGTGGAGGAGCGGATGAGCATCGCGGCGTCTGCGAGGCGGGGCGGGTCCTTCAGCGCCGGCATGTAGCCCGGGATGTGCACCGTCTCCGGGTACTCGAACTCGAGCGTCTGGTTGAGAACGTCCTTGGGGATGTCGATGTGCACCGGACCCGGACGGCCGGTGCGCGCGACGTGGAAGGCCTCCCGCAGCGCGCGCGGGATCTCGTGGACGTCGGTGACGAGCTCGTTGTGCTTCGTCACGGGCATGGTGATGCCGGTGATGTCCGCCTCCTGGAAGGCGTCGGTGCCGATGAGGCTGCTCGCCACGTTGGCGGTGATGGCCACGAGCGGGACCGAGTCCATGTACGCGTCCGCGATGCCGGTGACGAGATTGGTCGCGCCGGGGCCCGAGGTGCCCAGGCAGACTCCCACCTTGCCGGTGGCGTGGGCGTAGCCCTCCGCCGCGTGGGCGCCCACCTGCTCGTGGCGCACCAGGATGTGCTTCAGCTTCTTCGAGGCGTACATCGCGTCGTAAACGGGCAGGATGGTCCCGCCCGGCATCCCGAAAATGTAGTCCACCCCTTCGAGCTCCAGCGCCCTGACCACCGCCTGTGCGCCGGTCATCTTCTCTGTCGCCATGTCGGTCCTTCCCCGATGCCTGAAAGCAAAGTGTCTCGTCGTTCAGCCTGCCGCGCTGGCGAGGGCGTCCATCACGGCGGCCCCCGCCTCCTCGGTGCGGGCGCCACCGCTGCGTACGAGGTCGGCGGTGAGCACCCCGCGGTCCACCGCGGCCCCGACGGCCGCCTCCAGCGCGAGCGCCTCGCGCTCGAGCCCGAGTGAATGGCGCAGCAGCATCCCCGCGCTCAGGATCGCACCGTAGGGGTTCGCGATCCCGCGGCCGGCGATGTCCGGTGCCGAGCCGTGGATGGGCTCGTAGAGCCCGCGCCTGCCCTCCCCGAGCGAGGCGGAGGGCAGGAGGCCGATGGAGCCCGTCAGCACCGACGCCTCGTCGGTGAGGATGTCGCCGAACATGTTCTCGGTGACGATCACGTCGAAGTCCCGCGGCCGCTTCACGAGGAGCATGGCGCAGGAATCGACGAGCTGGTGCTCCAGCACGACGTCCGGGAACTCGGCGGCCATCACCCTCGACGACACCTCGCGCCAGAGGCGCGACGTCTCGAGGACGTTGGCCTTGTCCACGCTGGTGAGCTTTTTCCGCCTCTCCCGCGCCAGCCCGGCGGCGACGCGCACCACCCGCTCCACCTCGACCACCGTGTAGACGCAGGCGTCGAAGGCGCTCTCGGCGTCCCGCCGCTTCTCTCCGAAGTAGAGCCCGCCGGTGAGCTCGCGCACCACCAGCAGGTCGACCCCCTCCACGATCTCGGGCCGCAGGGGCGACGAGGCGGCGAGCCGCGCGTCGACCTTCACGGGGCGCAGGTTGGCGAAGAGGCCGAGCTCCTTGCGCAGCGCGAGGAGCCCCGCCTCCGGGCGCACCGGCGCGGAGGGCCCCCAGCGCGGCCCGCCGATGGCGCCGAACAGGACGGCGTCGCAGGAGCGGCAGAGCGCCAGGGTCTCCGGCGGGAGCGCGGATCCGGTCGCGTCGATGGCCGCCCCGCCGACCAGCGCGTCCGTGAGCTCGAATCGATGGCCGAAGCGCTCGGCGACGCCGGTGAGCGCGCGCGCAGCCTCGCGGGCCACCTCCGGACCGATGCCGTCGCCGCCGAGGACCGCGATGCGCGCCTTCACGCCGCCTGGGCCCTCGCGCGCTCGTACGCGGCGATGGCCTCCTCCTGCGCGAGGAGATAGCCGAGCTCGTCCACGCCCTGCAGGAGGCAATGGCGCGCGAACCCGTCGAGAGGGAACGGGACCTCCCCGCCGCCCGGGATGGAGATCGTCCGCCGCTCCACGTCGATCGTCACCTCCGCGCCCGGCGCCGCGAGGAGGGCCGCGTGCGGCTCGCGCGGGAGCACCACGGGGAGGAGCCCGTTCTTGAGCGCATTGTTGCGGAAGATGTCGGCGATGGAAGTAGAGACGACTGCCTGGAAGCCGGCGTCGACGAGGGCCCAGGGAGCGTGCTCGCGGGAGGACCCGCACCCGAAGTTGTCGCCCGCGACGAGGATGCGGCAGCCCTTCGCCTCCGGCCGGTTCAGCGCGAAGCCGGCCGCCGGCTCGCCGTCCGGACCGTAGCGCCAGTCGCTGAAGAGCGCCTTGCCGAGCCCGTCGCGCGAGGTGGTCTTGAGGTAGCGGGCGGGGATGATCTGGTCGGTGTCGACGTTGTCCCGGGCCAGCGCCACGGTGCGGCTCCGCACGATGCGCAAGGGCTCCATGGTCAGGCTCCCAGCCGGCGCGGGTCTTCCACCCTGCCGGTGACGGCGCAGGCCGCGGCGGTGAGCGGGCTCGCGAGAAGCGTCCGCCCCCCGGCGCCCTGGCGCCCCTCGAAGTTCCGGTTGGAGGTGGAGACGCAGTACTCGCCTCGGCCGATGACGTCGCCGTTCATGCCGAGGCACATGGAGCAGCCCGCCTCGCGCCACTCGGCGCCCGCATCCGTGAAGATCCTGTCGAGACCCTCGGCCTCGGCTGCGCGCTTCACGGCCGCCGAGCCCGGCACGACCAGCGTGCGGAGCTTCACCTTGCGGCCCTTCATCACCTCCGCCGCCTGGCGGAGGTCGCCGATGCGCGAGTTGGTGCAGCTCCCGATGAAGACCACGTCCACCTTCTGTCCGCGGATGGGCTGGCCGGGCGTGAGCCCCATGTACGCGAGCGCCCGCTCCAGCGAGGCGCGCGAGCCGGCGTCGGGCTCGCTCGCGGGATCGGGCACGGCGGCGCCGATCGGGATGGCCTGCGCCGGGTTGGTGCCGAAGGTGATCATGGGCTCCAGCGCCGAGGCATCGATCGTCACCTCGCGATCGAAGCGTGCGCCCTCGTCCCCTGGAAGCGCCCGCCATGCCGCCACTGCGCGATCCCATGCGGCGCCGCGAGGCGCCTTGGGGCGGCCATTCAGGTACTGGA
>JBBQEB010000163.1:0-7575 GCA_038320275.1 Myxococcales bacterium | reverse complement strand
ATCTCGCAGACCGACTGCTACAAGTGCCACGCCCCGTCCATCGACGCGCAGGGCCGACTCTCGCCCCAGTACCACATCAACGGCCGGCTGGAGCTGGGTGGCCAGAGCATCCAGACGGCCGCCGGCAGCGGGCCGGAGTCTCTCCCGTGAGGAATCCCTCCATGATCCGACGCTCCAGGCTCGCGCTCCTCGCCGTCCTCCTCGCCTGCGCGGTCTCGCAGGCGCGCGCGGATACCATCCAGGCGAGCGCAACCACCATGATCCTGGGGCGGCAGGACTTCCGCGACGGCTCGACCCAGGCTGCGGTGCCCGCCTACGAGATCCTGAACCTCATGGCGACCGACATCCGGACGCCCTACGCGGACAACATCGAGGTCGACGTCTCGACCTGGGGATCGATCGACCTCGCCGAGCGGCGCATCTGGCAGAACGGCGCCCTCGTCTCCCGCCGCTACACCGGCGACGTGGACGTCGGGTTCGTTCGGGGCGACTTCCTGGGCAGGCACCTGTCCATCCGCGTCGGCCGCCAGATGATCTCGGACGGCGTCGCGCGGATGGTGCAGCTCGACGGCGCCGAGGCGAGGCTGCAGCTGCCCGCCGGCTTCGGGCTGCAGGGCTACGTGGGCTCGCCGGTGGCGCCCCGCTTCGCCGGGCGCGGCGGTGAGCTGGTGGTGGGAAACATCCGCGCCACCACGGCCAGCGGGGGGCGGCTCTCCTGGGCGTGGCCGGGCCTTCTCGACCTGGGCGCGTCGGTGGCGGTGGCGAACGACCGCGGCGACGTGAGCCGGCAAGACGTCGGCGTCGACTTCCGCCTCACCCCGTACCAGCTCGTCCAGCTCACCGGCTCCTCGTTCTGGAGCCTCTACGAGAACCGCCTGGGCGAGGCCGCCATCGCCGCCATGATCTTCCCGGTGCGCCACGTGGACGTGACGGTGGACTACCGCCACGTCGAGCCCGACCTCTTCCTGCCGCGAAATTCCATCCTGGCCGTCTTCGCCTCCGACAAGCGGAACGACGTGGGCGGCGCGGCGCACTGGGGCGTGCACCCGATGCTGGCGCTGGACGGCGACTACCACCTGCTCCTGGAGGACGCGGGCCACGGCCACCGCGCGCGCCTGAAGGCGACCGCCCACCCGCTCGACGCGAGCACCACGGTGGGCGCCGAAGGCACGCTCCTCACCAACCCCGCCACCGGCGAAAGCGGCAACGGCTACAAGTCGGCCCGGCTCTTCGCGGCCAAGGCTCTGCGGGAGATCACCGGCACCCTCGACCTCATGGGCTACTTCTACGACCACGACATCAACGGGCAGCCGAGGTCGCTCACCGCGACCGCCACCGTCGCCTACGCGCTGGCCGGCGGCTGGCGCGCGACGGTGGCCGGCACGGCCGGTACGACACCCTACTTCCAGCGTGAGTTCGACATCATGGCGAAGCTCGTCTACGACCAGACCTACGCGGTGCGGGAGGTGCGGTGATGAAGGCCCTCGGCATCGCGCTCCTCGCCCTCCTCGCGGCCGGCCTCGCCGGCGGCTGCAAGAACGCGCACCCCGTCGCGAAGGTCACCAACGAGGACGCCCGCGTGAGCGTCTTCCCGCATTCGAAGCACGAGTCGATGGACTGCATCGACTGCCACGGGGAGGTCGCGAAGTCGACCGCGCTCGGGCAGGCGAAGCTGCCCGGCCGGGCGAAGTGCGAGGAGTGCCACGACGCCAAGGCGGACGACGCGCCCGGGCGGGCACTGCGCCTGTACAAGGACCCGGTCCCGGCCGACTACCAGATCAGCTTCGACCACGCCGGGCACCTCTCCCGCATGGCGGTCAAGGACGCCAAGGGCTGCGCCACCTGCCACGCGGTGCTTCCCGAGCCGGGCCTGGCTCGCTCGTACTCGCCGTCCATGCAGACCTGCACGGCCTGCCATCACCATAACGAGCAGGTCGCGCAGGCGAAGTGCCAGCCTTGCCACGTGAGCCTGCGCCGCTACCCGCTGAAGCCCATTCAGGCGCTCGCCGGCTTCTCGCACGAGGGCGACTTCATCCGGAAGCACGGGACCCTCGCCAAGAATTCGGCCGAGACCTGCTCCCAGTGCCACGACCAGACCTACTGCGCCGTGTGCCACGCCAACGCGACCGTCCCCATGCGCGCGGAGATCCGGTTCCCGGAGAAGGTGCAGTCCGACTTCATCCACCGCGGGGACTACGTCTCGCGCCACCAGATCGAGGCCGCCTCCGATCCGGCGAGCTGCCGAAAGTGCCACGGCAGCTTCTTCTGCGACAGCTGCCACAAGGAGCAGAACATCTCACCCCGCTCGACGAACCCCCGCGACCCGCACCCGCCGGGCTGGGCGACGCCGGGCTCGGGCGCCTTCCACGGCACGGCCGCGCGGCAGAACATCGTTGCCTGCGCCGGTTGCCACGACCAATCCGGCCCGAGCAACATCTGCGTGGCGTGCCACGCCTCGCGGGGTCCCGGTCTCGCCAACGTGGGAGGCAATCCGCACCCGCCCGACTTCCGCTCGAAGCACAAGCGCGACGAGATCGGCAAGAACTCGATGTGCCGGGCGTGCCATACGAACGGCTGACGGCGGAGCGCCGCGGCGCTGGTGAAGATGGGGCCCCGATCGCGACCGCGGCCGGGGCCCTGCCCTTTTCAGCGCGCGCCGCGCCGCTTGCGGTCGAGGAGCTGCAGGATCATCGGGGTGAAGATGATCTGCATGGCGAGCGCCATCTTGCCGCCGGGCACCACGATGCTGTTCTGCCGCGACATGAACGAATCGTGGAGCATGGTGAGGAGCCAGGGGAAGTCGATGCCCTTCGGGTCGGCGAAGCGGATGACGAGGAAGCTCTCGTCCGCGGTGGGAATCTCGCGCGCGACAAAGGGGTTCGAGGTGTCCACCGTGGGCACGCGCTGGAAGTTCACGTGCGTGCGCGAGAATTGCGGGCAGATGTAGTTGATGTAGTCGGGCATCCGGCGGAGCACGGTGTCGACCACCGCCTCGGTGCTGTAGCCGCGCGACGCCTTGTCCCGGTGCAGCTTCTGGATCCACTCCAGGTTGATGATGGGCACGACGCCCACCAGGAGATCGACGTGGCGCGCCACGTCCACCTTCTCGTTCACGACGCCGCCATGCAGCCCCTCGTAGAAGAGGAGGTCGGTGCCGGCCCCCACGTCCTCCCAGGGCGTGAAGGTGCCCGAGGGTTGCCGGTAGGGCGCCGCCTCCACCTCGTCGTGGAGGTACTTGCGCGTCCTTCCCTGCCCGACCTCACCGTACCCACGGAAGAGCGCCTCCAGCTCCGCGAGCAAGTTGGCGTCCGGTCCGAAGTGGCTGAAGTGGTGGTTGCCCTCGCGGGCCGCAGCGCTCATCGCCTCCCGCATCTGAAGGCGATCGTGGCGATGGAACGCGTCGCCCTCGACGACCGCTGCCTTCACCCCCTCTCGGCGGAAGACGTTCTGGAACGTCTTGGTGACCGAGGTGGTTCCGGCGCCGGAGGAGCCGGTCACCGAGATGATGGGATGCTGGAGGGACATCGGGGCTCCTCGCGAAGCGGGAAGCCTCGCGACTAGTGTTCGGTAAACAGCGATCGGGTGCGGAAGAGCGGCGAGCTGTAGGGGCGGTCGACCCCTCGGGCGTGCTCGTCGTGGTAACGCACCACCCGCTCCACCTCGGCGCGCGAGCCGAGCACCACGGGCGCGCGCTGGTGCAGCTCGGACGGCACGAGGTCGAGGAGGCGCTCGCGGCCGGTGGAGGCGGCTCCGCCGGCACTCTCCACGATCATCGCCATCGGGTTGGCCTCGTGGAGGAGGCGGAGACGGCCCTTCCGATGGGGGTCCGCGGACTCGCCCGGCGCGATGAAGACGCCGCCGCGCATGAGGATGCGATGCACCTCCGCCACCGTGGACGCGATCCACCGCGTCCGGAACTCGGCGGCGCGCGGTCCGGAGAGCCCTGCCACGCACTCCTCCACGTAGCGCTTCACCGGGGGCTCCCAGAAGCGCTCGTTGGAGGCCTCGATGGCGAGCTCCCGGGCGTCCTCGGGAATGCGCAGGTCGCGGTGCGTGAGGACGAACTCCCCCAGCTCGCGGTCGAGGGTGAACCCGTGCACGCCGCGGCCGAACGTGAGCACGAGCAGCGTGGCCGGGCCGTAGATGGCGTACCCGGCGCAGACCTGGCGCGAGCCGGCCTGGAGAAAGTCGGCGGGCGCGGCGCAACCGGCGCCGTCCGGGCGGCGCAGGATGGAGAAGATGGATCCGACGGTGAGGTTCACGTCGATGTTGGTGGAACCGTCGAGCGGGTCGAGCAGGAGGAGGTACTTGCCGCAAGGACGCTCGGGGGGGGTGGGGATGATCTCCTCGCGCTCCTCGGACGAGAAGCCGGCGAGCTGGCCGCCCCACTCGCAGGCGTGGAGCACGATCTCGTCGGCGAGCTGGTCGAGCCGGCGCGGGCGTTCCGGCGTGCCGGCCACCCGCGCGGCCTCGTCGTGCCAGCCTGCGGCCGCTCCTCGCCCCACCTCCACCGCGATGGTCTTGAGCGCGGTCCCGAGGTCCTGGAGGAGGCCGGAGAGCTCGCCGGTGGCGCCAGGCGCGCCCCGCTGCTCCTCCAGGATGAAGCGGCCCAGGGTGGTCTTCCCGCTCGTCATGGCGTCCCTCCGGCCGCGAACACCCGGCTCGCGCGGATGTCCTCCGCCTCGAGCGTGGTGAGCGCGTCGCGGGTCACTCGGCCGCCGGCAGCGAAGAGCCGGCCCGCCTGGCGCAGCCGCGCGCGGTCGAGCGCGTTCCGCACCGAGCGGGCGTTGGAGAAGCGTGGCTGCGTGCGCCGCAGCGCGAGGTATTCCTCGAACGCTGCGCGCGCCTCCGGGCTGAACCGGTAGCGCAGCTTCTCCAGCATGAGGTCTGCGATGGAGACGAGCTCCTCGGGCGCGTAGTCTGGGAAGTCGACGTGGTGCGCGATGCGGGAGGCCATGCCCGGGTTCGACTCGAAGAACCGGTCCATGTGCTCGCGGTAGCCAGCGAGGATCACCACCAGATCCTCGCGTGAATTCTCCATGACCTGCAGGAGGATCTCGATGGCCTCCGGGCCGTAGTCGCGGTCGTTCTCGGGCCGGTGGAGATAGTACGCCTCGTCGATGAAGAGGACGCCGCCCATGGCGCGCTTCAGCACCTCCTTGGTGCGCGGAGCCGTGTGACCGACGTACTGGCCCACCAGATCGTCGCGCGTCACCGCGATGAGGTGGCCGCGGCGGAGGTACCCGAGCCGGTGGAGGATCTCCGCCATGCGCATGGCGACGGTGGTCGTGCCGGTGCCCGGATTGCCCGTGAAGCTCATGTGCAGCGAGGGCGCGCCGGCACCGAGGCCGAGCTGCCGGCGAGCCCGATCAACGAGGAGCAGCGCTGCGATCTCGCGGATCCGACGCTTCACGGGGGCGAGGCCGACGAGCTCGCGGTCGAGCTCCTCCAGAACCTGGCTCACCTGGGTGGAGGCGAGGAGCTCGCCCAGATCGACCTCGTCCGCCCGTGCCTCGGGCGCGGCGGCGGCGTGAGCGGGCGGAGGCTGCTGCGCCTCCCGCGCGGCCGCCGGGGAGATGGCCCCCTCCTCGCTCATCCCTGCTTCCCAGGATAGCGCTGGCCCGCCGGCCGCTGCGTCGCGTACGAGCGGAGGGCGTAGCGCTGCGTCCGGCCGGGGCCCTCGATGCGCTGGAGCTCGAACCCGGGCTCCTCCTTGGGACGCTGCACGATGAAGGAGAGCCGCACCGCCTCCCAGCCGCCGGTGGCGTCGAAGGCGTTCACCTTCACGTAGCGGTCGGGATGCGCCTTCCGGCAGGCGTCGAGATCGCGCATGAAGGGCTCGGCGGTGCGCAGGTCGAACATCGGCTGGCTCCACATCTCCCAGTAGACGTTGCGGGGGTGCGGATCGTCCGTGCACTCGAGGGAGAGCGCCCAGCCCTTCTCCAGCGCGTACGCCACCTGCTTGCGGATCTGCGCGTCGGTGAGGTCGGGGAGGAAGGAGAAGGTGCCTTGCGTGATTCGCATGGGGGTCGTCCTAAGGGGCTCAGGCCACGGTGGGGGTGGCGACGAAGTCGACGGTGTCGGTGGACTGGTACTGGAAGGTGACGTCCTTCCAGGTGGTAAGCGCGGCCGCGAGCGGCGAGCAGCCGCGCGCCGCGTCCTCGAGGATCTGCGGACCCTCGTTCCAGATGTCGCGCCCTTCGTTGCGGGCGAGGATCATCGCCTCCAGCGCAACCCGGTTGGCCGTCGCGCCAGCCTGGATGCCGTCCGGGTGGCCGATGGTGCCGCCGCCGAACTGCAGCACCACGTCCTCGCCGAGGTAGTGGACGAGCTGGTGCATCTGGCCGGCGTGGATGCCGCCCGAGGCGACCGGCATGACCGGGCGCAGGTCGGCCCAGTCCTGGTCGAAGAAGATCCCGTTCTCCAGGCGTGTCGGGGTCCGCTTCTCCCGCAGCGTGTCGTAGATGCCGCGCACGATGGCGGGATCGCCCTCGAGCTTGCCCACCACCGTCCCGGCGTGGATGTGGTCGACGCCGGCCATGCGCATCCACTTCGCGATCACGCGGAAGGAGATGCCGTGTGACTTCTGGCGGGTGTACGTGCCGTGGCCTGCGCGGTGGAGGTGCAGGAGGACGTCGTTCTTGCGCGCCCAGTTCGACATGCTCTGGATGGCGGTGTAGCCGATCACGAGGTCGATCATGACGATGGCCGAGCCGAGCTCCTTCGCGAACTCGGCCCGCTCGTACATGTCCTCCATCGTGCCGGCGGTGACGTTGAGGTAGTGGCCCTTCACCTCGCCCGTCTCGGCCTGGGCGCGGTTTACCGCCTCCATCGCGAAGAGGTACCGGTCGCGCCAGTGCATGAAGTGCTGCGAGCCGATGTTCTCGTCGTCCTTCACGAAGTCGAGGCCGCCCCTCAGCGCCTCGTAGATCACGCGGCCGTAGTTCTTGCCGGAGAGGCCGAGCTTGGGCTTCGTGGTGGCGCCCAGCAGCGGGCGGCCGAACTTGTCGAGCCGCTCGCGCTCCACGATGATCCCGGTGGGCGGCCCGGGGAAGGTCTTGAGGTACGCCACCGGCATCCGCATGTCCTCGAGACGGAGCGCCTTCACGGCCTTGAAGCCGAAGACGTTGCCGATGATCGAGGCGGTGAGGTTCGCGAGCGAGCCGCTCTCGAAGAGGATGATGTCGTAGGCGATGCGGGCGAAGTACTGCTGCTCCACCTTGGTGCCCGGCCCCGTGCCGGGGACAGGGTCCACCTGGTAGGCCTTGGCGCGATAGCGATCGGCGTCGGTGAGCCGGTCGGTCCAGACCACCGTCCAGGTCGCGGTGGAGGACTCGCCGGCCACCGCGGCCGCGGCCTCGTCCGCCTCCACGCCCTCCTGCGGCGTGATGCGGAAGAGCGCGATGACGTCCGTCTCCTTGGGGACGTAGTCGGCGTCCCAGTAGCCCATCTTCTTGTACGGGATGACCCCGGACTTGTAGCGGTCCGCGGCGGTGCGGTGGGCGTCGGAAGAGCTCATCGTGGGCTGCTCCTGAGGTGAGGCGGCCGGCGGGCCGTCAGGGAGCATGTTGGGCC
>JBBQEB010000162.1:0-7762 GCA_038320275.1 Myxococcales bacterium | reverse complement strand
GCGTCCGCCTCCGGCTCGCCTCCGCGAAAGAGCGCCTCCAGCTCGGCCGAGCTGAACGGCTCCAGCGCCAGGACCGCCCGCGCGCCGCTGGGCTGCCGGGCCTCCGCAGGGGCAGGGGAGGGCGAGTTACGCACGGTGAACATCATCGCACGCGGGTCTGACAGCGCGGGGCGCGCGATCGACGCGCTGCACAGGGGGGATCGGCGGGAGCTCGGGATGTCTTGTGCTTTCCATCCCGGAGGGTCCGGGCGGTGGCGGGCGTCGCATCGAATCGCGCGCGGGTCGTCGAGCCCGGAGAGCGCCCGACCCGCCGCCCGTCCCGCGGCGTGAGCTCCCGGCAGCCGGAGGTCCCTGCGCGTCCCGCGCGCGCCCGCTAACCCCTTCACATGGCGCGCTACCTGGGCGGGCGGGTGGAGACGACGCTCGGCGACATCACGCGACTATCGGTGGACGCCATCGTGAACGCGGCCAACACGACGCTCCTGGGCGGAGGCGGCGTGGACGGTGCCATCCATCGCGCGGCGGGGCCCGGCCTGCTGGAGGAGTGCCGCGCTCTCGGCGGCGCCCGCACCGGCGAGGTCAAGATGACGCGCGGGCACCGGCTGCCCGCCCGCCACGTGCTCCACGCGGTGGGTCCTATCTGGCGGGGCGGCGAGGAGGACGAGGAGGAGCTCCTCGCGAGCTGCTACCGGGAGGCGCTGCGCCTCGCCGCCGAGCGCGGGCTGGGCTCGGTGGCCTTCCCCGCCATCTCCACCGGCGTGTACGCCTTTCCGCTGGAGCCCGCCACGCGCATCGCCCTCGAGGAGGTGCGCGCCGGCCTCGCCGCCCACCCGGTCCTCGAGCGCGTCGTCCTCTGCTGCTTCTCCCGCGGCGTTCTGGCGGTGTACGACCGCCTGGCCGAGGAGCTCCTCGGGCCGCCCGCCGGGTGAACGACGGGTCGTACCGCCTGTCGGTCGATGGAGTACCATCCCGGCGCTCCATCGCGGGAAGATCTCCGCGCTGTTGAAGATGCGGCGGCCGAGCCGTTCAGCGACGGAGGGAGTCGAATGGGCCACGGAGACCACTGGAAAGCGATCGAGTCCAACCTGGACCTCTTCGTCGAGGAGGTGCTGCCCCGGATCCTGCAGCACGGGAAAGCCGTCGGCGACGCCCAGGTCCTGGCGGGGCTCCAGGCGGGGGCCCGCCCACGCGGTGCCGTGGTTGGCCTTTCCTATCTGGACGGCGCTCTCCGCTTCCTGGCGCTCGTGGGTCCGAAAGGCGACGGCGGGCCCGCGATGGACTTCAAGATGGCCTACCCTGTCTGCCACGAGGGAATCGTCACTTCACTCGTCATCGACCGCATCGAGGAAGACGAGGACGGCCTCGAGGGCAAGGTGAAGGCCCACTTCCCAGGTGGAAGTCTCCTCTGGTTCTTCGATCCCTACCTCTACATGTCCAAGTCCCGCTACCGCCTCGGGCGTAAGGCTCCGGTTCGACTTTCGGCCTTGGCGCTCGGGCTGAGCCGCATACCGCCCGATGGCATCCAGGTCACGAGCGGCGACATCCTCGAGATGCATCGGAGCCGAATGCGCGCGGAGGATCCGGGCGTCGACGTTTCCGCCATCTCGTCGGTTTCCATCTCCCTGGAGGGCTCGGCGCTCCTCCTGCCGGTGAGCGGAGCCGAGGCGGAGGTGGTCTTCGAGGTGGAGGAGGTTCGGGAGCTTCAGTGCGACGGTCGCCCGATGTTCCGGCTGACCGGCCCGATCCGGCGGAACGAAGATGGCGTGGTACGCCTCCACGTCTTCGTTGCCCCCCACGCCCTCGTCGGTGGAGCTCCCAGCCCTGGGGAGACGCTTCAGGGAACGATCTGGCTGCAAGGCCAGCTCGCCTCCGAAGCCTGATGGTTCGCTGGCCTGCTACCGCTACACGCGCTGCGCCCACCCCCGAGTAGCCCCCCATGCCTGCGCAAGTGCGCGAGAGGCGCGGGGGATGGACGGCTCGCCAGGCCAGGGGACGGCCTAGGCGTACCGCCTGTCGGTCGATGGAGTACCATCCCGGCGCGCTCCAGCCCGGGGAGATCTCCACGATGTTGAAGACGGTCCGCGACGCCTGCACGCCGCACGAGATGGCGTTTCACTACGACGCTGCGAACCAGGTCGAGGACCTGTCCCAGCTCCTCGAGGAGACCACGGACGGCAAGGCGTTCTTCGACAAGACCTACATCACCTCGGGCATGCGGCGCCTCGTCGACGAGGGGCTCCAGCGCCTCGGCGGCAAGTCGGACCAGGCGGTCTTCGAGCTCGCCCAGGCCATGGGTGGCGGCAAGACGCACTCCATGGTCGCCTTCGGCCTGCTGGTGAAGGACGACGCGCTCCGGAAGATCGTCGTCCCCGACCTGTACGCGAAGGCCCGCTTCGAGAAGGCCCGGGTGGTGGCGCTGAGCGGCCGGAACCATCCCGAGCACTTCCTGTGGGGCGAGGTCGCTCACCAGCTCGGGAAACGGGATGCCTTCGCGAAGTACTGGCAGCACGGGGCCAAGGCTCCCGACGAGAAGGCGTGGCTCGACCTCCTCGGCGACGAGCCCGCGCTCATCCTGCTGGACGAGCTGCCTCCGTTCTTCGACTACGCGGTCACCCAGCCGGTCGGCGCGGGCACCCTGGCCCAGGTCGCGACGGCCGCGTTCGCGAACCTGTTCTCGGCCGCGCTGAAGCTCCCCCGCGTCTGCATCGTGCTCTCGAACCTGAGCGCGGCGTACCAGGGCGCGTCGCAGCACCTGGCGCGGGCGATCCAGGACCTGGAGCAGGAGGCCCGCCGCCAGGCGAAGCCCATCACGCCGGTGGAGCTGGGCGGCGACGAGATCTTCCAGATCCTGAGGCGACGCCTCTTCGCGAAGCTCCCGTCGGAAGGGGTGGTCGAGGAAGTCGCGCAGGAGTTCGCGCGCGCGGTCCGCGAGGCCGAGAGGTCGAAGGCCATCGCCAAGAGCCAGGAGCAGATCGCCGACGAGATCCGCAGGTCCTACCCCTTCCACCCCGCCATCAAGGACATCATCGCGCTCTTCAAGAACAACGAGCGCTACCGCCAGACGCGCGGCCTCATGCAGTTCGTGTCGAAGATGATCGTGTCGGTCTGGGGCCGGAAGACGAACGACGCGTTCCTCATCGGGCTCCAGCACCTCGACCTCTCGAACGAGGAGGTCCGCGACGAGGTCGTGCGCATCAACGACCTCCACGGCGCGATCGCGACCGACATCCGGGGAGGGGGCTCGGCGCATGCCGAGGTCATCGACGCGCAGGACGACTCGCGCGGCGACGCGGCCGTCCAGGTGGCGACGCTCCTGCTCTCGGCGTCGCTCTCCAGCGCGGTCGACGCGGTGAAGGGGCTCACCGAGGAGCAGGCCCTCTCCTGGCTCATCGCGCCCCAGCGCCCGCCCCACGAGCTCAAGGAGGCGTTCGCGGCGCTCAAGAAGGAGTGCTGGTACCTCCACACCGAGCCGAGGAGCGGCGCGTTCTACTTCTCGAACACGGAGAATCTCCAGAAGCGGCTCACGGGTGAGGCGGAGCGCGCCCCGCAGAACAAGATCGACGCGGAGCTGCGGGAGCGGCTGGAGGAGATCTTCCGGGGGAAGACGAAGCAGGCCTACGGAGAGGTGAGGGCGCTCCCGATCATCGACGACCTCGAGCTCGGCGGACCGCGCCTCCTCCTCATCCTCGAGCCCGACCACAAGAGCCCGCCCGAAGCGGCGAGGCGGTTCTTCGATGCGGTGGTCGAGAAGAACAACCTCTGCGTCCTCACGGGGGACGGCTCCGACCTGGCCGACCTGGAACGGCGGACGCGGGAGCTGTGGGCGGTGGCGAAGCTCCAGGACGAGCTCGGCGAGGGGTCGCCCCACTGGCGCGAGCTGGAGGAGCGGAACGGCGCGGCGAAGCTCGCCTTCTTCGCGACGGTGCAGTCCACCTTCAACAGCCTGTACTACCCCATGAAGCCGGGCCTGGTCCGGGCGGCGGTGACGCTCCAGTACGCCAAGAACGACTTCGACGGCGAAGAGCAGGTGGTGAAGGCGCTCTCCGGCACCGGCGCGAGCAAGCTCGTGCTCGACGTCGAGGGCCAGTCCGACACGCTCATCACGAGGGCGGAGGACCTCCTCTGGCCGGAGAAGGCCAAGAAGGTGCCCTGGAAGGACATCAAGTCGCGTGCCCTGCAGAACGTGCGCTGGAGCTGGCTCCCGCACAACGGCCTCGAGCTCCTGCGGAAGACCGCCGAGTCGAAGGGGAGGTGGCGCGATAACGGCGACGGCTATCTCGAGCGCGGCCCTTTCGCACAGCCGAAGACTTCGGTTTCCGTCCACCCGCTCTCCGACCCCGACCCGGCGACCGGCAAGGTCACCCTCCAGCTCTCGCCCGTGGCCGCTGGCAAGAACCCCCAGCTCTACTGGAGCACCTCGCCCAAGGTCGATGCGACGAGCTCGCGGCTCACCGACCCGAAGCTGGAGACGGACGCCACCAGGCTCTACTTCGTCGCGGTCGATCCCACCGGTGAGCACGAGACCGGCGAGCCGGTGGCCTGGACGAACGCGCTCGTCATCACCCACCAGCCGAAGGAGGTGGGAGGCAAGCGCGTGGTCGCGCTCGCGGTCGTGCCTCGCGGCACGATCCGGTACACGCTCACCGGCGCGAACCCGGCGGAAGGCGCGATGTACCAGGGGCCGTTCGAGATCGGCGACGGCGCCGTCTCCGTCTACTGCCACGCCGAGGACGACGGCGTCGTCGCGAAACGCACCTTCGAGATCCCCGCCCGTGGCGCCAAGGGCGTGCTGGTCAAGAAGGACAAGCCAGCCACGCTCCTCGAGGCGGTGCACACGGCCGACACGACCGACACCTTCGCCACGCTGAAGCAGATGAAGGACCACCGGGGCACGGCGGCCGCGTCGAAGTGTGAGGTGGGCCAGGGGGCGAAGAGCGTGGTGGTCCGGTTCGGCTCGGAGTGCAGGGTCAGCCCGGAGAAGATCGAGGCGATGATCGAGGCTGCTCGCGCCGCCCTGGGCGACGAGGCCGCCGAGGTCCGCCTGAGCCTCACCGGTGGGCTGCACTTCGTACGCGGCGACGACCTGGAGAGCTTCTCAGGCGCCCGCGGCATCGAGCTCGTGACGGAGAACGTCCAGTCATGACGGCCGCCCGGCGAGAAACGGTGGGCTTCGGCTGCCCCAAGGTGGGCCGGCCGCACCACGTCATGGTGCGCATCCCGGCGCAGCGGGACGAACCGGTGCTGGTGGTGGAGACCTTTGGCGCCCAAGCCGCGCGCGAGGGCGCTCCGGAGGAGGTGGAGCGGGTCGAGCTCCCCCGCTCGGCGTGGCTCGCCATCGCCGAGACGCTCCGGAAGGTCTTCAACGAGCGGCTGAAGGAGAAGGGGCTCACCACCGGCCGCTGGGTGGTCGGGGAGAACAAGGTCGATCGGCTCCTCGGGAAGGAGCTGTGCGTGCTGGCCTGGGCGGTGGAGAAGGCCTCCGAGGAGCTCGTTCCCGCCGCCGTGACGAACTGGCTGGGCCTCAAGCCCGAGGAGCGCTGGTGGCTCTTCACGGTCACCGCCGCCGCCACCGGCGGCATGGACGATGGCGACGTCGGCTGGCGCAAGGCGCTGCGCTTCGCCCTCACCGAGAATCCGGTGAAGGTGCAGGCCCCGGCGAAGCGGCAGCGGCGCGCCAAGCCGCAAGCGGAGCTCTCGCTCCTGGCTCGCATCACCGAAGAGGGGATCGGGGCCGATGCCGAGCGACCCTGAGATCGTCCCCCTGGCCTGGAAGGACCGGCCCTCGCTCATCGAGGTCGCCTTCCCCGCCCAGAAGGTGTCCGTCGAGGCGCAGACCGAGCGCAAGGCGAACGCCGGCCAGACGCTCACCGCGCTGGGCAGCTACTGGAAGGGCCGCAAGCCGCTCGTGCTGGCGCGGGCCTGCATCCTCGGTGCGCTGCTCCCGGCCGGCGACGACCCGGAGAAGGACCTCGAGATCTTCGAGCTGCTGATGGCGATGGACGATGCCGCCTTCGAGCGGCGGGTGAAGAAACTGTCGGAGAAGGACGTCGAGGCCTTCGGCGGGCCGCTCCGCGACCAGCTCCTGGACGCTGCGGGGGCGTGGAAGGTGAAGGGCGAGGCGCGACGCCGGCTCCAGGGGCGCGTCCTGGCGCGCATGCCCTACGCCCAGCGGCTGGACAGGCGAAGCCTCCGTCCGGAGGAGCTGCCGGAGGCCGCCTACCAGTCGATCTGGCCGCGCGTGAACGCGCACCTGGGGACGAGCGCGAAGAGCCACGCCGAGCTGGTGGAGCAGCTCGGCATCCTGCGCTTCGGCCACCGGCCGAAGGTCGCGGACACCTTTTGCGGCGGCGGCTCCATCCCCTTCGAGGCGGCGCGCCTGGGCTGCGACGCTTTCGCCTCGGACTTGAACCCCATCGCCTGCATGCTGACCTGGGGGGCGTTCCACATCGTGGGGGCCGATCCCGCCACCCGGGCCCGCTTCGCGAAGGCGCAGGCGCAGGTGGCGGCCGCGGTGGACGCCGAGCTCACGAGGCTGGGCGTGGAGCACGACGGAAAAGGGAACCGCGCCAAGGCGTACCTCTACTGCCTGGAGGTCACCTGCCCGGAGAGCGGCTGGAAGGTGCCGCTGTTGCCGTCGCTCGTCGTCAGCAAGAACAAGTGTTGCGTCGCGAGGCTGGTCCCGGACCGCAAGGCGCGGCGGTTCCGCATCGAGATCCGCGAGGGGGCGACGGAGCAGGAGCTGGAGGCGGCCGAGGCGAGCCCCACGGTGCGCGACGGCGAGCTCGTCTACACGCTCGACCGCAGGGAGTATCGGACGCCCATCGCGACCTTGCGCGGCGACCGGAAGGTGAACGGCGAGAACGTGAACAGCCTCCGCCGCTGGGAGAAGAGCGACGTCGTCCCGCGGTCCGGGGATCTCTTCCAGGAGCGCCTCTACTGCATCCAGTGGATGAAGGGGGAGAACGCCAGGGAGACGACGTTCAAGAGCGTCACCGAGGAGGACCTTGCCCGGGAGGCGAAGATCCTCCGCGTCGTGAAGAAGAACCTGTCGGCCTGGCAGGACGAGGGGCTGGTGCCGAGCATGGCCATCCAGCCGGGCGAGAAGACCGACGAGCCGATCCGGACCCGCGGGTGGACGTACTGGCACCATTTGTTCACGCCGCGGAGCCTGCTCGTCGATGCGGTCTTCAAGAAACACCTCCGAGTTCTCGGAGACCCGCAGGCGGAAGCAGCTCTCGCTTTCGCCGTGAACACTCTCTCCGACTTCTCGGCAAGGCTGTGCCAGTGGAAGACCGGATTCCCGGGGAGCGCAGCGACAGCCCCGTCCGCGGATGCCGTGATTCACGTGTTCTACAACATGGCCCTCAACACGTGGTCCAACTACGGCGCGCGTTCATTTGGCCATCTCCGGAACGCGCTGAGCTTCGACGTCTACGCGAGCAGCCCGATGCCCGAGGTCGTCCGCAGCGTCAGCACGGCGCCTGCTGCAGACGCGGCTTGCGACGCAGACCTGTTCATCACGGACCCGCCCTACGCGGACGCAGTCATGTACGAGGAGATCACCGAGTTCTTCATCGCCTGGCAGCGGACTCGCCCTCCCGCGCCGTTCGCCGACTGGGTCTGGGACAGCCGCCGCGACGTGGCCATCACCGGCTCCGGGGAGAGCTTCCGCCGCGAGATGGTGAAGGCTTACTCCGCCATGGCCGACCACATGCCCGACCACGGGCTGCAGGTTGTGATGTTCACGCACCAGGACGCGGGC
>JBBQEB010000161.1:0-7935 GCA_038320275.1 Myxococcales bacterium | reverse complement strand
GGTGAGCCTCGCCACGCCCTACCTGCTCTGCAACCTGGCCGCGCACGGTCTCGCCGCGCTGTTCGGACCGGAGGGAGGCCTGCGCGTGCTGCTGGCGCTGGGGCTCGGCGCCTTCCCCCTCGCCGCGCTCGCCCTGCTCCGCGCCTTCGACCGGCCACCCGAGCTCGCGCTGGCCGCGTTCCCGGCCGCGCTCTCCTGGTGCTATCAGTACGGCTTCGTCTCCTACGTCGTGGCGCTCCCGCTGGTCCTCCTCGGGGTCGCCCTCGCCCGCCGGGCGGCGCTGCACGGCCGCCGGCGCGACCTCGGGCTCCTCGCCGCCGTCGCGCTCGCCACGGTGGCCACGCACGGCCTCGCGTTCGTGGTGCTCCTCGCCCTCGGCGGCACGGCGGTCCTCGCGACAGGGCCCGGCCTGGCGCGCTTCGTGCGGACGGCCGCCGCTGCCCTGCCCTCCCTGGCGTTCGCGGGCGCCTGGGTGGTGTGGGGGCCCGCGCCCGCGCCTTCCGACCGGATCCCGTGGGAATACGGCCCGATCAAACACCGCTTCCATCACCTGCTCGGGAGCGCCTTCGGCTCGGACTCGCGAGAGCTGCGGGTCGCGCTGGTGTCCGCCGCCTTCATCGCGCTCTTCGCCCTCGCGGCTTGGCGCGCCCGGGTGTCTCCGCGCGACGCCGGCGACGCCGGCGAGCGTGGACGCCGGGCTCTGGGGTGGGTGGCCGCCGCGGGCCTCGGCGCGATCGCGGTGGTCCCGCAGACGATCTTCAACGTGTGGGGCGTGTGGGAGCGGTTCCCGCCGGTGGGCTTCGTCGCGCTCGCGGGCGCGCTGCCCTGGCCAGCCGCGCCCGACCTTCGCCGGAGGCTCGCGCTGGGCCTCGCCGCCGTCGCCCTCCTGGCTTCGTCCACCGCCATCGCTCAGGGGGTCGCCTTCAGCCGGCAGGCCCGCGGCATCCGCGAGGTCGCTCGTTCGCTACCGGCGGGACAGCGAGTCCTGTGGAACGCGTGCGGCGACGAGCGTTACGCCCCCTTCTCGGCTCCGGCGTTTCGCCATCTGGGAGCGTACGTCCAGGTGGAGCGCGGGGGCGACCTCTCGTACTCCTTCGCCCACGTGCCGCACATGGTCGTCCGCTATCGAGGACCCGCGCTGCCCCTCGACGACCTCGCGCCCTACGACACGGTCGTGCTCCGGCTCAGCCCGGCATGCCCGACCCGGGAAGAGCTCACGACACGCGTCGCGCCCATCGCCTCCGCAGGATCGTTCCTCGCCCTGCCGGCGAAGAGGATTCCCGCGGATCTCGTCCCGGGGGTGCTTCCGAAGCGCCCGTGAGCGCGCCACCTGAGGAGCCTCCCCCCACGGCCGCTGCACCCCAGGTAGCGACGAGCGCGATGGCGAGGCCAGACAGCCCGGCGAAGCGCAGCCCCTCCAGCGCGGCCACCCGCGGGTGGCCGATGATCCCGTCGCTCATCAGATTAGCCCCGGCGATCCACAGCAGCCCGACCGCCAGGGCGAGGGCCCGCAGCCAGGCCGTCGATGCGCGCTGGGCGACCCCGGCGAGCAGGTACAGCAGGGGGAGCAGCGCGAGCAGGTTCACGCGCCAGCCCAGCGGCGAAAGGAACGCGGCCAGGTAGAGCGCGACCGCGAACGCGAGCGGCCGCCCGCGCCGGGGATCGGCGCGCAGGACTCGCCAGGTAGGGACCGCGAGGGCGGCGGCCGTCGTTCCGCCGAGCGCGACCGCCCAGAGCGCCGTGCCGGAGGGCTGGTCGCCGCCGCCCAGGTACGTGCAGGCGACCGCGAACACGCTCTGGTTGGCGCGATCGCAGAGGATGGGAGGCGTGGTGGTGGCGAGCAGCGCGCGCCAGCCCCGAAGCTCGGCCCAGCCTGCCTCGGAGCCGTAGCGCAGGAGCGCTCCTCCCAGGAGAGCGGCGGTCGAAGCGGCGGCCGAAGCGATGCGGCGCCACTGGCCGAAGAGGACGGCCGTGACGAGGAGGATGATCATGGGGGGCTTGAACAGCAGCGCGACCGCCCAGAGGGCGCCGGAGAGCCAGGGCCGCCGCTCCGCCTGGACCTCGCTCGCGAGGACGAGCGCGAGGAGGATCGCGTCCACCTGGCCCAGAAAGAAGAGCAGCGTGTAGAGCGGCATGAGGAAGAGGGCGGCGGAGAGCCCCACCAGCGGGCCCTCGCCGCCAGCGGGGAAGCGCGAGGCCCAGCGGATCCAGAGGAGGAGCGAGGCGGCCGAAAGCAGGCTGAAGACCATCTGCGCTGGGCGGGCGGGCAGTGCGGCGAGGGGTGCGAGGAGCGCCGCGGCCGCGGGGGAGTACTTGAAGCAGAGGTGTCCGTCGGACAGGCGGTAGAGCGGTTCGCCAGCGACGAACCGCACCGCCGCCCGGTGGTAGACGCCGAAGTCGGGCCCGACGCGCGTCCGGGAGAGGAGCTCGTCCGCGAGCCCGCCCAGGACGAAGGCCCCCGGAATGAGCCAGCTCGCCGCGCGCGCCAGCGCCTCCCACCGTCCTCCGGCGGCGGCGAGGGCCCCGGGCGTGGCCTGCGTCCCGCGGCGGTGCACGGGAGACGTCACGGCGCGGAGGCCTCCACCAGCCCGAGCACGCCCGCGAGATCGATGACCCGCCCCGGCGTAAATCCGGAGCGCCGGAGGAGCTCGTGCAGCTCCGCGGCGCTGCGCTGACGTCCGCCATCGGTCGCCATCATCATCTGCACGTCGATGAGCGACCCGGGAGAGGTCACCCGATCCCTCTCCACCAGCACCTCCGCCACCAGCAGGCGAGCGCCGGCGGGAGCCGCGCGCCTGCAGGCGGCGAGGATCCGGAGCGCCGCTTCGTCGTCCCAGTCGTGCAGCACGTCCTTGAGCAGAGAGGCGTCGCAGCCGTCGGGCACCCGCTGGAAGAAGTCGCCTCCCACGCATTCCACGCGCTGGGCCACCCCGCGGGTACCCAGGAAGGCGGGCGCCCCCGCCACGACGGTGGGCGCGTCGAACAGCACGCCGCGCGGACGCGGGTGCCGCCGCAGGATCTCTGCGAGGAGCGTCCCCTTGCCGCCCGCGACGTCGCACACCCGCGCGAAGCGGCCGAAGGGGTACCCGGCGGCCACGAGCGGCGCGGCGAGCTCGGTGAGGTGCACCATCGCCGCGGCGAAGGTGCGCTCCTCCTCGGGATGGAGGGCCAGCCACGCCCAGACGCTCATGCCGTGAACGCGCTGGAACGCGACGCCTCCGCCGCGTGCGCTGGCCTCCAGATCGGCCCAGGAGGCGACGTTGGTGGGCGAGGCCAGGTACTCCATGAAGTCGCGCGAGGTGGCCGGGGCGCCCGCGCGGAGCGCCTCCGAGAGGCGGGTGTTCTCGAAGCGGCCATCGGCGCGGAGCGCGAACACGCCGAAGCTCGCCAGCGCGCGCAGGACGCGGAAGAGCGAGGGCTCGTCGGCGCCCGCGAGCGCCGCCAGCTCCGCCGAGGTGCGGGGCCCTTCCGCCAGCAGGTCCGCGAGCCGCAGCCGCGCCGCGACGCCCAAAAGCTGCGTCTTCCCGACACCCATCCCGTGCTCGAAGAGCGCCAGCGCCGGGGGCACCATCGCGTCGGCGAGCGCGAGGAGCCGCCGCCGGAGCGCGAGCACCGCCCGGGAGATCGCGCGAGGAGGGATGGTGTTGGAGGACGGTGAGCGCATGGGCGTCCCTTAACCCGGTCCGCGCGGGCCGGCGCTCCAGCGGTCGGACGCGGCGGGCACTCGACCGCAACCGCGGACGCGACCCCGGCCCGGCCGCGCCGGCGAGCTCGACCGCGCACGTCCGCAGCGTTGACACCCCCGCGCACCGGGCGTAAGTCCCGGGCGCGGCGTGCGGGCGGGCCGGTTTCCGCGCGTGGTGCGGCCTGGCGAGGAGACGGAATGCCTTCCACCCCGATGGCTCCGCACGGGAACGACCCCTGGTTCGTCCACTTCTCGAACCTGCTCGGCAGCGCCGTGCTGCAGCCGGACGGGAAGTCCGCCGGGAAGCTCGTCGACATGGTGGTGCACACCGGCGAGCCCTACCCTCCCGTCGAGCGGCTCGTGCTGCGGGCCGAGGGACGCCGCCGGGTTCACCTGCCGTGGAGCGACGTGGTGGAGGTCAGGCCGGACGCACTGCGCGTCCGCGAGGGGGTGGTCCCCTCCCCGGGAGACCCGCCCTTGGGACCCGACCGGCTCTCCCTGCGCAAGGAGATCCTCGACCGGCAGATCGTCGATGTGGAGGGCGCGAAGCTCGTCCGCGTCAACGACCTCCAGTTCCTGGTCGCGAAGGGCGGCTTGCGGCTCGCGCACGTGGACGTCGGATTCCGGGGGCTCGTGCGGCGGATGGGCTGGGAGCGCGCCGTCGATCGTGCGGTCACCTCGGTCCGGCCGTCTTCCCAATACCTGAGGTCGGACAGCCTGCTCTCCTGGAAGCTCGTCCAGCCCCTCGACACCGCGCCGGGCAAGGTCCGGCTGGAGGTCGCGCAGCGAGCTCTCGGGGGAATGCACCCCGCCGACCTGGCGGAGATCATGGAGGACCTCGACCGCGATCAGCGCGCCGTCCTCCTCGAGCGCCTCGACGTGGAGACCGCGGCCGACACGCTCGAGGAGACCTCTCCCGAGGTCACCGCGCAGATCCTGGAGGAGGTGGCCCCCGAGCGCGCGGCCGACATCCTCGAGGAGATGGCGCCCGACCAGGCGGCGGACGCCCTGGGCGAGCTGTCGGGCGAGACGCGCCGCGAGCTCCTGGCAGCCATGGAGCACCCGGAAGCGCACGAGGTGCAGCGCCTCCTGCATCACGACCCTCGCTCCGCGGGCGGGCTCATGACGCCCGACCGCGTCCAGCTTCAGCCCAGGCAGACGGTGGCGGACGCGCTGGCGGAGCTGCGCCGCCGCGCCGAAGACCTGCCGCTCGTCTACGAGATCTTCCTCACCGATCGGTCGGGCGTCCTCGTCGGCCTGTGCACGCTGCGGGACCTGCTGCTCGCGCCCGTCACGGCCCGGCTCGGGACCATCGCCCGCGAGCCGCCCGTCACGGTCGAGGTCGATGCCACTTTGCGTGACGTGGCGGACGCGGCCGCGAAGTACAACCTCGTCTCGGTGCCGGTGGTGGACTCCCAGGGAGCGCTCGTCGGGATGGTTACCATCGACGACATCCTCTCCGAGGTGCTCGATGGCCGCTGAGCCAGCGCCCGCGCGTCCGGCGCGGGGAGCTCGCTGGCGCAGCCTGCTCGTCTTCCTCTCGGTGGTTGGGCCCGGGATCATCACCGCCAACGTGGACAACGACGCGGGCGGGATCACCACCTACTCGCTGGTCGGGGCGGGCTACGGCAACAAGCTGCTCTGGACGCTCCTCCCCATCACCGTGGCGCTCGTCGTGGTGCAGGAGATGAGCGCGCGCATGGGTGTGATGACGGGCAAGGGGCTCGCCGACCTCATTCGCGAGAACTGGGGCGTCAAGGCGACGTTCTGGGTCATGGTCGCCCTGCTCATCGCGGACGTGGGCAACACCATCGCCGAGTTCTCGGGCGCGGCGGCGAGCCTCCAGATCTTCTCCGTTCCCCCTTGGCTGTCGGTGCCGCTGACTGCGCTGGCGGTGTGGCTCCTGGTGCTCAAGGGCACCTATCGCTCCGTGGAGAAGGTCTTCCTGGTCGCCTGCGTGGTGTACCTCGCCTATCCGATCTCGACCTTTCTGGCCAAGCCGGACTGGGGCGTCGTACTGCGCGCCACCGTCACGCCGTCCTTCGAGATGAACAGCGGCTATGTCGCGATGCTCATCGGGACGGTGGGCACCACCATCGCCCCCTGGATGCAGTTCTACTTGCAGTCGGCGGTGGTGGAGAAGGGCGTGAAGCCGGAGCAGTACCACCACTCCAGGCTGGACGTGATCGTGGGCTGCATCATCACGGACGTGGTCGCCTTCTTCATCATCGTGGCCTGCTCGGCGACGCTCTTCAAGGCCGGGATCCAGGTCGAGACGGCGGACCAGGCAGCGCAGGCGCTGGCTCCGCTCGCAGGCCGGCACGCCTCCTGGCTGTTCGCCTTCGGGCTCTTCAACGCCTCCTTCTTCGCCGCCACCATCCTTCCGCTCGCGACCGCCTACTACATCTGCGAGGCCTTTGGGTGGGAGTCCGGCATCGACAAGAAGTGGTCGGAAGCGAAGGAATTCTACGGGCTCTACACGGGAATCGTGGTGATCGGCGCGGGGGTGGTGCTCATTCCGCACCTGCCTCTCCTGCAGATCATGCTCGTGACGCAGGTGGTGAACGGCGTATTGCTCCCGTTCATCCTCGTGTTCATGCTCCTCCTGGTGAACGACCCGAAGCTCATGGGTGAGCATCGGAACGGCCCATGGTTCAATGCGATCGCATGGGTCACCACCGCGGTCATGATCCTGCTGACCGGCTATCTCGTGGTCGATGCCGCGCGCAAGCTCGTGACGGGAGGGGCATGACGGGGCTGCCCTCGAGGCCGCGCCGGATCTCAGTCCAGGCGCTTGCCGAGGAGGAGAGCCAGCTTCTCCCGCACGCTCGCCGGAATACGAGCCCGCTCCGACCAGATGGCGAGCTCGAGCGCTGAGCTGCACAGGCAGCCGCTCGCGCTGCTGGCGGCGGCGGCTGCGATCGCGGGGATGGCCTCTCGCAGGAGGGCCAAGGCGTTCCGGGTGGCCTCTCTCACGTTGCCAAGGATCTCCTCGATCAGCTTGACGCCGGCGAGCTCTGTCCGGTGCGGCCTCCAGCAGTCGTAGTCCGTGGGCAGGGCGACCAGCGCGTAGCAGATCTCGGCTTCGCGCGCGAGCTTCGCCTCGGGCATGGCAGTCATGCCGACAACCGATCCGCCCCATGCCCGGTGGAGCTCGCTTTCGGCACGCGTGCTGAACTGTGGACCCTCCATGCAGACGTAGGTTCCACCGTCGTGAACGACGGCCTCCGACGCGCGACCCGCTCCCAGCAGCACCCTGCGCAGGTGCGGGCAGAAAGGGGAGGCGAGCTCGACGTGAACGGCGAGCTCATCGAAGAAGGTGCTCGCGCGCCTGAAGGTGCGATCGATGACCTGATCGGGGACGACGAGTGATCGCGGGGCTACCTCCTCGCGAAGGCTGCCCACGGCACCGCTCGCCAGGATGTGCGTCACGCCCAGCGACTTGAGGGCATAGATGTTCGCTCGGTACGGCACCGATGACGGGTTCAGCAGATGTCCCTCGCCGTGCCGAGCGAGCAGCGCCAGCGGGACGCCTTCCAGCTCCGTCAGCACCACAGGGGCGGAGGGGCTGCCGAACGGGGTCGCGACGTCTCGAGCCTCCCGGTTTCCCAGGCCGCGCAACGCGTCGCCAAGGCCGGTTCCGCCGATGATCCCGATCATCGCCTGAGACATGGTGTCCCTAAAAAAGAAAAGCCCGCCGATGAGGGCGGGCTCTTCAGGAAAAATGCGGCGGCGACCTACTCTCCCACACCGCTTCCGGTGCAGTACCATCGGCTCTGGTGGGCTTAACTTCCGTGTTCGGGATGGGAACGGGTGTGACCCCACCGAAATAGCCACCGCAAAGTTGAAAGAACGTGCAGGCGCAACTGCGCCTGAGACATCGAATACGAAGGGTAAGAAAGCGACCAGCGAAGGTCAGCCGGATCCCGTTGGGACCTCGACCTTGACCTCGACGGAAGGCCTTATCGGCCTGAGAAAAGAGAGACCAAGCCTCACGCCCGATTAGTACCGGTCAGCTGAGCGCCTCACAGCGCTTACACCTCCGGCCTATCAACCTCGTAGTCTTCGAGGGGGCTTCAGGGAGCTTACGCTCCGGGAGAAGTCGTCTTGAGGTTGGCTTCCCGCTTAGATGCTTTCAGCGGTTATCCGTTCCGCACATAGCTACCCAGCGATGCCTCTGGCGAGACAACTGGTACACCAGCGGTGCGTCCATCCCGGTCCTCTCGTACTAAGGACAGATCCTCTCACTT
>JBBQEB010000160.1:0-7943 GCA_038320275.1 Myxococcales bacterium | reverse complement strand
AGAATCTGGCCGATTATCAAAAGAAGCATTGGCACGGTACGTTCGCGGAATACCTCGACATCGTCCGGACCATCCCCAATGTCACCCGGACCGCCTACCAGCGCGTTTACGACATGATCCTGTCGCACGGGAAGACGGAGTACCTCGACAACAAGAAGAAGCTCATCCGCTACGACTTCTTCGCCGACCCGGACTTCGACGGCAAGGACGCCATCTACGGGCTCGACATCCCGCTCATGAAGCTCGTGAACGTGTTCAAGAGCGCGGCCCAGGGGTACGGCACCGAGAAGCGCGTCATCCTCCTCCACGGCCCGGTGGGCTCGTCCAAGTCCACCATCGCGCGCCTGCTGAAGAAGGGGCTGGAGGCTTACTCCAGGAAGGCGGAGGGAGCGCTCTACACCTTCTCGTGGGTGGACCTGAGGCGCGAGGTCATCGACAAGAACGGGGCGCCGGTGTCGGTGAAGGAGAGCATGCCCTGCCCCATGCACGAGGAGCCGCTGCACCTCATCCCGCCGGAGTGGCGCGAGAAGGTGGTGGCGGAGCTCGGGGTGGCGGAGGGCGGCTACGCCGTCCCGCTCGGCGGCGACCTCTGCCCGGCCTGCCGGTTCGTCTTCAAGGACCTCATGACGAAGTACCAGGGCGACTGGAAGAAGGTGATGAGCCACGTCCGCGTGCAGCGGCTCATCCTGTCGGAGAAGGACCGCGTGGGCATCGGAACCTTTCAGCCCAAGGACGAGAAGAACCAGGACTCGACCGAGCTCACCGGCGACATCAACTACCGCAAGATCGCCGAGTACGGCTCGGAGTCCGACCCGCGCGCCTTCAACTTCGACGGCGAGTTCAACATCGCCAACCGCGGCATCATCGAGTTCGTCGAGATCCTGAAGCTGGAGGTGGCGTTCCTCTACGACCTGCTGGGCGCGACGCAGGAGCACAAGATCAAGCCGAAGAAGTTTCCGCAGACCGACATCGACGAGGTCATCCTCGGGCACACCAACGAGCCCGAGTACCGCAAGCTCCAGTCGAACGAGTTCATGGAGGCGCTGCGAGACCGCACGGTGAAGATCGACATTCCGTACATCTCCCGGCTGTCCGAGGAGGTCCGGATCTACGAGCGCGACTACAACGCGCGACGCATCCGGGGCAAGCACATCGCGCCCCACACGCTGGAGATGGCCGCCATGTGGGCGGTGCTCACGCGCCTGGAGGAGCCGAAGAAGCACAACCTCTCGCTCTTGCAGAAGCTCAAGCTCTACAACGGCAAGACCCTCCCGTCCTTCACCGAGGACAACATCAAGGAGCTGCGCAAGGAGGCCCGGCGCGAGGGCATGGAGGGCATCAGCCCGCGCTACGTGCAGGACAAGATCTCGAACGCCCTCGTCATCGACCAGGGCGAGGGGTGCGTGAATCCGTTCATGGTGATGAACGAGCTCGAGGCGGGGCTGCGCCAGCACTCCCTCATCTCGTCCGAGGAGCAGCGGAAGAAGTTCGGCAGCCTGCTCTCCGACGTGAAGCGCGAGTACGAGGACGTGGTGAAGAACGAGGTCCAGCGGGCCATCAGCGCCGACGAGGACGCCATCACCAAGCTGTGCGCCAACTACATCGACAACATCAAGGCTTACACGCAGAAGGAGAAGGTCCGCAACAAGTACACCGGGCAGTACGAGGAGCCCGACGACCGGCTGATGCGCTCCGTCGAGGACAAGATCGCCGTCGCCGACGCTCGCAAGGACGACTTCCGCCGGGAGATCATGAACTACATCGGCGCGCTCGCCATCGAGGGGAAGACGTTCAACTACCGGACCAACGAGCGGCTCCACAAGGCGCTCGAGCTGAAGCTCTTCGAGGATCAGAAGGACTCGATCAAGCTGAAGAGCCTGATGTCGAGCGTGGTCGACCGAGAGACGCAGGAGAAGATCGACGTGGTGAAGGGGCGGCTCATGAAGAGCTACGGCTATTGCGAGATCTGCTCCACCGACGTCCTCAACTACGTCGCATCCATCTTCGCGCGCGGCGACGCGAAGGAGTAGGGACGCAGTCAGAGGAGGTGCGCGCATGTCCCTCAGGATCAAGCAGGACCAGGCGCGCTTTCGCGACATCGTCCGCGGGCGCATCAAGGCAAACCTCAAGAAGTACGTCCAGAAGGGAGAGCTGATCGGCAAGAAGGGGAAGGACTTCATCACCATCCCCGTGCCGAGCGTCGATCTCCCGCACTTCCGCTTCGGGCAGCGCCAGCAGGGCGGCGTGGGCCAGGGCGAGGGCGCCGCGGGCGACCCGCTCTCGCCCGCGGAGGGCGAAGGCGGCGGGAAGGCCGGCGAGGGCGAGGGGCAGCATCTCCTCGAGGTGGACGTCCCGCTGGACGAGCTGGCCGACATCCTCGGCGAGGAGCTCCAGCTTCCCCGGATCGAGCCCCGCGGGAAGGACCGCATCGTGGCGACGCGATCCAGGTACACCGGAATCGCCTCCTCCGGCCCCGAGTCGCTGCGACACTTCAAGCGCACCTACAAGCAGGCGCTGCGGCGTCACATCGCCACGGGTTCCTACGACCACCTGCGGCCCATGGTCGTGCCGGTGCGCGAGGACCGCCGCTACCGCACCTGGAAGGAGGTGCCGCTGCCCGAGACCAACGCCGTCGTCATCTACATGATGGACGTGTCGGGCTCGATGGGGGACGACCAGAAGGAGATCGTCCGCATCGAGTCCTTCTGGATCGATACCTGGCTGCGGAAGCACTACAAGGGCCTCGAGACCCGCTACATCATCCACGACGCGGTGGCGCGCGAGGTCGACCGGGACACCTTCTTTCACACGCGCGAGTCGGGCGGGACCATGATCTCGTCCGCCTACGAGCTGTGCAAGACGCTGATCGACTCGGAGTACGGCCCCTCCGCCTGGAACGTCTACCCGTTCCACTTCTCCGATGGCGACAACTGGAGCGCGGACGACACCCGCCTCTGCGTCGAGATCCTGCGAAGCTCGATCCTGCCTGCGGTCAACCTGTTCTGCTACGGGCAGGTGGAGAGCCCGTACGGCTCGGGCCAGTTCATCAAGGACCTCAAGGAGTCGGTGGGCGGCGGCGAGAACGTCGCGCTCTCCGAGATCGCGGACAAGGACGCGATCTACGCCAGCATCAAGACGTTCCTGGGGAGGGGCCCGTGAGCGCGAAGAGCACCGACCTGCCCGGCCACCTGTACGACATCCGGCGGGACGTGGAGCGGTACGCCCGCGAGTACGGTCTCGATTTCTACGAGACGATCTTCGAGGTGCTCGGCTTCGACGAGATCAACATGGTGGCTGCCTATGGTGGGTTCCCCACCCGCTACCCGCACTGGCGCTTCGGGATGGAGTACGAGCGGCTGTCGAAGGGGTACGAGTACGGCCTCTCCAAGATCTACGAGCTGGTCATCAACAACGACCCATCGTACGCCTACCTCCTCTCATCGAACATGGACGTCGATCAGAAGCTCGTGATGGCCCACGTCTTCGGCCACGTCGACTTCTTCAAGAACAACTTCATGTTCCGGCACACGGACCGGAAGATGATGGACCGGATGGCGAATCACGGCACGCGGGTGCGCCGCCATCAGGACGAGCTCGGGGCGGAGAAGGTCGAGGATTTCATCGACCGCTGCCTCTCCCTGGAGAACCTCATCGACTACCAGTCTCCCTATGTGCGCCGGCACGCCGACACCCGCACCCGCGCCGATCAGGAGGAGACGGTGGCGAAGGGCTTCAAGACCGACCGCGAGTACATGCGCAGCTACCTCAACCCGCCGGGCTATCTAGAGGGGCGGCAAAAGACGCTCGAGGAGAGTCAGGCGAAGGCGAAGAAGGTACCGGAGAGCCCGGAGCGCGACGTGCTGCAGTTCCTCCTCGAGCACGCGCCGCTGGAGCGCTGGGAGCACGACATCCTCGGCATCATCCGCGACGAGTCGTACTACTTCGCGCCCCAGGGCCAGACGAAGATCATGAACGAGGGATGGGCCACCTACTGGCACTCCACCATCATGACGCAGAAGGCGCTCACCGCCTCCGAGATCGTCGATTACGCCGACCATCACTCCGGCACGCTCGCCACCCGTCCCGGACAGCTCAATCCGTACAAGCTCGGCGTCGAGCTCTGGCGCGACATCGAGGATCGCTGGAACAAGGGGCGCTTCGGCAAGGAGTACGACGAGTGCGATTCCTTCGAGGAGCGCCGGCGCTGGGACCGCCGGCTCGGCCTCGGGCGCGAGAAGATCTTCGAGATCCGCAAGCACTACAACGACGTCACCTTCATCGACGAGTTCCTCACCCTGGAGTTCTGCGTCGACCAGAAGCTCTTCACCTTCGGCTACAACGAGAAGCACCAGCGCTGGGAGATCCTCCAGCGCGACTTCCGGAAGGTGAAGGAGAAGCTCCTCCAGATGCTGACCAACTTCGGGCAGCCCATCATCACGGTCGACGACGGGAACCACGATAATCGTGGCGAGCTCCTGCTGAGCCACGCCCACGACGGTGTGGACCTCAAGGCCGACTACGCCCGCGACACCCTGCGAAACCTCCAGACCCTGTGGCGCCGGCCGGTCATCTTGAAGACGGAGGTGGAGGGGCGAAAGGTGGACCTCCGCTTCGACGGCCGGGAGCACACCCAGGGCCCGGCCAAGAAGTGAGGAAGCCGGGCAGGGCCCGACGCCGCCTGCTCACCGCGATCGCCACCGCCTGCGTGGTGGCCGCGGCCGCGGGTGGCTTCGCCTGGTGGCGCGCGGGGCGGCCGGCGCCCGTCACGCCCGCCTCCGTCGAGGTGGTCCCGCCGGCCACCCTCTCGCCGCCCGGGAGCCCGCCGGTGAGCATGACCACCCTCACCGTACGCCTCGCCAAGGATCAGACCCTGGGGCAGGCGCTGGCGCGGCTCCCCATCGATGCCGCCCAGGTGCAATCCATCCTGAAGGCGCTGGAGGGCAAGTTCCCCTTCCATCGTTCTCGCCCGGGTGACCAGCTCCAGATCGAGCGGGTGGCGGGGGAGAAGGCCATCCGCCGCTTCAGCTACCGGCAGAGCGCCGCCGCCGAGTGGACGGTGCTCCCGCGGGACGGCGCCCTGGCGGGCGAGAAGCGCGCGGTCTCCATCGCCACCGAGACGGCGAGGGTGGAGGTCGAGATCCGCGGGTCGGTGTGGGAGAGCCTTCAGAAGTCGGGGGAGGACCCCGCGCTGGCCGTCATCGCCGCCGACGTCCTCGCCTGGGACGTGGACTTCTACCAGGACGTGCGTGCCGGCGACCGGCTCGAGGTGGTGGTCGAGAAGATCTACGCGGACGGAAAGCTCCTGCGCTACGGCGAGGTGCTCGCGGTCGAGTACGCCGGAGCGGTGACCGGCAAGAAGCGGCTCTTCCGGTACGCGGATCCGTCGGGGATGGTGAGCTACTACGACGACGAGGGCAACAGCGCCCGCCGGGGCTTTCTCAAGTCGCCACTGCGCTATGCGCACCTCACCTCGGGTTTCGGCTCGCGGATGCACCCGGTCCTCGGCTACCGCAGGGCGCACCAGGGCGTCGATTACGGCGCGCCCACCGGCACGCCGGTCTGGGCGGTCGGAGACGGCACCGTCGCGCTCGCCGGCTGGAACGGAGGCTGCGGCCGCGCGGTCATCCTGAGGCACCGCAACGGGCTCGACACGATTTACTGCCACCTCTCCGCGCTCTCGGTGCACCGCGGCGCGCGCGTGCGGCAGAAGCAGGTGATCGGCGCGGTGGGGCAGACGGGCCTCGCCACCGGGCCGCACCTCCACTTCGCGGTCAAGCGCAGCGGGGCCTTCGTGAATCCCCTCACCCTCGAGGTTCCGCGCGAGGCGCCGGTGGCGAAGGCCTACCGCGCCGACTTCGACGCGAAGCTCGCCCCGCTGCGAAGCCTGCTCGACGGCTCCGCCAGCACCTGATAGCCGCCCTCACCCTCGATTCAGCGCCGCCGCCGCCTCGCCTTCTCGGCAGCGAGCGCCTTGCCCTCGTACTCCTTGCCGTTCAGGGCGGCGACGGCGCCGTCGATCGCCTCGGGCGAGACCTCGAGGAAGCTGTGGCTGGGGCGTAGCTCGACCTTCAGGAGCTCGACCCCGGGCGCGAGCGCCGCCACCGCGGCGCGGACCTTCTCCTCGTCGGCCCCGTCCTTCTCGCCCAAGGTGAGGAAGATGCGCGCCTTCTGCGGGCGGCTGCCCTCCCCTCCCGCGTCGACCGCGCCGTCCACAGGCCTCCGGCGGCCGGAGCTCGCGCCGGTGGGCTCGCGCTCGCCGCCCGCGGCCTCGGTTCCCCTGCCCTCATCCGGCTCGGCGGGCTCGGCAGAGGCGGCGACCTCCCTGGAGGGCGTCCGGATCTCCTCGTCGGGCTGGAGAACCCCGCGCGGCGCGCGGCTTCCGCGAATCGCCGGTCGCGCGCTCGTGCGCTCCGTCCGGCCCTCCCCGCGCTCCGTCCTGCCCTCCCCGCGCCGGGGGCGCTTCCCGCGGCCCGACTCGGAGAGCGGCCGCTCCACGGCGCCGATCTTGCGCTCGTGCTCCTCGCGCTTGTGCTCCGCCTTGTGGAGATCCTGCACCTTCTCGATGCGGTGGTGCGTGAAGAAGTACTTGAGCGCGAAGGCCACCAGCCAGTCGCCGTCGGAGCGGGCCTTGAGCTGCTGCGCCAGGGGGATGTAGGCCTCGAAGACGGTGGAGCTCATCGCGTCCTTGAGCTCCTTCAGGTGGCGCTCGGTCCAGATGCGGCGCGCGTCCTCGGGAGCGGGCAGCTTCTTCTCCTCGAACCGGATGGCGTACTTCGTCTGGAGCGCCTTCAGCGTCATCATCTCCGAGCCGGAGACGAGCGAGACCGCGGTGCCCTTCTTGCCGATGCGGCCGGTGCGGCCCACGCGGTGGAGGTAGATGGCCGGGTCTTCGGGGAGGCTGTAGTTGATCACGTGGGACAGGTCGGAGATGTCGATGCCGCGGGCGGCGATGTCGGTCGCCACCATGAAGCGCAGCTCGCCCTTCTTCACCTTGGCCATCACCCGCTCGCGCTCCTTCTGCGGCAGGTCGCCGTTGAGGAGCTCGGCGTCGTAGCCGTTGCGGTTCAGCACCGCCGCGACGAGGCCGGTGTCGCTGCGCGTGTTGCAGAAGACGATGGCGGAGTCGGGCTCCTCCATCTCGATCATGTAGAGCAGGTTGCGCGGCTTCGGGTAGTCATCGACGGTGTGGAAGAACACGTTGCGGATGTTGTCGACGCTGTACTCGTCGCCCGAGAGCAGGATGGTCTCCGGCTCGCTCAGGTAGTCGTGGATGAGCTGCTCGATGTCCTCCGGCACGGTGGCGGAGAAGAGGAGCTGCTGGCAGTCCTCGGGCAGGTGGTCGAGGATGCGCGTCACCTCCTCGAAGAAGCCCATGTTGAGCATCTCGTCCGCCTCGTCGAGGACGGACACCATCACCTCGCCCAGCTCCAGGGTGCCGCGCCGGATGTGGTCGTAGATGCGGCCGGGCGTCCCGACCACGATCTCCGCGCCCGCGCGGAGCTTGTCGAGCTGGTCGCCCATGGAGGCGCCGCCGTAGATGGTCACCACCGAGAGGTCCGTGTGCTTACCGAGGGCCGCGATCTCCTCGCCCACCTGGATGGCGAGCTCGCGGGTGGGGCACATCACGAGCGCGGACGGCTTCCGCCGCCCGCCGGGGATGCGCTCCAGGAGCGGGATGCCAAATGCCGCGGTCTTGCCGGTGCCGGTCTTGGAGCGGACGATGACGTCCCGCCCCTCCACGAGGGGCCGGAAGGTCTGCGCCTGCACCGGGGTAGGGCGGGCGTACCCTCGGTCCGCGATGCCCTTGCGAACGGGCTCGGAGAGCGCCCATTCATCGAAGGAGGCGGCCGCGGTCACGTAATCGGAGACCGGCGCCGTGGCGCCGGGGAGGTCGTCTGTGCTGTCCACGCGATGCTCGCTTTCAGGGGGCCGCGCCGGAGGCG
>JBBQEB010000159.1:0-7980 GCA_038320275.1 Myxococcales bacterium | reverse complement strand
GGGCGTCGAGCGCGATGAGCCAGCTCGCGATGTCGGCGGTCTCCTGGATCGCGCCGCTCGCGAGCCGCGCCTCCATGGTGGCCGACCTCATCTCGTACCGCCGCTCGAACGCGCGGATCTGCGTCTCGACCGCTCCCATCTCGCCATTCGGCTGTGCGAGGGCGCTCCGTGCGAGGTCGCGCACGGCTGCATCCCTCTCGGTCGTGGAGAGGTTGGAGAGCTCGGTGAGGCGAAGCATTTTGAGCATGGCGAAGCCCGCGGGCTTCCAGAGAGCGTAGGAGTGTAGCCGCCCCGCGTCAACGCCGTCGAGTTCCGAAGCAACCCCGCGCCGTCCTTCGGCTTCGGCGGGGGCCCACGCTCCGATTCGGGTACACTCCGCGGCCATGTCCTCCACGCCTTCCGCGAACGGCGGCGCACCCGCGACCGCCCCGAGCGGTCGAGCCTTCACCGGCTTCTCGGAGATCGCGAACTTCCTCTGGTCCATCGCCGACCTGCTCCGCGGCGTCTACAAGCAGGCCGACTACGGCAAGGTCATCCTGCCGATGACAGTGCTGCGCCGGCTCGACTGCGTGCTGGAGCCGACGAAGGAGAAGGTGCTCGCCAAGGTCGAGGCGATGAAGGGGGGCAAGGTGAAGGCGGAAAACCTCGGCCCTGTCCTCAACAAGCTCACCGGCGTCCCTTTCCACAACGTCTCGAAGCTCGACTTCGAGGGGCTGAAGGGCGACCCGAACCACCTCGGCCCCAACCTCCTCAAGTACATCGACGGCTTCTCCGCGGACGCGCGGGACATCTTCGTGGAGAGGTTCGCGTTCCCGGCGCAAATCGAGAAGCTCGCCAGCGCGAAACTGCTCTTCCTCGTCTTCCAGCGGTTCGCCGAGGTGGACCTTCACCCTTCGGCGGTGCCGAACCATCAGATGGGGCTCATCTTCGAAGAGCTCATCCGCCGCTTCTCCGAGCAGTCGAACGAGTCGGCCGGAGAGCACTTCACGCCGCGCGAGGTGGTGCGCCTCATCGTCGATCTACTGTTCGTCGAGGACGGCGACGCGCTCCGGCAGAAGGGCGTCCTCCGCACCATGTACGACCCGGCCTGCGGCACGGGCGGCATGCTCTCCGTCGCGGAGGAGTACCTGCGCGAGCTCAACCCGCAGGCGAAGCTGGAGGTGTTCGGCCAGGAGCTGAACGACGAGTCGTTCGCTATCTGCAAGGCGGACATGATGATCAAGGGCCAGAACCCCTCGCACATCGCGCGCGGCAACAGCTTCAGCGAGGACGGCCACGAACACGAGCGGTACGACTACCTGATCTCGAACCCGCCCTTCGGCGTCGACTGGAAGCAGGTGCAAGCCGTCATCGAGGGGGAGCACGACGGGCTCGGCTACGCCGGCCGGTTCGGCCCCGGCCTGCCGCGCATCAGCGACGGCTCGACCCTCTTCCTGCTCCACATGCTCTCGAAGATGAAGCCGGCGAAGGACGGCGGGAGCCGCCTCGCCATCGTCTTCAACGGCTCGCCGCTCTTCTCCGGCGACGCTGGGTCGGGCGAGAGCGAGATCCGCCGGTGGGTCATCGAGAACGACTGGCTGGAGGCGATCATCGCCCTGCCCGATCAGCTCTTCTACAACACCGGCATCCACACCTACGTCTGGGTGGTCACCAACCGGAAGCCGGAAGCGCGGAGGGGCAAGGTCCAGCTCATCAACGCCGTGGACCTCTTCCAGAAGATGCGGAAGAGCCTCGGCAACAAGCGCAACGAGCTATCGCGGGCGAACATCGACGAGGTCGTGAAGCTCTACGGCGAGCTCACCCAGAGCGAGCGGTCGAAGATCTTCGACAACGACGACTTCGGCTACCGGCGCATCGTGGTGGAGCGCCCGCTGCGGCTGGCGTTCCAGGCCTCGCCCGAGCGCCTCGCGCGGCTCGCGGAGGAGAACGCGTTCCAGAACCTCGCCCGGTCGAAGAAGAAAGGCGCGGCGGGGGAGGCAGAGGTCGCGGACGGGCGCGCGCTTCAGGAGAAGGTCCTGGTGGCGGTGGCTGGGCTGGGCGCCGAGCGCGTCTGGAAGAGCCGACCGGCGTTCGAGGAGGCGCTCGACACGGCGTTGAGGCCCATCGGGAAGGTACCCGCGCCGGTGCGAAAGGCGGTCCTCGGCGCGCTCGGCGAACGGGACGAGACGGCCGAGGTTTGCCGGGGCGCGGACGGGAAGCCGGAGCCCGACGCCGAGCTGCGAGACTACGAGAACGTGCCGCGGAAGGAGAGCATCCAGGCGTACTTCGAGCGCGAGGTGAAGCCGCACGTTGCCGACGCCTGGATCGACGAGACGAAGACCCGGGACGGGTACGAGATTCCGTTCACCCGGCACTTCTACAAGTTCACGCCGCTGCGGCCGCTCGCGGAGATCGAGGCGGAGATCCGGAAGCTGGAGGGCGAGATCCAGGGGATGCTGGGGGAGGTGCTGGGATGAGATCGCTGCGGAAGCCGTCGGGCCTCGCTTGGACGGCCACGATTCCTGCGCACTGGGACGTCGCGAAGGTATGCCTGATCGCGAGGCTCGAATCGGGTCACACGCCCAGCCGACAGCACCCTGAGTACTGGGTTCCCGAGGAATGCACGGTTCCCTGGTTCTCGCTCGCCGACGTGTGGCAGCTGCGCGAGGCGAACCAGAAGTACTTGGGTGACACGAGCGAGAACATCAGTTTCCGCGGGATGGCCAACTCTGCCGCCAGATTGCTGCCGCCTGGGACAGTCGTTCTCTCCAGAACCGCATCCGTCGGCTATGCCGGCGTGATGCCTCGCCCCATGGCCACGACCCAGGACTTCGCGAACTGGATCTGCGGGCCGCGCCTTGTCCCGGGGTACCTGCTCTGGGTATTCCGCGCGATGAAGCCGGATTTCGCACGAATGATGATGGGCTCGACACATCAGACCATCTACATGCCCGATATTCGACGGCTCGCGACGCCCGTGCCGTCGGTCCTCGAGCAGCGGGCCATCGCCGACTTCCTCGACCGCAAGACGGCCGCCATCGACGCGCTCATCGAGAAGAAGCGGCTACACGTCGGGTTGCTGATGGAAAGGCGCTACGCTGTGCTGACGCGAGCGGTGACCGAGGGTTTGGACCCCGAAGGGCCCAAGAGGCCGACCGGCTTGCCGTGGTTCCAGCGCGTTCCAGCCCACTGGACAACGACCAAGCTGAAGCACATCTCGCGGCAGGTCACGGTCGGCATCGTCGTTACGCCCGCCAAGTACTACGTGGACGAGGGAGTTCCCGCACTTCGGTCCTTCAACATTCACGAGGGGTACATCTCGGACGATGATCTTGCCTACATTTCTCGAGACGCGAACGAGGTGCACCGCAAATCCAAGCTCCGCGAAGGCGACCTGGTAGCCGTCAGAACTGGACAGCCCGGAACGACCGCGGTCGTCGATGCGCGCTTCGCCGGCGCGAACTGTGTGGACCTCATCATCGCGCGCCGGTCTGTTCGTTTCCGGTCGCGGTTCGCGTGCTACTTCATGAACTCGGCCCCCGCTCACCAACAGTATGGGGAGGGATGTGAGGGGGCGCTCCAGCAGCACTTCAACGTCGAAACGGCGGCCAATCTTGTGATGCCGCTTCCGCCGCTCCACGAGCAGGACGCAGTGGTGCAGTGGCTGGACCGCAAGCTCGGCCACATCGACGAAATTATCGCCGCCATCGAACACGAGGTCTCGGTTTTGCGCCAGTACCGCCAAGCCCTCATCACCGCCGCCGTCACCGGCCAGCTCGACGTCGCCCAGGAGGCTGCGTGACGGATCCTGAGCCCGATTCCGCAGTCGCCACCGCCGCCGCGCCGGCCTGCAACGCCCGGCTCACGCGCGTCGTCCTCCGGAACTACCGCAGCATCGCCGGCTGCGACGTGCGCCTGGGCGCGCTGACGTTCCTCGTCGGACCGAACGGCGCGGGAAAGAGCAAGCGTACGGAAGCAGGAGCGGGTCGGGGTAGTTGATGAAAAGCAGCAGCCCGACGTGTAGCCGCGAGAAGCGTACAGAAAACGCTGGAGCAGCGCAGGCTTGCGCCGATGGCTTCAGTTGATGGCTAGTTGACTGCTCCACCTCTCCACGCCCCGGAAGGGCTCGTCAGCGACCATGCCCCAGCACACCGAGCGCGCTTTCGAGGACGCCATCGAGGAGCATCTTCTCGGCCACGGCTGGCGCAAGGGCAACGCCGGCTCCTTCGACCGCGCGCTCGCGCTCGATCCGGACGAGGTCATCCGGTTCATCGCCGAGACGCAGGCAAGACCCTGGGCCGACCTCATCCGGCAGCAGGGCGATGGCGTCGGGAAGACCGTGGTCGAGTGGCTCGTGAAGGCGCTCGATCACCAGGGCGCGCTCGACGTCCTCCGGCACGGCTTCAAGTTCATGGGGAAGAACCTCCGCGTCGCATTCTTCAGGCCGACCCACTTCCTCAACCCCGACCTGGTGGAGAAGTACGCGCAGAACCGGCTCACCCTGACCCGGCAAGTGAAGTTCGACCCGACGAGCGAGAGCTCCCTCGACATGATGCTGTCGCTGAACGGCCTGCCCATCGCCACGGTCGAGCTCAAGAATCCGCTCACCGCGCAGAACGTCCAGCACGCCATCGAGCAGTACAAGAACGACCGCGACCACCGGCTCCCCATCTTCCAGTTCAAGAAGCGGGCGCTGGTCCACTTCGCCGTCGATCCCGACCTCGTGTGCATGGCGACGGAGCTGAGGGGGAAGGACACCTTCTTCCTGCCCTTCAACAAGGGCAACGGCACGGCGGCCGGCAATCCCGAGGTGAGCCACGGCTACAAGACGAGCTACCTCTGGGAAGAGGTGCTGGAGAAGGCCAGCTTCCTCGACATCCTCGCCCGCTTCATGCACCTCCAGGCAGGGCAGAGGGTCGTCGAGGGAAAGACGAAGACCGTCGAGACGATGATCTTCCCTCGCTATCACCAGCTCGACGCAGTGCGGAAGCTGGAGGCTGCTGCGCGGACCGAGGGCCCCGGCCACAGCTACCTCGTCGAGCACTCCGCCGGCAGCGGCAAATCAAACAGCATCGCCTGGCTCGCGTACCGGCTCGCCGAGCTGCACCGCGACGACGTGCGCGTCTTCCACTCGGTGGTGGTGGTGACCGACCGGAACGTCCTCGACGCCCAGCTCCAGGACACCATCCACCAGTTCGACCACACCCCGGGCGTCGTCCAGAAGATCGACCAGGACTCGAAGCAGCTCGCCCTTGCGCTGGAGAAGGGCGTCCCGATCATCGTCACGACCCTCCAGAAGTTCCCCTTTGCTGCCCAGAAGATCGGCTCCCTCCCCGACCGCGCCTATGCCGTCATCGTGGACGAGGCGCACAGCTCGCAGGGGGGCGAGTCGGCGGCGAAGCTGAAGGAGGTGCTCCGCGCCCGCGGCGCCGGCACCGTGGCCGTGACCCGCGAGGAGAAGACGCTCGCGCAAGCCGAAGAGGAGGCGGCGAACGAGGGCGCGGCCCAGGAGGACGACTCGGAGGACGTGCTCCTCGACGTGATGGAGTCACGCGGCAGGCAGAAGAACCTGTCCTTCTTCGCCTTCACTGCGACGCCGAAGGCGAAGACGCGGGAGGTGTTCGGGCGCAGGGACGCGGAGGGGCAGCCGCGTCCGTTCCATCTCTACTCGATGAGGCAGGCCATCGAAGAGAAGTTCATCCTCGACGTCCTCCGCAACTACACGACCTACAAGACCTACTGGAAGCTCCTCAAGGCGAGCGCCGACGACCCCAGGGTGCCGAAGAGGGAGACCGCGGCGCAGCTCGCCCGCTTCGTATCGCTCCACCCGTACAACCTCGCCCAGAAGACCGAGGTGATCGTCGAGCACTTCCGCGGCCGGGTGCAGCACAGGATCGGCGGCAGGGCCAAGGCGATGGTGGTGACCGCCTCGCGCCTCCACGCGGTCCGCTACCGCCAGGCGTTCGACAGGTACATCGCCGAGAAGGGCTACGAGGACGTGCGCGCGCTGGTCGCGTTCTCCGGCACGGTCGAGGATCCGGACGTGCCGGGGAAGAGCTACATCGAGCCCGGCATGAACGGCGGCCTCGGGTTGAAGCAGCTCGCCGGCGCCTTCGCGTCCGACGCGTTCAACGTGCTGCTCGTCGCGAACAAGTACCAGACCGGCTTCGACCAGCCGCTCCTCCAGGCCATGTACGTCGACAAGCGGCTCTCCGGCGTGCAAGCGGTCCAGACGCTCTCGCGGCTCAACCGGACCTGCCGCGGGAAGGAGGACACCTTCGTCCTCGACTTCGTGAACGACGAGGAGGAGATCCGGCGCTCGTTCCAGCCCTACTACGAGCAGACGACCGTCTCCGAGACCGCCGACCCGCAGAGCCTCTACCAGCTCCAGCACCAGCTCGAAGATCCGCAGCTCTACCTCGCGGCCGAGGTGCAGGCGTTCTGCAAGGTCTTCTACAAGCCGCGGAAAACTCAGGTGACGGCCGATCACGCCGAGCTGTACCGCCACCTCCAGCCTGCGGTGGACCGCTTTGCGGCGAGCGGCGCAGAGACGCAGGACGAGTTCCGGGTGGCGCTCGGCGCCTACGTGCGGCTGTACGCTTTCCTCTCGCAGATCCTGCCCTTCACCGACCCCGAGCTGGAGAAGCTGTACACGTTCGGCCGGTTCCTCGAGGCGAGGCTCCCGCAGGACCCGCGGAAGACGCCCCTCACGCTCGATGCCGAGACGGTCCTCGCGTACTACCGGCTCGATCTCGTGCGCGATGGGACCATCCTCCTCCATGCCGGCGAGGAGGCCGCCATCCACGGCCCGACCGAGGCCGGGATGAAGCGGTCGGAGTCGGAAGACGTGAAGCTCTCGGAGATCATCGACATCCTGAACGATCGGTTCGGGACCGACTTCAAGAACGCCGACCAGCTCGCCATCGACTCGGTCGCCGAGGAGCTGAAGGCCGACGAGGCGGTGCAGCAGTACGCGGGCGCGAACAACAGGCTCGACCACTTCGGGCTGGCGGTGAAGGGGAAGATCGAGGGCGCGTTCGTGGACCGGATGGACAAGAACGCCGACATCGCGGCGCGCTTCCTGAACGACCCGGACTTCAGGGCGGTGCTGACCGACTACCTCGTGACGAAGGTCCACCGCGACCTGACCGGGGGCGCCCCGCAGCGCGCGTGAGCAGGCGGAGGCGGGAGAAGCCGCGGGTACCCACGAGAAGGCCCCACGCGCGGTGGAGCGGTGGGGCCTCGTAAAAAGTGGCGCGCGAGACTGGATTCGAACCAGTGGCCTTCGGCTCCGGAGGCCGACGCTCTATCCATCTGAGCTAATCGCGCGGGACGGCGGGAGGTATGCCGTGGCGCCTCCCGGGCGTCAAGGGCGGCGGCGCGGCGTGGCTCACCCAGCGGCTCGTGGCGGTTCGATGGACAGGGGGCGGGAGGGCGCCTAATGCCCCGCGCGGCGGTCGGTGCGCGCCGGAAGGAGCGTCGAGGATGCGAGACGGACTGCTGCGCGGGGCGAGGGCGATGGGGGCCGCGTTGATCCTGATGGGCACGCCCTGCGGGCTTGCGACCGCGAGCGCGACCCCGACCGCGAGAACGACTTCGACCGCGAGCGCGCCCCCCACCTCCACGCCCCGCACCCTGCGCGTCACGGGCCAGGGGCGCGCCACGGCGCGGCCGGACCTAGCGGTCATCAGCCTCGGCGTGACCGCCTACGGCAAGCTGCTCGCGCCTACCACCCGCGCCGCCACCGAGCACGCGCGGCGACTCCTCGCGGCGCTGTCCGAGGCGGGAATCGCTTCAGCGGACCTCCAGACCTCCCGCTACGAGGTGGAGATCCAGCGCTCGGACCCGCGCAAGAACGAGGTGCCGACCATCACGGGGTACCGGGTCTCCAACTTCGTCCGGGCCAAGGTCCGCAACCTCGACGCGCTCGGCAGCGTCCTCGACAGGGCGGTGGCCGCGGGCGCGAACGAGGTGCAAGGCCCTTCCTTCGAGAAGGAGGAC
>JBBQEB010000158.1:0-8031 GCA_038320275.1 Myxococcales bacterium | reverse complement strand
GGGGGTCGGGGGTCGGGGGTCGAAGGTGGCGGTCGCCGCCTCCCTCACGCCCGCACGATCTTCTCCCGCCCGCTCCGCACCGCGCGGCAGGCGTTGCGGGTGTCGACCACCATTGGCGCCAGCTCCACCACGCGCCCGTAGTCGATGGAGGAGTGGTCGGTGGCGATCAGCGCGGCGTCGCAGCCGCGCAGGGCGGTGTCGGTGAGCGGCACGCTCACCATCTCCAGATGATGCTGTCGCATGCGCGGCATCCGCGGCACGTACGGATCGTGGTAGACGACGAGCGCCCCCCGCTCCCGGAGCAGCTCGATGATCTTCACTGCAGGGCTCTCCCGCATGTCGTCGATGTCGCGCTTGTAGGCGACCCCCAGCACGAGGATGTGGGCGCCCTTGAGCGCGAGCCCGCGCTCGTTCAGCGCGTCCATGAGCCGCGACACGACGTATCTCGGCATGCCGGTGTTGATCTCCCCGGCGAGCTCGATGAAGCGGGTCTGCACGTCGAAGGTGCGGGCCTTCCAGGTCAAATAGAACGGGTCGATGGGGATGCAGTGGCCCCCCAGGCCTGGGCCGGGCTGGAAGGGCATGAAGCCGAACGGCTTGGTCGCGGCGGCGGCGATGACCTCCCAGACGTCCATGCCCATCGTGTCGCAAAGCATCTTGAGCTCGTTCACGAGCGCGATGTTCACCGAGCGAAAGATGTTCTCGAGGAGCTTGGCGAGCTCGGCGACCCGCGTCGACGACACCGGCACCACCCGGTCGAAGGCGCGGCCGTAGAGGGCCGCCGCGTCCTGAAGACAGCGCGCGGTCAGGCCGCCCACGAGCTTGGGGATGGCGTGCGTCGGGGTGGCTGAACCGGGATTCTCCCGCTCAGGCGAGAAGGCGAGGGAGAAATCCACCCCGGCCCGCAGCCCGCTGCCCGCCTCGAGGAGCGGCTTCAGCACCTCCTCGGTCGTCCCTGGATAGGACGTCGACTCCAGCGAGACGAGCTGGCCGCGACGCAGGTGGGGGGCCATGGCTCGGGCCGTGCTCTCGATGAAGCTGAGATCGGGCTCCCGCTGGGGCGTGAGCGGGGTGGGGAGGCACAGCACGATGGCGTCGCAAGTGGCGACCCGTGCGATGTCGGTGGTGGCCTCGAGCCGCTCCTCCTTCACCGCCAGCGCCACGCCGGCCGCATCCACGTGCTTGATGTAGCTCCTTCCCTCCCGGATGGCGGCCGGCTTGGCGGGGTCGACATCGACGCCCACGACGTGAATCCGGCCGCGGTTGCAGAAGGTCAGCGCGAGCGGTAGTCCGACGTAGCCCAATCCGATCACGGCCACCCGCACCCCAGGCGCGTCGAGCCGGCTCTCGGGAAGGGAGGCCTCCAGGGTGGCGCCGCGCTGCTGCTCCTCGTTCATGTTCGCTCCTCCGGCCGCGAGTCGGGTGTCCGCCGCGGCTCCAGCGGCAAGACGATGGTGACGATCTTCGCCGGAAGCTTTTGTTGGCCTGCTGCGACGGCGGTGAGGGCCCTCGTGAGCTCGCCGTAGCCCGGTGAGTAACCCGACGGCTCGAGCTTCGGCGCGAGCGGGTCGGGGGGGCAGATCACGAGCAGCGCCCGCGGCGCGTCCGCGGGGCCGATCTCCACCCCCTCGACTCCCCCCGGCGCGGCTTCCGGCGCCAGCTCTGCCACCCGCAGGCGCTCCGCCGAGGTCAACGCGCGGAGGCGCGCCTCGTCGGAGGGAAGGGGGAACCGCACCTCCAGCCGGTGGACCCCGCGGCCGGAGATCGCGTCCTCGAGGACGGCGCCGTCGTCCTGCAGGCGCACCTGCCTGCGATGGACCGCGCCGGCCGCCGCGAAGCCTCGGTGCTCGCCTACGACGAGCTCGCCTCGAGCCGTGGAGGCGACCGCGAGGACCGCTGCCCGGGCGCGGTCGGGGAGCGCGAAGGGCCTTCCCGGCGGAAGGGGGGACTGCTCCAGGCCGTCCACCACCACGGTGGCGTGCGCGCGCGTGCTGCGGAAGAGCTCGCGCAGCCGGGGATCTCCCGTGTACGACGGGGAGCCGGGGTCGCAGACCACGAGCTTCCCGCCCACGCGCAGCTCGAACGCCAGGCGGTCGTTGTGCGAGTGGCCCCCGACCCCCCGCTGCCCGCTCCGGCCGCAGGAGAGGGCGAGCTCCATGCGGCCGCGGCGCAGCAGGTGAAAGCCTCCGGCCGAGTACGTCGCGGTGCGGGGTGGGGGCCCTGCGGGTGCGAGGGCGAGCCGGTCCACCGCCCGTGGCCCGAGGAGCCAGAGCACCTCCTCGGCGTCCGCGACTCCCGGCCGGACCCGGAGCGCGGCGATCCCCGTGAGCGCCGCGCCCAGCGGCAGCAGGTGGCGGCCGTCGAGGGCTGACCGTTGGTGGAAGGCGAGGACGCGACCGGAGTCGTCGTCCCCGATCTGCGGGAGATCACCCTCGCTGAAAAGAAGCCCTCGTGCGGCGGCGAACATGGCGCGCAGCCGCAGCGCGCAGCGCCGGCCGAGCGGCTCGCCCGCCCGGCGGGCCAGGATGGCGCCGGACAGGAAGAGCTCCAGCGCCAGGCGATGGTAAGGCACCGATCCCTCGAAGCTGGTCCCGTCGGCGTGCGTCTGCGCGAAGAGCTCGCCTCGCAGGCCTGCGGCGGCCCGCGAGCTCCAGCCCCGGGCCTCGGGCCAGGAAGGCAGCAGCGCCGCGCATGCCAGGAGCCCCACCCAGTTCGCGACCAGGTGGTTGTTGGGGACCGCCTGGAGATGTTCGAGGCGGGTGAGGAGGAGCCGGGCGGTGGCCACGGCGAGCCGCGCGACGCCGAGAGCGTGTTCGCCCGAGCGCAGCGCCTCGCGACCGCGGAGGAGCACCTGGGCCTGTCCCAGGCACACCACGCGCAGCCCCGCCTCCATGGGGGAGGCCCACTGAACCCCGTGGCCGGGCGGGTTGTGGTCGGCGAAGTCGGCCACTGCGCCCAGGAACGCCCGAGCGAGATCTTCACCATCGGCGGGGCTCGCGATGGCCCCGCAGGCGAGCGCCACCCAGCTCTCACCGCGCCCGATCGCCCAAGCACCCTTGAGATCGGGTCCCGAGCCGGCGAGCAGGGGGGATGACGCTCGATCCACGCCGTCGAAGCGCCCGCCACTCAGAGGATCGAGCTGCCAGTCCATTCCTCCGCCGGGGCGGCGCACGTCCACCTGCCGCCCAAAGAGGGTGAGACGCCCCTCTGCCGCAGCGACGGCGCGCGCCAGAAGGAGGGCGGGCGCAGCCGGAAAGTGTCGAGCAAGAGCTTCCGGAAGGCCCGCCGTAACCCGGGTGACGAGCCCGTCGCTCGTCGCGGCGAGCAGACCTGCGAGGGCCTGCGGGGAGGAGCAGCGCAGCCCTCGAAGCAGGTCGCCATCGGATGGCGGGCGGGGAGCCGGGGCCCAGCGGTGGCGCGCGGTGCTCAGCGCCCTCCGAATCGCCGCGTGGACGAGCGCCCCAGGTGGAACGCCTGTCGCGGCATAGTCGAAGTAGATCTTCACGGCGCGCCTGCGGGTTCCCGCGTCGGCCGGGGTGAGGCACACAGTGGCACACCTGGCAAATCTTTTGCCCCATTTCCGCCGGACGACCCCACGATTCGCATGCCAGGCGACTTGGCAGACTCGTTGCTAGGTTGCCTCGAGACGGGGCCGGCAGAAGCCAAGGTCCCGAACTCTCGAAGGAGGCAGGCGTGGGCGCTACTGGAATGGGTCTTTTGCTGGAAGAGCACCGGGGTGAGATCATCGCAGCGTGGCGCCAGGCCGTCGAGCGGGAGCTCGCGGTGTCGGAGCCGGCGCTTGCGTTCGCCGTCGCGCCCATGCTCCGGGAGATGGCGCTCGCGGTAGGCGGCGACGGCCTGATCCAGCGCTCGCACGAGGCCTGGACCCGGTGCGCCGTGCTGGTCCGGTCCAACGCGTCGTCGGCGCAGCTCGCCCGCGAGATGAAGCTCCTGCACCGCTGCCTGTGGGATGCGCTGCGGCTCCGTGGGGCGCCGGTCTCTCCCACCGAGCGCCGCGCCGCCGACGAGTGGCTGGACGAGGCGCTCGCCGAGGCGCTCGACAGGCTGGAGCGCGTGCGCATCCGCGCCGCCAGCTTCGAGAGCGGACCGGTCATCGTGCCGCCCATCGCTCGCCGCACCATGGCCGCCCAGGGAGCGCGCGTCCCCCAGGCGCCCCCTCCGCTTCCGGTCCGCCGCACGCCACCGCCCCTCCGCAAGGCTCAGGAGCCCGTGCTGGAGGTTTCGGCCAACGACGTCATGCAGGCCTGACGATCTCACTCCGCCGCTGACAGAGGGGCCTGGCCACCCGCCGGGCCCTCTCTTTTCGCGGCGCGCGGGTGAGCTCGCGCGGCCGGAGGTCGCCGGGGTGGGACGCTGGCGGGGGTGCGTTACAATCCGCGCCGCGTGAGGGTCTTCGGAAGATACCGCCTGGTGGAGCCGGTCGCCTCCGGCGGCATGGCCGAGGTCTGGCGAGCCGAGTCCACGGGTGCCGAAGGCTTCGTGAAGGAAGTGGCCGTCAAGCTCATCCGCGGCGACCACGACGCGAGCGGCGACTTCGTCAAGATGTTCATCCAGGAGGCGCGGCTCGCCTCCCGCCTCACCCACGCCAACATCGTCCAGGTCTTCGATTTCGACCAGGTGGACGGTCAGTACTACATCGCGATGGAGCTCGTGCGCGGGCGCACGCTGCGCGAGGTGGTGGATCGGTGCCGCGCGATGGGAGCGCGCCTGGGGCTGGCGCGGGCGGTCCACGTCTGCGCGGAGGTGGCTCGAGCGCTGGCCTACGCGCATCGAATGGAGGAGGGCGGAAGCTCGCTGGGCCTCGTGCACCGCGACGTGTCGCCTCAGAACGTGCTCATCTCGGTCGAGGGCGAGGTGAAGCTCACCGACTTCGGGATCGCCCGGGCGCTGGGCGCCGCAGAGCTCACCGCCCCCGGCACCATCAAGGGCAAGCTGGGGTACATGGCCCCGGAGCAGGCCCGCGGCGAGGTGGTGGATGGGCGCGCCGACGTCTTCTCGCTGGGTGTCGTGCTCTGGGAGCTGTGCACCGGGCGCCGCCTGTTCCAGCGCGACTCCGAGGCCGCCACCCTGGGCGCCGTCCTCTCCGGCGAGCCCATCTCGCCCGCCTCCGCGTGGAACGAGGGGGTGCCGCCAGAGCTCGACGAGGCCATCCGCGGAGCGTTGGAGCGGGATCGCGACCGGCGCACCGCGAGCGCCCAGGTGCTGGCCGACGCTCTCGCCTCTCTGCGACTGCAGGTCGCGCGCGCCCACGAGGACCTCGACCTCCGCTCCCTCCTGAGGGAGCTCTGGCCCGACGGCGCGGCCCCGTCGCGGAAGGAGCCGGCGGAGCGCACGGCGGTGCGGGAGCCCTCGCCAGCGGCCGAGCCCGAAGCCGCGACGCGAACGCTCGTGGCCAAGCGGGCCGGGACGCGCCGAAGGATCGTGCCGCTGGCAATCGCCGGCGCAGGCGCGCTCGCGATGGCCGTGGCAGTGGGATGGCAGGCGCGGCGCGGACTCACCCCGACCTCGACCCCGACCTCGACCGAGATCCCGACCGAGATCCCGACCCCGACCGCGATCCCGACCGCGACCCCGAACCCGACCCCGAACCCGACCCCGAACCCGACCTCGACCCCGACGACCCCGACCCCGACCTCGACCCCGACCCCGACCCCGACCCCGACCTCGACCCCGACCTCGACCTCGACCTCGACCTCGACCTCGACCTCGACCTCGACCCCGACCGCAACCTCGACCTCGGCCCCGACCCCGACCCCGAACCCGAACCCGGCCGCGCGCTCCAACCCGCCCTCGACCCGGCCCTCCCGCCGCGTCCCACCGGCCGTTGCCGCTCGTCCGGCGGCGGAACCCGCCGCGAGCCTTCCGCTCCCGGCGCCCGCCGCCGAGGGTCGCGTCGCCGTCCAGGTGATTCCCTGGGCCTACGTGGAGCTCGACGGGAAGGACCTGGGAGAGACCCCTGTGGATGAGGTGGTCGCTGTAGGTAAACATCGCCTACGCGCCCACCACCCGACGCTCGGGGAGGACAGCATCGTCGCGGAGGTCGTCTCCGGCGAGCGCTTCGTCTGGAAGCCGCAGCTGAAGAGGTAGTCGCCGCGCGGTGAGCCGCGTTCAGCCGCGGCGCGCTGCGTCGGCGCCCGGACGCCTCGTCCATCTTCGCGCCGGGTCGCCAAAGGCGACTCGCCGCCCCTCCCGCCGCCGCCCGGCGTCGGTTCACCCAGCGTCACGCGCGCCTGCGCACGCACGCCTGCCCGACCGTTCAGCATCCCCCTGGTGCGCTCGCGGGAGCGCGTTGACGGTCTCTTTTCCCTCCGATATTTTCAAACGCGTCTTCACCGAATACGCAGTTGAAACGCTTCATCTGAGTGGAGATGCATGTCGTTCCTCCTCCTCGCCAGCGACGTCGAGCGCCTCGAGCGAGAGAGCGCACGGGGCGTCACGAGCGGTGAGGTGGTGCGGATCTTCGGGGCGTCGGGCGCGCGCCTTTCAGCCGCCACGTTTCGCAAGTACGTCCAGCTCGGACTTCTGCCTCGAAGCCGCAGGATCGGCCGCAAGGGCAAGCACAGCGGGTCGCGCGGGCTCTACCCCGTGTCCGTCGTGCGGCGCATCGACCTCATCAAGCGGATGATGGCCGAGGGGCTCACGCTGCAGGACATCCGCGACAGCTTCGTCGCCGTGAAGCACCGCCTGGAGGACGTGGAAGGCAACTGGGCGGAGCTCGTGAGCGACCTCGAGCGCCGGGCGCGGAAGCACCCGCTGTGGCATCAGGTCGAGCAGGAGCTGGAGCGGGCCGAACGGGAGATGCAGTCTGCGCTGCGGCGCATCGAGAAGGTGGGAGGTCGCATCGCGACGGTGCGGCGCGCGGAGGTGGACGCCGGCTGACGAGCGCGGTGGTCGTGGGTGGTTCGGGACGTGGTGGATGGGTTTCCCGCTCGGGCGGGTGGGCTTCACGGAGGGGGTTGGGGATGAGCGTGATGACGGGCGAGGCGAGGCAAGAGGCGGAGCGGTTGCAGGACGGGATGGACGGGGGGGCCGAGGGCGAGCTGGCGCCGCCAGGGATCTTGCCTGGCGGGCCGGAGGAGCCGGCGCGCCGGCGCTCCAAGACCATGTCGCGCAAGGAGATCGCCCGCGACCTGCGGCGTCAGCGAGCGCTGGGGGAGGTCGATCCCGAGCTGCAGGGCATCGTCGCCGAGATCGACAAGGCGCGGCCGCGCTCGCGCGCGGAGTGCGCGAACGGTCCGCGTCCGTGCATGTTCGTCTCCTGCAAGCACCACCTCTACCTCGACGTGAACCCGGCCACCGGCTCCATCAAGCTCAACTTTCCCGACAAGGAGATCTGGGAGATGGGTGAGACCTGCGCGCTCGACGTGGCCGATCGGGGCGGGATCACGCTGGAGGAAGTGGGCGGGATCATGAACCTGACGCGCGAGCGCATCCGCCAGGTCGAGACCCGCGGGCTCCTCAAGCTGCGTGCCATCACCGAGGACGAGCCCCTCTCGGCAGAGGGCGCCGCCGCGCGGGTCGCGAACGACCGCCGCTGAGGCCGTCCGGGCCGCCGCGGATCGAGACCCGCGGCGGCCCTTGAACATCGCGCGGACCACCGCTACAAGGGCGCCTTCCTGGAGGTGGCACCCATGATCCGCCGCGCCATCCTGTCGGTCTCCGACAAGACGGGCCTCGTTCCCTTCGCGCGGCGGCTGGCGGCGCGAGGCGTCGAGCTCCTCTCCACGGGAGGAACGCAGCGGGCGCTCTCCGAGGCCGGCCTGCTGGTCACGAGCGTGGGGGAGTTCACCCAGGCGCCGGAGATCCTGGGCGGCCGGGTGAAGACGCTGCACCCTCGCGTCCACGGCGGCATCCTGTACCGGCGCGGACTGGAGGCAGACGAGCGCGACGTCGCCGCGCGCGGCATCCTGCCCATCGATCTGGTGGTGGTGAACCTCTATCCGTTCCGGGAGGCGGTAGCGGCGGGCAAGGACCTCGCGGCCTGCATCGAGGAGATCGACATCGGCGGCC
>JBBQEB010000157.1:0-8037 GCA_038320275.1 Myxococcales bacterium | reverse complement strand
ATCGTCTGACGGTGGGCGTCCTGGCGGCGTTCCTCCTCTACGTGCAGGCGCTCTTCAGGCCGGTGCAGCTCGCCGCCTCGGTGTACACGCTGGCGCAGGCGGCGCTCGCCGGAGCGGAGCGGGTGTACGGCATCCTCGACGAGGCGCCGGAGCCGCCCGACGCGAAGGGGGCGGTGGAGCTCCCGCGGCTCCTCGGGGCCATCCGCTTCGACCGCGTCTCCTTTGGCTACGACCCGGCCCGCCCGGTGCTGCACGAGGTCTCGTTCGAGGTGGAGCCGGGCACCACGGTCGCCATCGTGGGGCGCACCGGGGCGGGCAAGACGACGCTCGCGAGCCTGGTGCCGCGCTTCCACGACGCCACCGCCGGCGCGGTGCTGGTGGACGGCCGGGACGTGCGGGCGGTCACCCGCGCCAGCCTGCGGCGCGGGATGGCGATGGTGCTCCAGGAGCCCTTCCTGTTCTCCGGGACGGTGGCGGAGAACATCGCCTACGGGCGACCGGGCGCCTCGCGCGCGGAGGTGGAGGCCGCCGCGCGCGCCGCCCACGCGCACGGGTTCATCGCCGCCAAGCCCGGCGGCTACGACGCGGTGCTGGGCGAGGCGGGGGTGACGCTGAGCGCCGGGGAACGCCAGCTGGTCGCCTTCGCGCGGGCGGTGCTGGCCGACCCGCGCATCCTCATCCTCGACGAGGCCACCGCCAACGTGGACACGCGCACCGAGCGGCTGGTGCAGGACGCGTTGCGCGTGCTCCTGCGCGGGCGCACCAGCCTCGTTATCGCGCACCGGCTGGGCACGATCCGCGGCGCCGACCTCATCCTGGTGCTCGACGGCGGCCGGCTGGTGGAGCGGGGCACGCACGCCGAGCTCGTCCGCGCGGGCGGCCTCTATGCCGAGCTCGACCGCCGCGCCCCCGGCCCCGCGACGGCGCCTACCCGGGCCACGTCCAGCCGGTGATCTCCGGTGCGTCGACGCCCTGCTCGTAGGCGTGCCTGCGGCACGCGAGCTGCTGGTTCCGGAAGCGCTCCTTGGCGTGCGCGCCTGCCACCCGGAGCCGCGGCACGCGGTCGACGACGTCGATGGCGAGGCTGAAGCGGTCGGTCTGGTTCTGGATGGCGAGCTCCATGGGGGTGTTGATGTTGCCCTTCTCCTTGTAGCCGCGGACGTGGAAATTGACGTGATTGGTGCGCCGGTAGGCGAGCCGGTGGACGAGCCAGGGGTAGCCGTGGAAGTTGAAGATGACCGGCCGGTCGACCGTGAAGATGGAGTCGAAGTCCCGGTCGGACATTCCGTGCGGGTGCTCGCCCTGGGGCTGGAGCCGGAACAGGTCCACCACGTTCACGAAGCGCAGCTCGAGGTCCCCGAACTCCGCCCGGAGCAAGGCGGTGGCGGCCAGCGCCTCCTGGGTGGGGATGTCACCCGCGCAGGCCATGACGGCGTCGGGCACCTCGCCCCGGTCGTTGCTCGCCCACTCCCAGATACCGAGCCCCTTGGTGCAATGCGTGATTGCCGCGTCCATGTCGAGGTACTGGAGGTGTGACTGCTTGTCCGACACGATGACATTCACGTAGTCGACGCTCCGCAGGCAGTGGTCCGCCACCGAGAGGAGGCAGTTCACGTCGGGCGGCAGGTAGATGCGGGTGACGCTCGGGCTCTTGTTCACCACGAGGTCGATGAAGCCGGGGTCCTGGTGGGTGAACCCGTTGTGATCCTGCCGCCAGACGGTGGAGGTGATGAGGAGATTGAGCGAGGCGATGCTGGCGCGCCAGGGCAGATGGCTCGCGATGTCGAGCCACTTGGCGTGCTGGTTCACCATCGAGTCGATGACGTGGACGAAGGCCTCGTAGCTGGAGAGGAGGCCGTGCCGCCCGGTGAGGAGGTAGCCCTCCAGCATTCCCTCCAGCGTGTGCTCCGACAGCATCTCCACCACCCGTCCGTCCGAGGCGAGCCGCGTGCCGTCGTCGTCCTCCGGCAGGCGCGCCTCCAGCCACAGCTTGCGGGTGGCCTCGTAGATGAGGTCGAGCTTGTTGGAGGTGGTCTCGTCCGGGCCGAAGACGCGGAAGCTCTGGCCGTTCGCGCGCATCACGTCGCGCAGGAACGCGCCCAGGGGCCGCGTGTTCTCGGCGTATCCGCTCGCGGGCGCCTTCACCTCGGCGGCGTAGGCGCCGAAGGCGGGGAGCTGGAGCGCCCGCCGCAGGAGCCCGCCGTTGGCGTGCTTGCTCGCCCCCATGCGGCGGTCGCCGCGGGGCGAGGCCTCGCGCACCAGCGCCACCGGCGCGCCGTCCGCGTCGAAGAGCTCCTCCGGGCGATAGCTCCGCATCCATTCCTCCAGGATGCGCAGGTGCGCCGGGTTCGTCCTCGCGTCCGCGATGGGAACCTGGTGCGCCCGCCACGAGCCCTCGAGCTGGTGCCCGTCGAGCTCGGCCGGGGCGGTCCAGCCCTTGGGCGCGCGCAGCACGATCATCGGCCAGCGCACCCGGCCGACCGGGCCGCCGGAGCGAGCCGCGCGCTGGAGCTCGCGGATGGACGCGAAGGCGCGGTCGAGCGTGGCGGCCATCGCCTGGTGCATGCCGGGCCGCTCGGAACCCTCCACGAAAAGCGGCTCCCAGCCGTAGCCGGAGAGGAGCGAGGCCAGCTCCTCGTGCGGAATCCGTGCGAGCAGGGTGGGGTTGTCGATCTTGTAGCCGTTGAGGCTCAGGATGGGCAGCACCGCGCCGTCCCGCCGGGGGTCGATGAACTTGTTCACGTGCCAGGAGGTGGCGAGCGGGCCCGTCTCCGCCTCCCCGTCGCCGACCACCGCCGCCACCACCAGGTCCGGGCTGTCGAAGGCGGCCCCGCAGGCGTGCGAGAGCACGTAACCGAGCTCGCCGCCCTCGTGGATGGACCCGGGCAGCTCCGGCGTGCAGTGGCTGCCGACGCCGCCAGGGAAGGAGAACTCGCGGAAGAAGGTGGAGAGGCCGCGCAGGCTGAAGTCCGTCTCCGGATAGACCTCGCCGTAAACGCCGTCGATCCAGACGGGCGCCCTCACCCCGGGCGCGCCGTGGCCCGGTCCGGCGAGGAAGATGACCTCGGCGTCCTCGCGCCGGATCACGCGGTTGAGGTGGGCGTAGGAAAAGGACAGCGCGGGGCTCGCGCCCCAGTGACCGAGGAGGCGCGCCTTGAGGTGCTCGGGTGCGAGCGGCTCGCGCAGGAGCGGGTTTGCCTTCAAATGGATCATCCCGGCCGCGAGGTAGTTGCAGGCGCGCCAGTAGGCGTCCACGCGGGCGAGCTCTGCCGCGTCGAGGGGCGCGCCGGACACCGTGGCCCGCGCCGGGCCGAACGCGCTCGTGCTCGCCTGCCCTGTGGTCTCTCTCTTTTCGTCGCTCAAGGCCCTCTCCCCGCGGCGGACGTCCTGCCGCTGGACGGTGCCTAAGCGCGGCAATGACGCGCCGCCCCATCATGTGGGCGCCGGTGCGCGCGTTCCCCGCGCCGGCCGGGATCGAGCGCTCGTTTCCCCGGCGATATCGGCGCTGAAGAAGTGCAGACGCTTTTGGGCGGACGCGCAAGTTGTGCGACGAGGTGCGTGCCTGGGGTCAAAATGGTGAGATGGACCGCAACCGATGCGCGGGGTCGTTCGCGCGAAGGACCGGCCCCCAAGGGACGTGGTTCACCCGCGCGCTCTTGTCAGGCGGTGAACCCTTTCTATACTCGGCGGGTGCAAGACCCCCGAGGCGGCGCGTGATCTCCGAGAGCGATGTCGCGGCTCTCGTGGAGCGCATGGGCGTGCCGAGCCAGCGGACCGGTGGCGTCCTCCTCGTGGACGACGAGCGGCCCAACCTCACCGTCCTCCGCGGCTTCCTGGAGGACGCGTGGACGGTGCACGAGGCCACCTCGGGCGAGGAGGCCCTCGCCATCGCAGGCGAGGTGCCGCTCGACGTGGTGGTCTCGGACCAGCGCATGCCGGGGATGAGCGGCATCGAGCTCCTGGAGGAGCTCCGGCGCCGGCGTCCGGACGTCGCCGGGATCGTGCTCACGGCGTACGCCGACATGCAGGTGCTGGAATCGGCCATCAATCGGGCCAGCGTCTTTCGCTTCCTGCGCAAGCCCTGGGAGGCCGCCGAGATCGTTCAGGCGATCGCCCAGGCGTCCGATCAGGTCGTGCAGCGCCGCACCATCGCCAAGCTGGTGGAGCTCCTGGCGCGGCGCGGCGACGAGCTGCGCGCGTCGGCCGACCGCCAGGAGGCACAGCAGCAGCAGCTCCTGCACTTGGAACGGCTGGGAACGGTGGGCCGCCTCTCCTCGGGCGTGACACACGACCTCCGCAACGTGGTCGTCGGGCTCCGCGCCGCCGAGTGGGAGCTCCAGCAGACCTCTGCCCAGCCGGAGCTGCGCGAGATCCTCTCTCTGGGGCTGGCCGGGATCGACAACTTGCTCCGCACCCTGCAAACCCTGCACGAGTTCGCGAAGAGCGGCTCGCTCGCGCTCCAGCTCGAGCAGGTGGACCCGGCGGCGGTGGTGAACGACGCCTGCGCCATCGCCCGGCTGGACCTGACGTTCAGGCTGCGCGGCGTGCGCGTCGAGCTCGAGCCAGGCCTCCCGCGCCTGCGCGCCGACCGCCAGAAGCTCACGCAGGTGCTGGTCAACCTCGTGAGGAACGCGCTGCACGCCACCGAGAAGGGCGCGCGGGTGACGGTCTCGGCGCGCCACCGAGGGGACGCGGTCGAGCTCGCGGTGGAGGACGAGGGGCCCGGCGTGGCGCCGGAGATCAGGGACCGCCTCTTCCAGCCTTTCGTGTCGAGCAAGGGCGAGGAAGGCCTCGGGATGGGGCTCTACATGTCGAAGCTGGTGGTGGAGTCGCACGGGGGAAAGATCGGGCTGGCCGCGGGCTTGCATTCTGGGGCTCGCTTCGAGGTGCTGCTCCCCTGCGCTCCCCCCGCCTGAACCTCGCAGACGGGCCCGAGGCCCGATGGAACTGCTCGATCGACGCGACCCCTCTCAGCCCATGCTGGAGGGCGGCGGCCCGCGGACCGTCTCTCCGGCGACGCCTCGCGCCGCCGTCCCCGAGGCCGCCCTCGACGCGAGCGCGCCGGCCGGCGTCTGCGCGTACGAGGAGCTCGACGGCGCCCATGGCCGCAGCGTCTTCTTCCGCCCGCACCGCCACACGGCGCAGGAGCTGGAGCCGCTCCGCAGCACGGTGACGGTGACGGTGGGCGGCGCCTCGCGCGAATGCCCGATGCAGGACGTGTCGCAGAACGGGGTCGCCTTCGCGTGGCCCGAGGGCCTCCCGGTGGAGCTGCGTCAAACGCTCCAGATCGCCCTGCGCTTCAACACGCACGAGGCGTTCGCGGGCGAAGCGGTGGTGGGCTCGATGCGGGTGCAGGACGGCACGGTAGTGGTGGGCGTCTCGTTCCACGAGTTCCTGCTCGACGTGGAGGAGATCCTCCAGCTGCGCAGCGTCTTTTGCTGGGCGGCACGCGCGGAGGAGGCGCGGTCGCAGACCCGGCCCTGGCAGTTCCAGGGCGGCGAGCGCTTCAAGTCGCTCGTCTCCGAGCTGCGGCTCCTTTGCGAAGACGGGCGTACCCACCTGGCGGAGATCGAGAAAGAGCTGCCCTGGCATGTGCTCAACGGGCCTCCCAATCCTGCCTGCGCAACGCTGAAGGCGCGCATCCGCACCGATCTGCTCGAGGACGTGATCGGCCTCACGGAGCAGATCGACGCGGCCGTTCGCGTGCTCCCGGGAGGCCACCGCAACCCGGCCGCCCAGGCATTCTCGCGGCGGTACCTCGACGACCTGTTCCTCACCTCGCCCAACATGCGGCGGGCGCGCTTCAAGCCCTTGGGGTATCCGGGGGACTATCAGCTCATGAGCTTCCTGTACGCGTGCGGCTTCGAAGGTTCCGACCTCTTTGGCCGGTCCATCGGCTATGCCTTCGCGCACTGCCGGGGATCGCTCGCGGTCCGCTGTCGCAAGGATCTCGTGAAGCGGCAGATCAAGGCGCTGCTGGAAGAGCGCGCGGGAACGGGAATGCCTGTGCGCGTCCTCTCGGTGGCGGCGGGTCCGGCCCAGGAGCTCTACGAGCTCTTGAACGAGCTCGAGGAACTGCCTGCGGAGCTCGAGATCGTGCTCTTCGAGCAGGACAAGAACGCGCTCGCCCACGCCTGGCGCCGCCTCAAGGAGACCGTCGACCGCCGCTTCCCGGGGCGGGTGCGCCTGGTGTTCCTGCACGAGTCGATCAAGCGCTTCCTGCGCGACGCCGACATGTTCGCCGGGATGGGAAAGTTCGACCTCATCTACTGCTGCGGCATGTACGACTACCTTGCACAAAGGACCGCCGTGGTGCTCACCCGCCACATGGCGAAGTCTCTCGCGCCGCGCGGAAAGCTGCTCGTCGCCAACATGGTGGACAACGCCGCCCGATGGCTCCTCGAGCACCACATGGAGTGGTATCTCATCTACCGCAGCCGTGAGGAGCTCCTCGACATCGGCCGCCGCGCCGTCCCGGGCGCCCAGGTGCGAATCCTCGAGGAGGAGAGCGGCGTGAACCCGTTCTTCGAGCTCGTGCGCGACGCGTGATCGAGAGGGACCCCGAGGTCGAGCAGCGCTGGTCCAGTTGGCTCCGCGAGCGCAACCGCCGCGGAATGCGGACCACCCTCGTCATCAGCGGGCTCCTCTACGCTGCCTTCGGGTTCCTGGACCCGTTCGTCGCGCGGGGCGCGGCGCTGACGTGGCTCTGGTCCACGCGCGTCGTGTTCCTCCTCGTCACTGCCGCCCTCGCCTGGTCGCTCCGGTCCGGCCGCCTCGACGCCCAGCTGGAGCTCGTCTCGGCTGCGTACGGGTGGCTCGCGGCGGCGGGGATCTGCGTGATGACGGCGAACCTGGGGGGGATGTCGTCCCCCTACTACGCGGGCATCACGCTCGTGATCGTCGGCGGGGGACTGCTGTTCGTCTGGCGCGGGCGCGTGTTCGCCGGGCTCTGCGTCGCCATCGCTGCGACGTTCGTGGGCGCGAACCTCCTCGCCGGCCGGGTGGGCTCGGTGGCAGGTGCGGTCTCCAACCTGGCGTTCATGGGGGCCGCCGCCGTCATCGCCGGATTCGGGCACGCCCTCCTGACCCGCACCCACCACGACCAGCTCGCGCAGCAGGTCCGGCTGGAGCGCACCACCGCCAACCTCGAGCGCGCGCACGCCGAGCTGAAGAAGCTGGAGCGCTTCAAGTCGCGCTTCTTCGCCAACATGACCCACGAGCTGCGCACGCCGCTCGCGGTGGTGCTGACGCCCCTCGAGCTCATGCTGCACGGCGAGATGGGCACCTTCAGCGAGGCGCAGCTCGCCTCCTTCCGCGCCATGATGAAGAGCGCGCTGAAGCTCCTGAAGCTCATCAACGACCTCCTCGACCTCTCCCGCCTGGAGGAGAGCCGGCTCCGGCTCCGGCTCGGCGAGCACGACCTGGTGGAGCATCTGCAGGGGCTGGCGGAAGGGACGCAGGTGCTCGCCCAGCGCAAGGGCATCGAGCTCCGCTTCGAGCACGCCGCTCCCCGCCTGAAGCTCGTCTGCGACCTGGAGCGGCTCGAGCGCGTGTTCGTGAACCTCCTGTCCAACTCGGTCAAGTTCACGCAGCCGGGGGGGCACGTGCGGATGGCGCTCGTCGATCGCCCCGAGGCGGTGGAGATCGCGGTCGAGGACGATGGGCCCGGGTTTCCTCCCGCCGAGGCGGAGAAGCTCTTCGAGCGCTTCTACCAGGTGGACACCGGCACGGAAGCGCAGTTTGGCGGTACCGGCATCGGCCTCGCCCTCGCCCGCGAGCTGGTGGCCCTGCACGGCGGCGGGATCACGGCCGAGAGCGACGGTGTGCGGGGCGCGCGCTTCACCGTCACGCTGCCGAGGAGCGCGGAGCTCCGGCCGGAGCCGGCCGACGCGGAAAGAGCCGACCACGACGCGGGGAGCGCATGGGCGGTGCAGCTCTCGTCGCGGGACGAGTTCCGCCTGCTGGAGATCGAGGAGGTCTCCGAGCGGCGGTTGGTGGAGCGCGACGTCGACGAGGAGAGCCGGCCCTACACCGTGG
>JBBQEB010000156.1:0-8050 GCA_038320275.1 Myxococcales bacterium | reverse complement strand
GAGCCCGGTGCGCTAAGCTGCGCGGCCTTCCAGCCCGAGGAGCTCTACCGTGTTCATCGCCATGAAGCCGAACGCCACCCCCGACGACTTCGACGGGGTGGTGAACCGCATCCGAACCCTCGGGCTCACCCCGCATCCCATCGCCGGCACCGAGCGGCGCGTCATCGCGGTGATCGGCAACACGTCCGGGATCGAGCCGGACGAATTCTCCACCCTGCCTGGCGTCGCCGAGGCGCTGCGCGTCTCGCAGCCGTTCAAGCTCGTGTCGCGCGAGGTGAAGGAGGAGGACACCGTCCTCGACGTGGGCGGGGCCCAGCTCGGCGGTCGCGCCATCGCCGTGATCGCGGGTCCCTGCTCGGTGGAGTCGAAGGAGCAGCTCTTCGAGGCCGCCGACGCGGTGAAGAAGGCCGGTGCCACCTTCCTGCGCGGCGGAGCGTGGAAGCCCCGCACCAGTCCCTACGAGTTCCAGGGGCTTCGCGAGGAGGGCCTGAAGCTGCTCGCGCTGGCGCGAGAGCGGACGGGGCTGAAGGTGGTCACGGAGGTGATGAACACCGAGACGGTGCCGCTCGTGGCGGAGTACGCGGACGTGCTGCAGGTGGGCGCCCGCAACATGCAGAACTACTCCCTGCTGGAGCGGCTCGGGTCGGTGGGCAAGCCCGTGCTCCTGAAGCGCGGCCTCGCGGCCACCATCAAGGAGTGGCTCATGGCGGCGGAGTACATCGTGTCGAAGGGCAATCCACAGGTCGCGCTCTGCGAGCGCGGCATCCGCACCTTCGAGACGATGACCCGCAACACCCTCGACATCAACGCGGTTCCGGTGCTGAAGGCGCTCACGCACTTGCCGGTGGTGGTCGATCCCTCGCACGGGATCGGCATCCGCCAGCACGTCCCGGCGATCGCCCGGGCCGGGGTCGCCGCCGGAGCCGACGGGCTCATGATCGAGGTGCATCCTCACCCCGAGAAGGCGCTCTCCGATGGGCACCAGTCGCTCACCCCATCCGAGTTCGAGGGGCTCATGGGTCAGGTCCGGGTCATCGCGGGAGCGGTGGGTCGACCGATGCGGTGACGGCTCCTCGACGGCCGCGGGCGAGCGCCTCCGCGATGCGCCTCGCCTCCATCGCGATCTCCCGCAGCATCCCGGTCGCGACGACCTGAAAACCGCACAGGAAGAGGCCGGGCAGCCCGGTCTCCACACCGGTCGCGGTGGGCCGGCCGTCCGGTCCCAGCACCCGCTCCGCACCCTCGAGAAAGCCCGCCAGGCCGTGCGCGTACCCCGTCGCGAGCACGACCGCGTCGAATGGCTCCTCGACCGCCGCTTCGGGCGCGCCCTCGAACGCGGCTCCCTCCGGCGTGAACCGCGCCACCCCGGGCCGGACGGCGATCCTCCCATCGCGGATGAGCGACAGCGTCCCCACGTCGATGATCGGGATCCGGCCCCGCTCCCGGATCTGCTGCATGGGCCCGCTCCTCGGCCGCGGCACGCCGTGGCGCGTCGGATCGCCCAGCGCGAGGCGGAGCAGCGGGCGCGCCAGCGCGTCGGCGGCGGCGGGCGGCAGCCGCGCCAGGGCGACCGCCCAGGTCAGGATGGGGAGGCCGAGCAGCTCGCGCGGCAGGAAGTTCACCGGTCCGCGCATGGAGAGGGTGGGCTTGGCGCCGTGCTCCACCAGGTCGATCGCGATCTCGCCCCCGGAATTTCCAGCTCCCACCACGAGCACGCGCGCCCCGCAAAACTCCTGCCCGTTGCGGTACGCGGCGCTGTGCAGCACAGGGCCCCGGTACGCCTCCAGCCCCGGCCAGCTCGGCCGGACGGGGGACGCGCAGAGCCCGGTCGCGACTACCACCGCCCGTGAGCCGTAGCGCGCGCGCGGGGTCTCGACGCTCCAGCCGCCGTCCACCGGACGCGCGCGAAGGGCCTCCTCGCCGCAGCGCGGGGCGAGCTCGAACGCGCGCTCGTAGGCCTCCAGGTAGGCGACGACCTCGTCGCGCGAGGGATAGCGGGGGGCGTCGCGCGGGAAGGGCAGGTAGGGGAGCGACGAATGCGCGCGGTCGGTGTGGAGGTGCAGCCGGTCGTAGTGGCGCCGCCAGGACGCTCCCACCGCCGGCTCGCGCTCCAGCAGGACGAAGTCGATGCCAGCCCGGCGCAGGCAGGCCCCCACCGCGAGCCCGGCCGGCCCGGCGCCGATCACGACGACGTCCGCCTGCACCGCGCCGAAGCTCATGCTGGAAGCGGCTGAGGGGTGTCGGCGACCTTCGCAGACCAGAGCCAGAAGCGCTCGCCGTCGTACCAGAAGAGCGCCACCTGATCGCGGCCGCGAGCCAGCCCCTCCGCCTCCTCGCGCGCCAGCGCCACGGCCACGCAGCGCTCCCGGTGCGTGCCGTCGGGAGCCGAGCCGTCCACCCGGCGGAAGCGGAGGCCGTGGCGGGCGAGGTGCTCCTCCAGCCGCAGGATGCGCCGCACGTTTGCCCGCTCGCGCTCCGCGAGGAGCGCTGGCGTGCCCGCCTCGGGCTCGGCGCCGCCGGGGCTCTCGGCCGTGAGGACCGCGAAGCTGTCGCCGAGACCTGCGGCGCGCAACGCCTGGCGTTCGTCGCGCGAGAGCGGCCGCCGCAGGTCGAGGCGGGGCCCGCCCTCGAAGGCGAGCAACGTCTGCGGATAGGCCTGGTAGCTCTCTTCCCGTTCACCCAAGGTTCAGCTCCGTTCCAGCGGCGGCAGCGCCCGCTCCTTCGTGCGCCACCGTCGCGACGTGCTGGAGCGCCACCTCGGGCTCCACGTCGCGCTCGGGGTGTGGCGTCGGGGTTTCCATCTCCAAAAAGAGTAAACACACCCGCGGGGAAGCGCCGCCACAAGTCCCAGCGAGGGTCCACGAGGGGGCGGTACGGGCGGGTCAACGGCGCATGGCCCGCGCGAGCGACCTCACGTACCTCCTCACGCGCTCCACGCGCTGGCGCCGCCCGCCAGGCCCCGCCAGTCGCGAGACGATGGCGCTTCCCACCACCACGCCGTCGGCGAGCTTCGCCACCTCGGCCGCCTGACGTGGCGTGGAGACCCCGAAGCCGACCACCACCGGGACCGGGGACACCTCCCGGACCCGCCTCACCTCCTCGGCGAGGCCCGGCGGGAGCTCGCGCCGGGCGCCGGTGACCCCGGTGACCGACACGAAGTAGAGGAACCCCGTGACGACCTTCGCGGCCGCCTCGCGGCGGGCGGGCGGGGAGGTGGGCGCGAGCAGGAACACGGTCCGCACCCCTTCCTGCGCAGCGAGGCGGGTCACCTCGCCGGCCTCCTCGGGCGGCACGTCGGGAAGGATCACGGCGTCCACCCCCGAGCGCGCCGCCTCGGAGAAGAAGCGGGGGAGCCCGAACGCGATCACCGGGTTCACGTAGCCCATGAGCGCGATGGGGACGTCCGAGCGCCGCCGGACCTCGGCGGCGAGCGAGAGCGCGTCGGCCACGGTGGTGCCGTGCGCGAGCGACCGCTCCGCCGCGCCCTGGAGGGTAGGCCCGTCCGCGATGGGATCGGAGAAGGGCATGCCGATCTCGAGGAGCCCGGCGCCGGCCTCGATGCAGGCGAGCGCGCCCGCGCGCGAGGTGCCGGGATCGGGATCGCCCGCCATGACGTACGCGATGAGCAGCGCCTCACCGCGCTCGCGGGCGGCGGCGAAGGCGGAGGCGATGCGCCCGGGCGCGGCCACCGGAGCGGGGAGGGTGCTCACCCGTGCCTCCGGGCGGCGCTGTGCTTCGCCTTCGGAGCGGCACGGGCGCTCGCCGTGCGGGGGGACTTTCGCGCCGCAACGGCGCGCTTCCTGGCCGGCGCGCTGCGCTGCGCGCGAGGTGCCGGGACGGCCGCGTCCAGCGCGCGCCGAACCTGATCCACGTCCTTGTCGCCGCGGCCGGACACGTTGACCACCAGGAGCCCGCCCTCCCCCAGTTCGCGCGCGACGGCGAGCGCGGCCGAGACGGCGTGCGAGGTCTCCAGCGCGGGGATGATGCCCTCGGTCCTGGCAAGGTACTGCAGCGCCTCCAGCGCCTCGCTGTCGGTGGCCTGCGCGAGCGTCAGCCGCCCCTCGTCCTTGAGCGCCGCGAGCTCCGGCCCAACGCCGGGATAGTCGAGCCCGGCGCTGATGGAGTGCGCCTCGGCGATCTGGCCGGCGTCCGTCTGCAGGACATAGCTCATGGAGCCGTGCAGGACGCCCCGCCGGCCGTGGGCGAGCGAGGCGCCGTGCTTGCCGGAGGCGATGCCCAGCCCCGCCGCCTCGACCGCGACGAGCTTCACGGCAGCGTCGGCGATGAAGCCGCTGAAGATTCCCATGGCGTTGGAGCCGCCGCCCACGCAGGCGACCACCGCGTCGGGGAGCCGGCCCGCGACCTCCAGCACCTGGGCCCGCGCCTCCCGGCCGATGACCGACTGGAAGTCGCGGACGAGGGCAGGGTAGGGGTGGGGCCCCGCCACCGAGCCGATGATGTAGTGCGTGTCGCGCACCTGGGTGACCCAGTCGCGGATGGCCTCGTTCATGGCGTCCTTCAGCGTGCGCGAGCCAGACTTCACGGGGATGACCCGCGCGCCGAGGAGCCGCATGCGGAACACGTTGAGCGCCTGCCGCTCGACGTCCACCTCGCCCATGAACACGTCGCAGGGCAGCCCGAAGAGCGCAGCGGCGGTGGCGGTGGCGACGCCGTGCTGGCCCGCGCCGGTCTCGGCGATGATGCGCCGCTTGCCCATCCGCCGGGCGAGCAGCACTTGACCCAGCGTGTTGTTGATCTTGTGCGCGCCGGTGTGGCAGAGGTCCTCACGCTTCAGCAGCACCCGGCAGCCGCCCACGTCCGCGCTCATGCGCCTCGCATCGCCCAGCGGGGTGGGCCGGCCCGCGAAGCGGCTGAGCAGCTCGTCCAGCTCCCGCGTGAACGCGGGGTCGGCGCGCGCCTCCTTCCAGGCGGCCTCCAGCTCGTCGAGGGCGGGGATGAGCGTCTCCGGGACGTAGCGCCCGCCGTACGCGCCATAGTGGCCGGGGGAGGTGGGAGCGGGGGAGGCTGTCATGGGCTCGCTTTCCTGGCCTGCGCGATGAAGCGGGCCAGCTTGTCGGGATCCTTCACGCCGGGCGCGCGCTCGACGCCGCTCGCCACGTCCACGCCGTACGGGCGGACCGCTTCGATGGCCTGCGCGACGTTCTCAGGAACGAGCCCGCCGGCGAGGATCACGATCGCGCGCGCGGCGGCAGCCCGGGCGACGGTCCAGTCGCAGGGGGTGCCGCTGCCGCCGTAGCCGGCGCTGGGCGCGTCGAGGAGGACGGCGGCCACCGGGTAGCGGTCGAGGAGGTCGAGAATCTCGGGACCGGTGACGCGCAGGGCCTTCACGGCCGGGAGCCCGGACGCTGCGCAGGCGGCGGGGGGCTCGTCTCCGTGGAGCTGGACGGCGGAGACGCCGGACGCGGCGGCGGCGCGCGCGACCTCCTCCGGGGCACCGTCCACGAACACGCCCACCGGCGCGACGAAGGGGGGAAGTCGATCGATGATGGCGCGGGCGGCCTCGGGCGAGATGTAGCGCTTCGAGCCGGGCCAGAAGTTGAAGCCGAGCGCGTCGGCTCCCAGCCTGGCCGCCAGCAGCGCGTCCTCCAGCCGGGTGATGCCGCAGATCTTGATCCGGACGCGGGAGGTCGTCACGGGCGCGACCTCGACCCCGACCCCGACCCCGACCCCGACCTCACGACGCGAGCTCCTCGAGCAGCGCCCCGGGATCCGCTGCACGGACCAGCGCCTCCCCGACCAGGAGGTTCACAGCGCCGGCGGCGCGGAGGCGACGCGCGTCGGCGGGCCCGCGCACGCCGCTCTCCGCCACCGCCTTCACCCCGTCCGGCAGGGATGGGATGAGCCGCTCGCTCGTGGCGAGGTCTACCTCGAAGGTCCTCAAGTTCCGGTTGTTCACGCCCACCAGCCGCGCGCCCGCCTCGAGGGCCGCCAGAAGCTCGGCCTCGTCGTGCACCTCCACCAGCGCGGCCAGACCGAGCTCGCCGCAGCGGTCGTGCAGCGCCCGCAGGAGGCCCCCGGGGAGCGCCGCGACGATGAGCAGCGCGGCGTCGGCGCCGTGCGCGCGCGCCTCCAAGAGCTGGTAGGCATCGATCACGAAGTCCTTGCGCAGGAGTGGCACCCGCACCGCCGCGCGGGCGGCGGCGAGGTCCTCCAGCGAGCCCCCGAAGCCCGGGCCGTCGGTGAGCACCGAGACCGCGGCTGCGCCCGCCCGGGCGTAGCGGACCGCCTGCGCGGGCGCGTCGAGCCCGGGGGAGATCGCGCCGGCCGACGGGCTGGCCCGCTTCACCTCGGCAACGACTCGCAGCGGACCGCCGCGCGGTGACAGCGCGCCGGCGAAGTCGAGCGGGGGAGGGAGGTCGCGCAGGGCGGCCGCGAGCTCGCGATCGTCCCGCGCCGCCCGCCGTGCCGCAACCTCCTCGCGCTTGCGATGCAGGATGCCGTCGAGGAACGTCACGCGCCGCCCGCCGAGAGCACGCGCAGCCGCTCCAGCTTGTCCGCTGCGGCCCCGCAGTCGATGGACTCCGCCGCCAGGCGGACCCCGCCGCGCAGGTCGGAGGCGGCGCCGCCCGCCACCAGCGCCGCCGCCGCGTTCACCAGCACGGCCTCGCGCGGCGCGCCTTTCTGGCCGCCGAGCACGTCGGACAGGATGGCCGCGTTGCGCGCGATGTCCCCCCCCGCGATCTCGGCGCGCGGCCAGCGGCGCAGCCCCACGTCCTCCGGGAACATGGCGTACCGGTCGGTGACGCCGTCCTTCACCTCGCACAGGTGCGTCATGCCGGTGACCGCGATCTCGTCGAGCCCGTCGCCGTGCACCACGAAGGCGTGGCGCGCGCCCAGGACCGCCAGCACGCCGCCCAGGATGGGCACCCAGCGCGGTTCATAGACGCCCATCACCTGGTGCCGCGCGCCGGCGGGGTTCGCGAGCGGTCCGAGGAGGTTGAAGATGGAGCGCATCCCGAGCTCCCGCCGGATGCCGGCCACCGCCTTGAACGCCGGGTGGAGCCGCGGCGCGAAGAGGAAGCCGATCCCGCACGTCTCGATGCAGTGCTCCACCACGTCCTTCGCCGCGTCGACGTTCACCCCCAGCGCACCCAGCACGTCTGCCGAGCCGCAGCGCGAGGAGACCGAGCGGTTGCCGTGCTTTGCGACCGTGACGCCCGCGCCCGCCACCACGAAGGCGGCGCCGGTGGAGATGTTGAAGGTATTCCCGTTGTCTCCGCCCGTCCCGCAGGTGTCGACGAAGACGTCGCGCGCCACGTGCACCCGGTCGGCGCGCGCGCGCATGACCTCGGCCGCCCCGGCGATCTCGTCCACCGTCTCGCCCTTGAGCCGCAGCGCCGCCAGGAAGGCGCCCACCTGGGCGGGGGTGGCCCCGCCGTCGGCGATCTCGCCCATGACCTGCACCATCTCGGCGCGGGAGAGATGGTGGGCCTCCACCAGCCGTCCGATGGCGGCCTGGATCACGCCCGCCTCCCCGCCGGGGCGGCGCCCCACGCCCGCCCGCCTTCGCCGAGCCGGCCGAGCCAGTTGCGGAGCAGGTCCTTCCCGCCCTCGGTCAGGATCGACTCGGGATGGAACTGGACGCCCTCCACGTCGTGCTCGCGGTGCCGCAGGCCCATGATCTCGCCCTCGTCGGTCCAGGCGGTGACCTCCAGCTCGGCCGGCAGCGAGGCGCGCTCCACCACCAGCGAGTGGTAGCGCCCCGCGGGGAAGGGCGAAGGCAGTCCAGCGAAGAGGCCGCTCCGGCCGTGGCGCACGGGGCTCGCCTTGCCGTGCACGATGCGCTCGTTGCGGACGACCCGGCCGCCGAAGGCCTCGCCGATGGCCTGGTGGCCGAGGCACACCCCCAGGACCGGCACCTCGCCCGCGAGGGCGCGCACCGCCGGCACGGTGACGCCGGCCTTCTCCGGCGTGCAGGGGCCAGGAGAGAGGACGACCCCGTCCGGCCGGCGCGCGCGGATCCCGGCGACGCCGATGGCGTCGTTCCGGAACACCTCCACCGCCGCGCCGAGCTCGCCCAGGTACTGCA
>JBBQEB010000155.1:0-8203 GCA_038320275.1 Myxococcales bacterium | reverse complement strand
GTCGGCGTCATCCAGGGCGGCAAGGCGCGCAACATCCTCGCCGGGAGCTGTACCTTCACGCTGGAGTGGCGGCCCATCCCGGCGCAGGACCCCGAACGCGCGCTGCGCCTGTTCCGGCGCGCCGCCGACCGCGTGGCCTCGTCCGGTAAGGGCAAGCTGCGGGTGGAGCACACGCCCATGCGGCTCGACCATGCCGCGGTGACGCCCCCCTCGGCGGAGGTGGTGCGCTTCCTGGAAGCCGAGAGTGGCAACCGCTCGATCACGATTCCATTCGGGACCGAGCTGCCGGAGCTGGTCGCGCTCGGCGCCGAGGCCTGCGTCTTTGGCGCGGGCGACATCCGCGTGGCGCACCGCACCGGCGAGTTCGTGCCGCTCGCCGAGCTGGAGCGCTGCGCCGCCATCCTCGAGCGCGCCATCGCGCGCTTCTGCGCGTGAGGGGAGGCCGCGTGGCGCCGCTCGCGTTCTGGAAGTACCAGGGGCTCGGGAACGACTTCATCGTCGTCGAGACGGGCGACCTGATGCCGCCCGAGCGCGCCCGGCGGCTCTGCGATCGGCGCCTTGGCATCGGGGCGGACGGCGTCCTCTCGCTCCTCCCTCCGCGGAGCGGCGGCGCCGCGACGATGCATATCCACAACTCCGACGGCTCGGTCGCGGCCATGTGCGGAAACGGTATCCGCTGCGTCGCGCGGCACCTCGCGGAGGGCCGGGGGATCTCCGGCACGATGTTCATCGAGACGGACTCCGGCCCGAAGGCCTGCGCCGTCGTGCGCGGCGCGGGCGGGGAGGTGGCCGTCTCGGTGGAGATGGGGCCCGCCCGGCGGGAGGGGGACCTCGCGCTCGAGGTCGGGGGGGAGCGCCTCCGCGGCGCGCGCGTCTCCATGGGCAATCCTCACCTCGTGTTCATCGGGGACGCCTCCCGCGAGCGCGCGCTCCGCCTCGGCCCGCTCGTCGAGCGCGCCGTGCCGGGCGGGGTCAACGCCGGCTTCGCGGCCTTGCGCGACGGCGGCCTCGATCTGATCGTCTGGGAGCGCGGGGCGGGGCTCACCCAGGCGTGCGGCACCGGCGCCTGCGCGGCTGCGGTGGCCGCCGTGGGCGCGGGGCTCCTCGCCGCGGGGCGACCGATGGAGGTGCGCCTCCCCGGAGGGCATCTCGCCATCACCGTCGCGGAGGACCTCGCGAGCGTCACCATGCGCGGTCCAGCCGAGCTGGTCTTTCGCGGCGAAACGGAGCTCTGACCCTGGACATCCCGCTCTTCCAGGTGGACGCATTCGCGAGCCGCCCCTTCGCCGGCAATCCGGCGGCGGTCTGCCCGCTCGCGCGCTGGCTGCCGGACGCCACCCTGCAGGCCATCGCCGAGGAGAACGCGCTCAGCGAGACTGCCTTCCTGGTCTGCGAAGCGGAAGGCTGGGCCATCCGCTGGTTCACGCCGGCGGTCGAGGTGGACCTGTGTGGCCACGCCACCCTCGCCTCGGGCTTCGTGGTGCTGACGCACCTCGACCCGGGGACGGACGCGGTCACCTTCGCCTCCGGCAGCGGTCCGCTCCTCGTCGAGCGCGTCGGCGAGCGCTTCGCGCTGACCTTGCCGCGTCGGCCCGCCGTGCCTCGCGCTCCCACGGAGCTCCTCCTGCGCGCGCTGGGCAGCGCGCCGGCGGAGGCGCTCCACGGGCGCGACTGGATGGCCGTGCTCCGGACGGAGGAGGAGGTGCGGGCGCTCGCTCCCGACCTCGCCGCCGTCGCCGCCCTGGACGCACAAGGTCTCATCGTGACGGCTCCGGGAGCCGCGGGCTCGGGCGCCGACCTCGTCTCGCGCTACTTCGCCCCCCAGGCCGGCATCGACGAGGATCCGGTGACGGGCTCCGCGCACTGCGCCCTCGTCCCGTACTGGTCGGCGCGGCTCGGGAAGACCTCGCTCCTCGCCCGGCAGCTGTCGCGTCGCGGCGGTGAGCTCGCGTGCGAGGACCTGGGAGATGCGGTGCGGGTCGTGGGGGCGGTGGCTCCCTATCTGCGGGGGACGATCACGCTGCCGGACTGATCGCCGGCGGCCGCCCACCTTCGCGAAGCGGTGCGAACCAGACTCGGATCAACCGTCAGTGGTCCGCCGGTGGGGTACGATTCCGCCTTAGACGGGGAACGGCTGGTCCGTTCATCTTCCGGTCGGGCGGGGGCACATGGACGTCTTCTCACTCAGAGACACGGTGGTTGGCGAGTACGAGCAGTTCGCGACCTCGTTCACGACCATCTTCGCAGAGGACCTCCGGAAGCAGATCGACGCGGTCTACGCGGATAAACGGTACTGGCCCGAGCCGCTCCTCCAGATCAACCCGCGGTACCGCAGCGTCACCACCATCCAGAAGCAGGTGGACGAGGGACTCCTCGATCCGGGCTGCGCCGAGATCTTCCGGGCCAACCACTCCGCCGCGAACCCGCGAGGTGAGCCGCTCTCCCTGTACCGCCACCAGCAGGAGGCCATCGCGCTCGCACGCGACGGCGAGAGCTACGTCGTCACGACCGGCACGGGTTCGGGCAAGTCGCTCGCGTTCTTCATCCCCATCGTCGATGCGGTGCTGCGCGCCAAGAGGCGGGATGCCGGCAAGCGGACGCGCGCCGTCATCATCTACCCGATGAACGCGCTCGCCAACAGCCAGCAGGAGGAGCTCAAGAAGTACCTGTCCAACGTCCAGGGCCCCGCTCCCGTCACCTTCGCGCGATACACGGGCCAGGACGACAACGACCGGCGAAAGGCAATCGCCGACGATCCGCCGGACATCCTCCTCACCAACTTCGTGATGCTCGAGCTCCTGATGACCCGCCAGGACGCGCTCGACCAGAGGGTGATCGGCAACTGCCGAGGCTTGCAGTTCCTGGTGCTCGACGAGCTGCACACCTACCGCGGCCGACAGGGCGCCGACGTGGCGCTGCTGGTCCGCCGGGTCCGCGAGCAGCTCGCGCCAGAAAAGCTCCAGTGCGTCGGCACCTCGGCCACGATGGCGAGCGGCGGAACCTCGCAGGACCGCAACCAGGTCATCGCCGAGGTGGCCTCCAAGCTCTTCGCAGCGTCCATCACGGCCGCCAGCGTCATCGGCGAGACGCTCGACCGGAACACGGCTGGCCTCACCGAAGCCCAGGTCATGGCCGGCCTGGGCGCCGCAATCGACGGTGGGATCGCCTCCAACATCTCCGACGCCGCGCTTCGACAGAACCCGCTCGCCGTCTGGGTGGAGACCCGCCTCGGCATCGAGTGGAACGAGGCCGACCAGCGATGGCAGCGTGCCCGCCCACGAACCGTCTCGGAAGCCGTGACCCTCCTCTCGAAGGAGGCTGGCCGCGACGAGAAGGCCTGCGGCGAAGCCCTGCGCCAGATGCTGCTGGTGAGCAGCCTCCCCGAGGTGGCGCGCACCAAGGCCCCCGGTACCAACGAGCGGAGCTTCTTCGCCTTCAAGCTCCACCAGTTCATCTCCGGCGCCGGGTACGCCTACTCGACCCTGGAGCGGCCCGGCCAGCGCTTCGTCACGGTGGACGGCCAGGTCTTCAAGCCCGGCGACGAGAAGAAGCGGCTCTACCCGGTCCACTTCTGCCGTGTCTGCGGGCAGGAGTACCACCCGGTAAGGCTCGAGTCGGAGTCGGGCGCACGCCGTTTCCACGCCCGGGACATCGACGACGCCCCCATCAAGCGCGATCACGACGACGGCGCCGCCACCACGCCCGCGCCAGCCGCTGCGGCGGAGGCGCCCGACGACCCGGTGGAGTTCGGCTTCCTCACGCTCCACCCGACCGACGAAGGGTTCGAGTTCGCCGACGAGGACGACGACTACCCAGAGGCCTGGCTCGAGCAAGATCCGCGGGGCAACCTCCGGCTCAAGCGGAACTTCCGGGAGCACCGCGCCCGCAAGTTCCTGGTCGAGCCCGACGGCAGGGTCGGCTCGGGTCTCGAGGCCTGGTTCCTCCCCGGCAAGTTCCGCTTCTGCCTCCGCTGCGGCGACACGCAGAGCTCGGCGGCGCGCGACCGCAACAGGCTCGCCTCGCTCTCGGCCGAGGGGCGCAGCTCGGCCACCACGGTGCTCACCGCCAGCGCCCTCCGCTGGATGCACGGCGGGAAGTCGGGCCTCGAGCCCTTCACCCGCAAGCTCCTTGGCTTCACCGACAATCGGCAGGACGCCGCCCTCCAGTCCGGCCACTTCAACGACTTCCTCTTCGTCAGCCTCCTGCGGGCCGGCTTCCTCCGGGCGCTGGAGCTGGCTGGTCCCGCTGGCCTGCGGGCCGAGCAGCTCGGGCTGGCGCAGCAGAAGGCGCTCGGCTTCGACGCCCGCTCGCCAGAGATCCGGGCGGAGTGGCTCCTCGAGCCGACCCTCCGCGGCATCAACCTCGAGGACGCCGAGAAGACCCTGCGCGACGCCCTCGCCTACCGGGTCTGGTTCGACCAGCGCCGGGGCTGGCGCTACACCAACCCCAACCTCGAGGAGCTCGGGCTCCTCTCGGTGGACTACCGCGGCCTCGAAGAGCTCGTGAACGACGAGACGCTCTTCGCCGGCGCGCCCGACGCCCTCGAGTACGCCAAGCCGGAGGTCCGCAGGGCTGTCTACAAGGAGCTGTTCGACCACCTGCGTCGGCTCATGGCCATCCGCAGCCAGGTCCTCGAGCAAAGCGCCATCGAGCAGCTCATCTCGCGTGCGCACTCGCGCCTCCGGGCGCCGTGGGGCTTCGCCCAGGGGGAGCAGCCACGCCGGGCCCGTTGGCTCTTCGTGACGCCGCCCGCCCGGGGCCGGATCTCGCTGCGCGACGAGGACCTCATCGCCCGCGGCGGCGCCCGCTCGTCGCTCGGCAAGACCCTTCGCGACAGCAAGGTCTGGGGCGGCAACGGCGCGGTCCGCGCCCTCGAGACCAAGGACTTCGAGACCCTGGTCACCGCGCTCCTCGCAGCCGCCAGGGAGATCGGCATCGTCACGCAGGACGTCACGTCCTTCGACGACCAGCTCGGTTGGCGGCTCGTGGACGACGCCATCGTCTTCCGGCGCGCGACGCAGGAGGAAGAGGCGAGGCTCCGGAAGCCGGCCAACACCTTCTTCCGCGCTCTCTACGCCGGCCTCGCCGACCTCCTGGCGCTCCCCGGCCATCCGCTGTTCGGCTTCGAGGCGCGCGAGCACACGGCCCAGGTGGAGAGCGAGAGGCGCGAGGTGCGCGAGCAGCGCTTCCGCTACGGCCCGAAGGAGCGCGAGGAGCTCGAGGCCAACAAGGAGAAGCTGCGCGAGATCGGCGAGGTACCGCGCTTCCTGCCGGCCCTCTTCTGCTCACCCACCATGGAGCTCGGCGTCGACATCTCGGCGCTGAACGCGGTCTATCTCCGCAACATCCCGCCCACGCCGGCCAACTATGCCCAGCGGAGCGGCCGCGCCGGCCGGAGCGGCCAGGCCGCCCTGGTGCTCACCTACTGCGCAGCCCTCAGCCCCCACGACCAGTACTTCTTCCGCGACCCGAAGCAGATGGTCCACGGCGAGGTGCGCCCGCCGCTCCTCGATCTCGCCAACCAGGAGCTGGTCGAGAGCCACCTCCAGGCCGTCTGGCTCGCGTGCACCCGCGAGCCCCTCGATCCGGCGATCTCCAGGCTGCTTGTCCTCGAGGATCCGAAGCGCCCGATCCGGCCGGAGCTGCGCGACCAGATGGGGAAGCCGGAGGTCACGGCCGAGGCGGTTCAGCGGATCCGCCGCGTCCTTAACCTGCTCGACGGCGAGCTCACGGAGAAGCGCGCCCCCTGGTATCCCGGCAAGGAGGCCTTCGCCGCCAAGGTAGCCGCCGGCGGCCTCGCGAGCTTCGAGAGGGCCTTCAGCCGGTGGCGCGACCTCCTCCTGGCAGCCGAGACGCAGATGGCCGCCGCCAACGCCATCAACATCAGCCACACCGCGCGCCCGGAGGAGAAGAAGGCCGCCAAGAGCCGCTACCTGCAGGGGCTCGACCAGATGAACCTCCTGAAGCAGGGCACCAGCAACACCTCCAGCGACTTCTACACCTACCGCTACCTCGCCACCGAGGGCTTCCTCCCCGGCTACAACTTCCCGCGCCTGCCGCTCATGGCCTACGTGCCGGCCTCGACCGACGGCAGCGGCGGGAAGCAGACCTTCCTGCAGCGCCCGCGCTTCCTGGCGCTCTCCGAGTTCGGCCCGCGCAGCCTCGTCTACCACGAGGGTCGCGCGTATCGCGTCGTCCGGGCGCTCCTCTCGCTCTCCGGCCTCGACGCCACCACGCCCAACGTCGAGCTGCCCACCAAGTCGGTCCGCATCTGCAGGAGCTGCGGCGCCGGCCACTTCACGCCCGACCGGTCCACCTGCCACGGGTGCGGCGCGTCGCTGGGGGATGCCGACCTCGTCAACCACGTCTACCGCATCGAGAACGTCGCCACGCAGCAGGCCGAGCGGATCACCGCGAACGACGAGGAGCGGCAACGGCAGGGCTTCGAGCTGCAGACCACCTTCCAGTGGGCGGAGCGCGAGGGGAGCGTGGACGTCCGCAGGGGCGTGGCCGCCGATCCCGACGGCGAGATCCTGCGGCTCGGCTACGGGCCGGGCGCCACCATCACCCGCATCAACAAGGGGCTGCGGCGGCGCGCCAACAAGAGGCAGCTCGGCTTCCGCATCGACCCGGTCTCCGGCTACTGGGCCAAGAACGAGGACGAGGACGAGGAGGTCGCCGACCCGACCAAGACGGCGCGCCAGTGGATCGTCCCCAGCGTGGAGGACCGCAAGAACGCGCTGCTCGTCCAGTCCGCCGAGCCGGACCTGGACGAGGTGACGCTCGTCACCCTCCAGCACGCGCTCCTTCGCGGCATCGAGGCCGTGTTCCAGCTCGAGGAGGGGGAGATCCTGGCCGAGCCGATGCCGACCCGGGACGACCGGAACGGCTTCCTCCTCTACGAGGCCACCGAGGGCGGCGCCGGCGTGCTCACGCGGCTCGTCTCCGACACCACCATCATCCAGGACATCGCCCGCGAGGCCCTGGACATCATGCACTTCGAGGTGAAGACGCTGCCGGCGGTGCCGGACGCCCTCGTCGATCAAGCGGGCACCATATGTGTCGCTGCCTGCTACCGCTGCGTGATGTCCTACTTCAACCAGCCCGACCACGAGGAGCTGGACCGGCGCGATCCCAAGGCGAAGGAGATCCTGCTTCGCCTCGCCCGCGCGTTCACGAGCGGCCTCATGGAGGACGATGCGGGGCCGGCGAGCGGCCCTGCGGCGCAGCCCGCGGGCTCACCTGTCATCGAAGCCGCAGCCGCTCCGCGCCTCCAAGTCTGGCTCGCGGAAGCCGCCGCCCGCGGCCTCCCCCGGCCCGATCCGCGAGGCACGGAGGCCGTCGGCCACGTCGTCTGGCGTGACTTCTTCGTGGCCGCCATCGTCGAGCCGACCAACCCCGCCGTCGTCGGCCGCCTCGCCGACAAGGGCTACCAGCTCCACCGCTTCGGCGATCCCGCCTCCTGGCCCCAGACCTTCGAGGCGCTCGCGCAGGCGCTCGCCAACTGACCATGCCCAACCCCCAGTTCTCTCCCGGCACGCTCATCCGAGCCCGGGGTCGCGAGTGGATCGTCCTCGTCGGAAGCGACGAGGAGAACCTCGAGGTGCGCCCCGTCTCCGGCTCGGAGGAGGACGCCGCGCTCATCTACCTTCCCCTCGAGGCCGAGCCGGTCACCTACGCCACCTTCCCTGCGCCCACCGCCGGGCAGCGCGCCGGCCAGGACGCCGCGCTCCTCCTGCGCGACGCCCTGCTCCTGTCGCTCAGGCGAGGAGCCGGCCCGTTCCGGAGCATCGGCCAGGTGGCCGTCGAGCCGAGGGCCTACCAGATCGTGCCGCTGCTCATGGCGCTCAAGCAGGATCCGGTGCGCCTGCTCATCGCCGACGACGTCGGCATCGGCAAGACGATCGAGGCGGCGCTGATCGCCCGCGAGCTGCTCGACCGCGGCGAGGCCGATCGCTTCACCGTGCTCTGCCCGCCGCACCTCGTGGACCAGTGGCTCACCGAGCTCGAGCACCGCTTCAACCTGCGCGCCGTGGCCGTCACCGCCGCGAGCGCCAGCCGCCTCGAGCGCACCATCCCCATCGGCGACTCCATCTTCCACGCCCACCCGTTCACGGTGGTCAGCCTCGACTACATCAAGAACCCGCGCCGCCGGGACGACTTCCTCCGGGCTTGCCCCGACCTGGTGATCGTGGACGAGGCG
>JBBQEB010000154.1:0-8205 GCA_038320275.1 Myxococcales bacterium | reverse complement strand
CTGCAGGCGAGCGCGAGCCGCGCGTCGAGCGCGAACATGGCCACGAGCACGCCCGCGAGCCCGAGCAGGGCCCCCAGGAGCTGGGTGATGCCCTGCGAGAAGAGCTGGCTCAGCGTCTCCACGTCGCCCAGGAGGCGGCTCATGAGGTCGCCGATGGGCCGCTTGTCGAAGAAGCCCAGCGGCAGCGCCTGGAGGTGCGCGAACAGGCGCGCCCGGAGCGAGGCGAGGATGTGCTGGCCGGACGCGCCGATCCGCCGCGTCTGCGCGCGCGACGCGAGCGCGCCTGCGACGTACACGGCGAGGAGCGCTGCCATCGTGCGCAAGAGCCCGCGCCCGTCCCCGCGCAGGATGTCGTGGTCGATGGCGCGCCCGACGAGCCACGGGCCCATCCCCTGCGCCGCCGCGGCGATGAGCACGAAACCGAGCGCCACCGCGACGGTCCGTCGGTGGGGGCGCAGCTCGGCGGCCAGCCGTCGCAGGACGGCGCCCCGGTCCGCCGCGCGGGCCGTCGAGAGCTCGGCCATCCCTTCGATGCTGCCGGGGCGCCTCATCTCACGCCGCCTCGGCCTCGGCCGGCGCCCGCAGCTCGGTGCCCACCAGCTCGGCGTAGAGCGCGCTCGTGGCGAGGAGCTCCTCGTGCGTCCCGCTCGCGGCGATGCGCCCGTCCTCCAGCACGAGGACGAGGTCCGCGTCGCGCACCGTGCTGAGACGCTGCGCGATGACGATGGCGGTACGCCCCTCCGCCCGCATGAGCGCGTCGAGCGCGCCCTGCAGCGCGGCCTCGGTCTCCACGTCCACCGCCGAGGTGCTGTCGTCGAGGAGCAGCAGCCGCGGGCGGGTGAGGAGCGCCCGCGCGATGGCGATGCGCTGCCGCTGACCTCCCGAGAGCCCGAGCCCGCGCTCCCCCACCACCGTGTCGTACCCCTGCGGCAGCGCCTCCACGAATTCCGCCGCCTGCGCCACCCGCGCCGCGTCCCGGATCTCCTCCAGCGGCGCGGCGGGGCGGCCGTAGGCGATGTTCTCCCGGACGGTGCCGGAGAAGAGCAGCGCCTCCTGCAGCACCACGCCGATCTGGGAGCGCAAGCTCGAGAGCGTGACCGTCCGCACGTCGTGACCGTCCACCAGCACCTCCCCCGAGGTCGCCTCGTAGAAGCGAGGGAGGAGGTTCACGATGGTGCTCTTCCCCGAGCCGGTGGCGCCCACCATGGCCACGAGCTGCCCTGGCTCCGCGACGAGGCTCACGCCCTTCAGGATCTCCCGCTCCGAACCGGCGTAGCGGAAGCGCACGTCGCGCAGCTCCACCCTTCCTGCGAGCGGGGGCAGCGGTGCCGCGCCGGGGAGGTCCTGCACCTCGGCGGGCGTGTCGAGCAGCTCGAAGACGCGGGCCGCCGAGGCGCCGGCGCGAGAGAGCTGCGCCGCGACGAAGCCCACCGTCATGATCGGCATGATGAGGAAGCCGAGGTAGGAGTTGAAGGCCACCAGCTCGCCCACCGTCAGGTGACGCGAGAAGATCCGCGCTCCGCCCACGCCCACCACCACCAGCGTCCCGAGGTTCGCGAAGAAGAGCACCGCGGGGAAGTTCAGGGAGACGAGGTCGATGACCTGCAGGTTCCGGTCGCGCAGCTCGTCGTTGACCTGCCCGTAGCGCTCCCGCTCGCGCCCTTCGGCCGAGAAGGCGCGCACCACCCTCGAGCCGCGCAGGTCCTCCTGCAGGATGGCGTTGAGCTTCCCCAGCGCCGCCTGGGCCTGCCGGAAGAGCGGTCCCATCCGCGTCACGAACGCCCGCAGCGCGAAGCCGATGGGGGCGAGCGCCGCCAGGGAGGCCGCCGCCAGCACCGGGTCGATGGCGAACAGGAGCGCCACGCTCCCCACCAGCATCAGCGCCGAGGCGCCCAGCTGGACCACGCCTGCCCCCACGAACGTCCGCACCGCCTCGACGTCGCTGGTGAGACGGGTGAGGAGCTGCCCGGTCTGCGCGCCGTCGTAGTAGCTGAAGGAAAGCCGCTGCACGCGGGCGAAGAGCGCCTGCCGCAGGTCGAAGGCGACGCCCTGGGAGGCGCGCTCGGAGAGGTAGCCCTGCAGGAAGTTGAAGAGGCCGCGCAGCGCCGCGATGGCGACGAGCCCCAGAACCGCGAGCGTCACCATCCGCCCGTCCCGACGGGCGAGGCCCTGGTCCACCGCGATGCGGATCGCCTGGGGCGCGGCCAGGTTGGCACCGGAGACGAGCAGGAGCGATGCCGCCGCCCCGCCGGCGGAGAGGCGGTAGCGCCGGAGATAGCCGACCGCACGCCTCACGCCGGCGAGCCCCGCGCCGCCCTGTGCTTTCGCCCCCAAGCAGCCGGTCGATTAACGGCGGCGCATCGGCGCCGCTCGCGTCGCCGGGCCGGGGTATCGCGGGACGAGCTCGGCGCTTACATGACGGCTTTCCCATTTCATCCAGCGAGGTGCGCGTGCAGCAGGTGCAGCCCAGCCCCGAAGTTTGGCTCGTCCGCCATGGAGAGACGGAGTGGAGTCGGATCAACCGCCACACCGGCCGGACGGACATTCCCCTCACCCCACACGGCGAGGACCAGGCCCGCGCGCTCGGGCCGCACCTCGCCGGCCGCTCGTTCGCGCTCGTGCTGGTGAGCCCGCTCGTCCGCGCCCGCCAGACCTGCGACCTGGCGGGGTTCGGCGAGCGGGCGCGGGTCGTTCCTGATCTCGCCGAGTGGAATTACGGCGAGTACGAGGGCCTCACCGCGGTCCAGGTCCGCGAGAAGGTTCCGGGCTGGACCGTCTGGACGGGCGAGCGCCCGGGGGGCGAGACCGCCGAGGAGGTCGGCGCGCGGGCGGACCGCGTCATCGCGGAGGTCGAGGCCGCCGGCGGGGACGTGCTGATCTTCGCGCACGGCCACCTGCTGCGCATCCTGACGGCGCGCTGGCTCGGGCTCGCCCCGCGCGACGGCCGGCTCTTCCTGCTCGACCCCGCCTGTACCTCGGTCCTCGGGTGGGAACCCGGAAGCCGGACGCGCGTCGTCCGCAGGTGGAACTTTCCTCCCACGGATTGACGAAGCACGCTGCCGGAGGAGCGCCCGGGCTGTCGGGACGGTGGCGGCAGGGGCACTCCTCCGCCGATATGCTCCTCTTCTCGACGCATGAGCCGCCTCTCGCGCCCATCTCTGTGCGTCTTCGGCCTCGCCGCGCTCCTCACCGCAGGGACGGCGTGGGCGCGGACGGAGCCTGCCGCGCCTGCGCCCCGCGCGGTCGTGGTGGGGATGAATCGTGACTACCCACCCTACGAGTTCCTCGACGCCAGCGGCGCTCCCGCCGGGTACAACGTCGATCTCACCCGCGCCATCGCCGAGGTGACGGGGATGACCGTGCGCTTCCGCTCCGGGAACTGGGCGGAGATCCGGTCGGCGCTCATGGCGGGAGAGATTGACATCCTCCAGGGCATCTCCGCCTCGCCGGAACGGGACCGCCAGCTCGACTTCGCCCAGCCGCACGCCATCGTGCACCACGCCATCTTCGCCCGCGCCGACACTCCTCCCGTCGACTCGCTGGAGGCGCTGCGCGGAAAGAAGGTGATCGTCTTCGCCGGCGGCATCCTCGACGACACCCTCACAGCGCGCGGCTTCGGGGAGGACCTCATCCGCGCCCCCACCCCCAAGGAGGCGCTGCGGCTGCTCGCGGCGGGGCGGGGCGACTACGTGGCGCTCGCGCTGCTGCCCGGCACCTATCTCTCGCGCGAGCTGGGCCTGAACACCGTGAGCCCGGTGGCCAACAACGTCGCCGCGGCGAGCTACGGCTATGCGGTGAAGGCGGGCAACACCGAGCTCCTCGCGCGCTTCGAGGAGGGCATGACCATCCTCAAGAAGACCGGCCGCTACAAGGACATCCGCGCGCGCTGGCTCGGGGTGCTCGAGCCGCCGGGCATCAGCCGCGAGTTCGTCATCCGCTTCCTCACCTTCCTCGTCCTCCCGCTGGTGCTGGTGCTGGGTGGGACCGTCCTCTGGTCGCGGTCGCTGAAGAAGCTCGTGACCGAGCGCACCCAGTCGCTGGCGCGCGAGGTGGTCGAGCGCAAGCGCTCGGAGGAGCAGCTCAGGCTGCACCAGCAGCAGCTGGTCCAGGCCGACAAGATGGCCGCGCTGGGGGTGCTCGCGTCCGGCATCGCCCACGAGATCAACAATCCCAACGGCTTCATCCTGCTCAATCTGCCCACGCTGAAGGCCGCCTTCCACGACGCCTCGGAGGTCCTCGACGCGCACCAGCGCGAGGTCGATCCGCACTTCAAGCTCGCCGGCATCCCGTACGCCCGCATGCGGGAGGAGCTGCCCCGCATGCTCGACGAGGTGCTCGCGGGCGGCAAGCGCATCAAGCGCATCGTGGAGGACCTGAAGGACTTCGCCCGCCGGGAGGACGCGCCCCGGCTGGAGCCAACGGACCTCAACGTGGTCGCGCGCGCAGCGGTGCGGCTGGTGGAGGCGCGCATCCAGAAGGCCACCCGCCGCTTCGGACTGGAGCTGGGCGACGAGCTCCCGCGCGTCCGGGGCAATCCTCAGCGCATCGAGCAGGTGATCGTGAATCTCCTCCTCAACGCCTGCGAGGCGCTGCCCGGCTCGGATCAGGCGGTCCTCCTGCGCACGCGCGAGGAGCCTGGGCGGGGCACGGTGGTGCTGGAGGTGGAGGACGAGGGGGTAGGGATCCGCCCCGAGAACCTCCTCCGCCTCACCGAGCCGTTCTTCACCACCAAGCGTGAGTCCGGCGGCACCGGGCTCGGCCTGTCCGTCTCGGCCGGCATCGTGAAGGAGCACGGCGGAAAGCTCGAGTTCGTGTCGAGGCCCGGTCAGGGTACGGTGGCGCGCCTCACCTTGCCCGCCCTGCCGCAGGCAGAGCTCTGGGAGACGCTGGCGTGAGCGAAGGCCTCTCACCGTCCTTTGGCATCCTGCTCGTCGATGACGAGGTGGCGTGGCTGCGCTCGCTCAGCATCACGCTGGAGCGGGCCGCGGGCATCACGCACATCCTCTGCTGCGAGGACGCCCGCCGTGTCCCCGAGATCCTCGACGGCAACGAGATCGGCGTCGTCCTACTCGACCTCAACATGCCGCACCTGGGCGGCGAGGAGCTCCTGGCGCGGCTGGGCGCCGAGCACCCCGACGTCGCGGTCATCGTGGTGTCGGGGATGAACCAGGTCGAGACCGCCGTCCGCTGCGTGAAGCTGGGCGCCTTCGACTACTACGTGAAGACCGACGAGGAGGATCGCATCGTCGCGGGGGTCCTGCGCGCCATCCGCATGCAGGAGCTGCAGCGCGAGAACGCGGAGATGACCACCCGGTTCCTCTCCGGGGCACCGCAGCACCCGGAGGCGTTCTCGCGCATCGTCACGCGCGACGGCACCATGAAGACGCTCTTCTCCTACGTGGAGGCGGTGGCTCCGAGCCCGCAGCCGCTCCTCATCACGGGCGAGAGCGGGGTGGGCAAGGAGCTCATCGCGCGGGCGGCCCACCAGCTCTCCGGCCTCGAGGGGCAGCTCGTCGCGGTGAACGTGGCCGGCCTCGACGACACCGTCTTCGCCGACACGCTCTTCGGCCACGTGCGCGGGGCGTACACCGGGGCGGACCAGCCGCGGCGCGGCGTGGTGGAAGAGGCGGCGGGCGGGACGCTTTTCCTCGACGAGATCGGCGACCTCAGCATCGCGTCGCAGGTGAAGCTGCTGCGCTTCCTGCAGGAGGGCGAGTACTTCCAGCTCGGCAGCGATCGGCCAAAGCGGGTGAAGGCGCGCGTCATCGCCGCCACGCATCAGGACCTCACCGCCAAGGAGAAGGCCGGCGCCTTCCGCCGCGACCTCTACTACCGGCTGCGCACCCACCGCGTGCGGGTGCCGCCGCTCCGCGAGCGCAAGGGGGACATCCCGTTCCTGCTGGACCACTTCCTGGAAGAGGCGGCACGATCGCTGGGGAAGAAGAAGCCCACCGCGCCGAAGCAGCTCCCCCAGCTCCTCGCCACCCACGACTTCCCCGGCAACGTGCGCGAGCTCAAGGGCATGGTGTTCGACGCGGTGAGCCTGCACAAGGAGCGCGTGCTTTCGATGGAGGCGTTCGTGGAGGCGGTGGGGCGTCAGGACGCGCCCGCCGTCGCGGGCGATCCGGACAAGAACCCCTTCACCGCGTCCGAGCGCCTCCCCACCTTCGCCGAGGCGCTGGAGCTCCTGGTGAACGAGGCGATGGCTCGGGCGGAGGGCAACCAGACCATCGCCTCGCGGCTGCTCGGCATCTCGCAGCCCGCCCTCAGCAAGCGGCTCAAGAGCTATCGCCGCTGACCCACCGTCCCGGGTCGGGATGAACCAGTATGCCCTGCTGAAACGTATTCGATGTGGAATACCCGTAGGAGAACCCTGTTGCCGCGCGCAGAAAAGCTGCTCGACCCCGGATCTACATTCCGGCTGTTATGACCTTTCTTCGCCTTGACCGGCGTCAACTGCGCCCGAAGCCCGAACGATCCTCAACGGTTGGGTGCGTGCGTGCCCGCGCTGCCGCCCGGCACTCCCCATGCTCAGGGGGAGGGCTCCGTCGAGCGAGCCTTTTCAACGCAGTACGCCGGGGCGCGGTTGCTGCGCGCCTCATGGACCGGAGGAATCACCTTGGGCCGAATCCGTCACAGCTTGTACCTTCAGGTCATCATCGCCGTGTTCTGCGGCGCGATGCTGGGCCACTTCTATCCGAAGCTCGGCGCGCAGATGAAGCCGCTCGGCGACGGCTTCATCCGCCTCATCAAGATGCTCATCGCGCCCATCGTCTTCACGACGGTGGTCACCGGCATCGCCAAGATGGGCGATCTCAAGAAGGTGGGACGGGTGGGCTTGAAGGCCATCGTCTACTTCGAGGTCCTCTCCACCCTCGCCCTCATCATCGGCCTCATCGTCGGCAAGATCGTCCAGCCCGGCGCCGGCCTCAACGTGAACGCGGCGACGCTCGACACCAAGTCGATCGCGAACTACACCGCGCCCTCGGCGCACGTCTCCACCGCAGACTTCATCATGAACATCATCCCGCGGGACGTCGCGGACGCCTTCGCGCGCGGGGAGATCCTGCAGGTGCTCTTCTTCGCCATCCTCTTCGGAGTGGCGCTGGCAGGCCTGAAGGGCGGCACCGGCGACCTCGTCCTGCACTGGGTCGATCAGCTCTCCCACGTCCTCTTCAAGATCGTCGGGATCGTCATGCGGGTGGCTCCCATCGGCGCCTTCGGCGCGATGGCTTTCACCATCGGCAAGTACGGACTGGGCTCGCTGGTCAAGCTCGGCCAGCTCATCCTCTGCTTCTACACGACGAGCGTCTTCTTCGTGGTGGTGGTGCTCGGAATCGTGATGATGGTGTGCCGCCTCTCCGTCTTCAAATTCGTCCGGTACATCAAGGAGGAGCTGCTGATCGTGCTCGGCACGAGCTCGTCCGAGTCGGCGCTGCCGCTCATGATGCGGAAGATGGAGAAGCTCGGCTGCTCCAAGTCGGTGGTCGGGCTCGTGATCCCGATGGGCTACTCGTTCAACCTCGACGGCACGTCCATCTACCTCACCCTGGCCACCCTCTTCATCGCCCAGGCCACCAACACGCATGTCACCCTCGCGCAGGAGCTCGGTATCCTCGCAGTGCTGCTCCTGACCTCCAAGGGCGCGGCGGCGGTCACCGGCGGCGGCTTCATCACCCTCGCAGCGACGCTCTCGTCGGTGGGAAACATCCCGGTGGCGGGCCTCACGCTGCTCCTCGGCATCGACCGGTTCATGTCCGAGGCGCGCGCGCTCACGAACCTCGTCGGCAACGGCGTCGCCTGCGTGGCCGTGTCGCGCTGGGAAGGTGAGCTCAACTACGATCGCGCCAAGGCCATGCTCAACAAGGAGCTGGTCGAGGACCCGATGAACCTCGAGGAGGAAGTCCCGGCCGCGCCGCAGTTCGTTCGCAGCGCGTAGAAAAGACCGTCGCGCCGTCGCAGAAGTTCCGGCCGGGGCGAGATGGGCGCGAGCGTTCGCGCCCCTCGCCCCGGCTTCATTTTGCCCTACCCTGCCGGAGCTCCTGCATGCGCGGCGGCAGGCACGGGCTCGCGTTCCGCGGCGGCCACGACGCGAGGCATGCGCAGCTCTCCCGCGAGCAGCACGAGGGAGATCCACACGGTGTCCGCCAGGACGAGGTGGACGAGCTGGAGCCACACCGGCGCGAGCAGCGCCAGGTTCACGAT
>JBBQEB010000153.1:0-8208 GCA_038320275.1 Myxococcales bacterium | reverse complement strand
GAGCTGGGCATAGACCACCGCCACGAAGAGGGGGACCGCCCTCGAGACCGGGCTCGAAGCGGCCCCGCCCGCGGGGAGCGTGCCGCGGAGGAGCCCTCCCCCGAACAGCGCCACGAAGGCCGGCACCATGACGCAGGACAGCCGCGCGGCCGGGTTGCGGACGAGGACGCGCAGCTCGAGCTCGAGGAGCGGTCCGAGCCAGCGCGACAGGCGCGGCGCCCGGCTCGAGCGTTCACCTGAAGTGGAGGGAGCCCAGCCGCCGACCGCGGAGGGCCCGCCGTCGCTCCCGGAGCGCGCCGCCCCCAGCGCGAGGTGATAGGCCAGGGCTCCGGCCGCCGCCGAAGAGAGGAGGAGCAGCCCGGCCGGGAGGAGCGCCGCTCCCGCGCCCTCGCCGCGATAGAGACGGGCGGCGCCCTCCCCCGCGAGCGCAGCCGGGTACGCAAGCCAGCGGGCGCGCCGCAGGACGGGCAGGAGCGCCTCGAAGCCCCCCTCCCTTCCCGAGGCGGCCGCGCGCAGCAGGCCGAGCCCGCCCACGACAGCCAGGGCCAGGAGGATCCGCCAGCGGCTGGCGGTGAGCCGCGCCAGCACCTCTTGCAACAAGGCCACCAGCGTGACGGTGGCGACCGCGAAGCCGGCGAGGAGCGCCGCCAGCCCGAAGAGCCAGGCTCCCGGACGCGCCACCCCCGCCCCGGTGAGCGCGCCCAGGAGCGAGAGCGCGCCCACGATCGCGACCGGATCGCCGATGAGGCTGGCCGCGAGCCCCAGCGCGTACAGTCGGCCTGGCGCCACGGGGTAGAGGAGCATGCGCGAGAGGCCCAGCGCATCGCGTTCGCCCATGGCGAGGCCGAGCAGCGTCCAGCCGTTCCATACCGCAAAGAGCATGGCGCCAGCGGACACCGACACCGCCAGGGGGTCCCAGCCGGGCGCACGCAGCGCGAGGCGGTAGCTGGCCGCCCCCAGCGCCACCGCGAAGGCGAGCGCAGCGGGCCCGGCCACGAACAGCCCCACCGCTCGCGCCACCCCCTCCGCGATGCCGCCTCGCCCGCGCAGCCGGGCGAGGAAGAGCCGCAGCCGGAGCTCCACCAGCACGCCGAGGCGGGGGCCGGCCGGCCGCGCTCCCCCGGCGAGCGGTGAGCTCAAGAGACGAGGCCTCGGGCGCCCCCGTCACCCGAGCCGCCGCTTCCGGTGCCGCCGCTCTCCGCGCCGCTTCCGGCGCCGTTGCCGGCGGCGTGGCCGGGCGCATCGACGAGCCCGCCCAGCCACGACAGCGCCGGGCGCGGCGGGCTCGCCTCCCCCACCACCCGCATGAACGTCTCCTCGAGCGTGCCCGCTGCGCGCAGCTCCGCGAGCGTGCCCTGCGCCACGAGCTGCCCGCGGTGCAGGATGCCGACGTGGGTGACGAGCCGCTCCACCACCTCCAGCACGTGGCTGGTGAGGAAGATGGTCATGGCGCCGCGGGCGACGAGGTCCTGCAGCATGCGCCGGATACCGCTCACGGCCACCGCGTCGATCCCCTCGAACGGCTCGTCCAGGAAGAGGAGCCTCGGGGCGTGGATAAGGGCGCAGCCCAGCGCGAGCTTCTTCTTCATGCCGTGGCTGTAGGCACTCACGAGCTTGCGGGCGTCCGGGATGAGCTCCAGGGCACAGAGCAGCTCGTCCGTCCGGCGCGCCGCCTCCCGGCGCGAGAGCCCGTGGAGCTGCCCGTGGATGCGGAGCTGCTCCTCCCCGGTCAACCGCTCGAACAGCGCGAGCCCGTCCGGTACCACGCCCACCCCACGCTTCACCTCGATCGCCTCGCGGGCGAGGCTGAAGCCGAGCACCCGCGCCTCGCCGGACGTCGGCGCCAGGAGGCCCGTCAAGAGCTTCATGGTGGTGCTCTTGCCGGCCCCGTTCGGCCCCAGGAAGCCGTAGAACGAGCCCTCCGGAACCGAGAGGTCGAGGTCCTGGACCGCGGGGCGCCCCTCGAAGAGCCGCGTGAGGGCGCGCGTCTCGATGGCGAGCATACGCGGGGCTGTAAGCGCTCACATCTCCCCACGCCAGCGCCGGATTCAGGCGTCGACGTCCGGCGTTCGCGTCGTCATCATACGCAGCGACATGATCTCGCCACGCGCCCTCGCCGCGCTCCTCGCCGTCGCCATCGCCGCACCTGCTCTCCCCGACACCCGCTTCGACGCGCTGCTCGGATCCGCCAGGAAGGTGGAGAGCCTGGGACCCTTCCTGGAGCGCTACGTGGGGAGTTGCCGCGACGAATTCTCGCGCGCGGACTGCGAGCGCAACGTGCGAGAGGGCCGGCGCGACGTGGATGGGCGGGTGTTCGCTACCAGCGTCGGGCAGCAGACCCTCGACATCGTGCGCCCCATGCGCACCAGCAGCGGATATCGCTTCGTCGTCACGCCGTTCATCGACGGGGGCGGGCTCGCGCTCACCCACGGCGAGCCCCAGAAGCAGGACGCCGCCGGCCGGCCGCTCATCCCCTACGTCATCCTGGAGGGCAGGCTACCCGAGGGCATGGACGACCTGGCGCTCGAGAGCGCCCTCCGCACCGGCCGGCTCGAGCTGGAGGTGCTCTTCAAGCCTCAGGGAACGTGGAAGCTTCGCAGGAAAGGCGAGAAGGGCTTCTACGAAGGAATGAAGGCCCGGTTCGTGGGCGTGCGGCTCCTGGAGTCGCGCTCCGGGGCGGAGCTCGCGAGCAAGGTCTTCTGACCGACCTTTCGCCCGCGAGCTCCTGCGCAGGGAGCCGCTACTTCTTCTCGTCCTTGCCGTCCTTGCCGCTCTCGCCGCCCAACCGGACGGCCGTGAAGAACGCCTGCTGCCCGCGGCGAACGCGGAGCACCGCCACCTCGCCAGCCTTCATCTTTCCGATGGCGTTCACGAGCTGGTCCACCTTGCCGACCGGCTGCTGAGCGACCTGCAGGATGACGTCGTTGCGCTGGATGCCGGCCTTCTCGGCCGGGCCGTCCGGGGTGACCGCGACCACCAGCACGCCCTGGTCTCCTTCGAGGCCCAGCTCGCGGGATACCTCGGGCGTGAGCGGCGCCACGCGCGCGCCCAGCTTCTCCGAGCCCTTGCGCTGATTCGCGCCGCCCTGCCCCTGCCCCTCGCCTTCGCGGTCTTCGGGCGAGCCATCGCCACGCGCGATGGCCTCCTCGTCCGGGCGCGACCCGACCGTCACCTGGATGTCCTGCTTCTTGCCGTTGCGCAGCACGGTGAGGGTGGCCTTGCCGCCGGGCTGCACCGCCGAGACGCTGCGGGTCAGCTGGCTCGAGCTCTCCACAGGCTTGCCGTTCACCGCCACCACCACGTCGCCGGGCTGGATCCCCGCCTTGGCTGCGGGCTGCCTCGCCTGGACGTTCTGCACGACGGCACCCTTGGTGCCCTCCTTCAGCCCGAAACCCTGCGCCAGGTCCGGCGTGAGCTCGCTCACCGCGACGCCCAGGAAGCCGCGCGAGACCTTGCCCTGCAGGAGCTGCGGCATGAGGGCCTTTGCGACGTTGATCGGGACGGCGAAGCCGATGCCGGAGCCGATCTGCGGCGAGATGATGGCGGTGTTGATGCCCACCACCTCGCCTTTCAGGTTGAAGAGCGGTCCGCCCGAATTGCCCTGGTTGATCGCGGCGTCGGTCTGGATGAAGTCCTCGAAGGCGGAGGCCTGGTTGAGCTGGCGGTGGTTTGCGGAGACGATGCCAAAGGTGACCGACTCGCGGAAGCCGAGCGGGTTGCCGATGGCGAGGACGAAGTCGCCCTGCTCCAGCACGTCGGAGTCGCCCAGCGCCACCGTGGCGAGCTTGGTGCTCACCTTCTGCAGCTTGAGGAGCGCGACGTCGGTTGCGGGGTCGCGCCCCACCACCTTGGCCTCGAGCTCGAGACCGTCGGACATGCGCACCCGGATGTCGGTGGCGTCCTTCACCACGTGGTTGTTGGTGAGGACGTAGCCCTCCTCGTTGATGACGAAGCCGGACCCGAGGCTCGTGCCCTTCATCTCCTCGGGCATCTCGCGCCCGAAGAAGCGCTGGAACAGCTGGTTCTCGTCGTCGTCGCCGCCGGGCCCGTTGGGGCCATTGGGGCCGCTGGGTCCGGGCCCGTTCCCGCCCGGGAAGCGCCGCAGGTTGCGGTGCGGGTTCTTCATCACGGTGGTGCTGGAGATGTTCACCACGCCCGGCTTGAGCTGCTTGATGAGCGGGGCGAGCGAGGTCTGGGGTGGGACCACCGCCGCGGGCGGGCTCTGGGGAGAGGCCTCGCGCCAGAGCTTGCCGCCGGAGGGCGACCGGTTCGCCTGCGTGGCCTTCTGCCCAGCCTGGCCTCCCTGCGCCGGCCCGGCGTCCGCCCGGCCGTCGAAAGCACAGCCGGCGGCGACGACGACGGCGAGGGTGAGGCCGCAAGTGATGGCAACGACTCGACGACGCATGTGAGGCTCCTTCTGAGGATCGACCTACGGTGCGGGGGGGAACTTCATTTCGAAGGATCAGCTCCGGGCGAGCCGCCCCACCCGGACGCGCGCGGCGCGCAGCACGCGATCTCCAATCCGATAGCCGGCGCGGACCTCCTGGACCACCACGTCGTCGTCCCGCTCGTCCTGCACGGGGACCAGATCGACCGCTTCCGCGAGGTGCGGGTCGAAGGGCTGGCCCATCACCGAGATCCGCGTGGCCCCCAGCTCCGATACCTTCTTCGCGAGCGAGGCGAGGGTGATGCGCACCCCATCGACCACGGGACCGCCACCGTCCCCCGCGGCGGCGAGCGCGAGCTCGAGCTCGTCCAGCGCGGAGAGGAGCACCTGGGCCACCTCGGCCCGCTCGGCCTCCAGCACCCGGCTCTTCTCCCGCTCCATCCGCGCCCGGGCGGCCTTGCCCTCCTCCACCATGGAAGCGTATGCGCGCGTGAGCTCGTCGATGCGGGTCGCCTGCGCCGCGAGCTGTGCATCGCGGGGATCCGGCCCTGCCGGAGGCGCGCCAGTTCCGGCGGGCTCGTCCTCCGCCGCGCCGGGCGGACCGTCGAAGCCGTCGAATGGGCTCCCGTCCGGCCTGAAGCGCCGCCGGTCCTTCACCTGGACGGTGGGCTCCCGCTCCCCTTTCCTCGGCTGGTGCTCGTCGGTCATGCGGTGCATCCTCCGGCGCCGAAGCTAACCACCCGATGCGCCGTGTCAAACCAGAAGGGGTGCGGCGAGCAATGCTGTCACTCCTGGGCGCCGGGGGGGTCGGGCCTCCCACCGGATGCGTCCTGGATGCGCACGCCGGAGGCGCGAAGGCTGTAGTAGAGCAGCCACCGCTCGGAGTCGGAGAGCGAGCCCGCCGGAAGGGAGCGTTCGATCTCCTCCACGGTGAGGCTTCCCCTCTGGATCCCGCGCTGGAACAGCTCCTTGCGTGCGCGGTGGGCCCGGCTCGCCTTCACCCTCGCTCCGGGTCCCGGTCGACCGCGACGGCGACCGCGTGAGGGGCGCTCCAGGTGGCGGGCTCGGCCACCGGGTGGTTCGGACGCTCCGGGGGCGCCTCGGTATGGCCGCGGCCCTCGAACCCGCCCGGGCGCTCAGCCTTGGGTCCCCACAGCCGCACCATCTCCTCCTCCTCCACCACCTCCGCCGCGAGGAGCCGCGCCGCGAGCGTGTCGAGCTTCTCGCGGTGGCGCCGCACCACGTCGCGCGCCCGCTCCTGCGCGTCCATGACCAGCGCCTGCACCTCGCGGTCGATCTCCAGCGCGGTCCGATCGGAGTAGTTGCGATTCTCGGGCCCCTTCATGCCGAGGAAGGTCGGCCCGGCGTCGCCGGTGAGTGACACGGGACCGAGGCCGCTCATGCCGTAGTCGCGCACCATCAGGCGGGCGATGCCGGTGGCCTGCTGCAGGTCGTTCGAGGCGCCGGTGGAGGGCTCGCCAAAAATCTCCTCCTCGGCGACGCGGCCGCCCATGAGCCCCGCCATGCGGTCGCGCAGCTCGCTCCGCGTGAGGAGGTAGCGGTCCTCGATGGGGAGCTGGAGCGTGTAGCCCAGCGCGCCCAGGCCGCGGGGGATGATGGAGACCTTCGTCACCCGATCGGCGTTGGGCAGCATCCAGGAGACGAGCGCGTGGCCCGACTCGTGGAAGGCGACGATCTCCTTCTCCCGCTCGTTGATGCGGCGGCTCTTCTTTTCCAGGCCCGCCACCACGCGCTCGATGGCTTCCTCGAGCTCGGAGCGGCCCACCGCCGACTTGTTGCGCCGGGCGGCCAGCAGCGCGGCCTCGTTCACCAGGTTGGCGAGGTCGGCCCCGGCGAAACCGGGCGTGCGCGACGCGATGGTGCGAAGGTCGACGTCGGGTCCCAGCTTCACGTTCCTGGCGTGAATCTGCAGGATCTTCTCCCGCCCGCGCTTGTCGGGGCGGTCCACCAGCACCTGCCGGTCGAAGCGCCCCGGGCGCATCAGCGCGGGGTCGAGGATCTCCGGCCGGTTGGTGGCGCCCATGATGATGAGCCCGGCGCGCGCATCGAAGCCGTCCATCTCGGCGAGGAGCTGGTTCAGCGTCTGCTCGCGCTCGTCGTGGCCGCCCATCATGCCGGAGTTGCGCGTCTTGCCGAGCGCGTCGAGCTCGTCGATGAAGACGATGCAGGGAGCCTTGGCCGCGGCCTGCTGGAAGAGGTCGCGCACCCGGGCGGCGCCCACGCCCACGAACATCTCCACGAACTCCGAGCCTGAGAGCGAGAAGAACGGCACGCCCGCCTCGCCGGCGGTGGCGCGCGCGAGCAGCGTCTTGCCGGTGCCGGGAGGGCCGACGAGGAGCACGCCCTTGGGGATGCGACCGCCGAGCCGGCGATACTTCTCGGGCGTCTTGAGGAACTCGACGATCTCCTCGAGCTCCTCCACCGCTTCGTCGATGCCGGCCGCATCCTTGAATGTGATGCCGGTGTTGGGCTCCATGTGGACGCGCGCCTTGGTCTTGCCAAAGGCCATGACGCCCGACGGCCCCTGGCCCATCTGGCCCGTCATGCGGCGCATCATCCAGCCCCAGAACAGGAGCCCGAGCGCGAGGGGAGCGACCCACACCCAGAACAGCTCGCCCATGCCGGAGGACGAGACCGCGTCGTAATCGACCTTGGCGCCCTCGATGCTCTTCACCAGGCCGTCGTCGCCAGCGATGCGCGTCGCGACGTAGGGCAAGGCCTGCTGCGCCTTGCCCGCTCCCGCCTCGGTGCCGCCTTCGACCGGCTTGGGGTAGCCGCGCACCCAATCGGGTCCAATGACCACCCGCTCGAACGACCCGGAGGTGAGCATGCCCTTCCACTGCGAGTACCCGATCCGGCGGACCCCGACGTCCTGGAAGGCCCGGAAGAGGAACACCGCCATGGCGATGAGCACGAGCCATGCGGCTGGAGACGCGAAGGGCGACCGGCCCGTGCCCGCGCGCGGCGGCTTGTCCTGGCGAGACGATCCCTTCGGTTGTTCGGCCACGTTGTCGATACCCCCCTCCCGAAGGTGTGCACGCGCTCCCTGCGAGCAAACCGCACCCGACCGCCGAAGCGCCCATCGAAGGCGCTGACACCACCCCGGTTTGGGCGCGTTCTTCTCGGGGATGACTGGGCTCGACGCCCGAGCACGGTCCGGACGGTGGCCTCGTCGACCTGTGCTCGGGGGTGAAGAAGAAGGGCGAGCCCTCCTCCGACAGCTCTAAAGACCCAGCAATTTCGCGATGGTCTTCTCGTCCGCGGCCGGGAACTCGTAGTCGTCGAGCTCCCCGGGCGTCACCCAGCGGTGGTCGTGGACACCGCCATGGCGGATGGTCCCGCCGCCGTGCCTGCAGCGGTAGACGCAAAAATCGATGTCGTAGCTCTCGTACCCGTGCTCGACGTGGATTACGCGCTCGCCGACCACCACCTCGATACCCATCTCCTCCGACAGCTCGCGCGCCAGCGCCTCCTCGTCGGTCTCGCCCGGCTCGACGCGCCCGCCCGGAAATTCCCAGAGCAGGGGCAGGGTCGCGCGCGGGGACCGTTGCGTGATGAGGTACTTCCCATCGCGCTCGATCATCGCGCCGACCACGCGGATCTTTCGCCGCATCCGTCTCCTCGCCTGGCCCGAGCTTCACGGGCGCTCGCCAAGGCCGGATTGTAAGAGTCGCCGCATCATGGCGTCCATCCGCTTCCTGGGAGCGGCCGGCACGGTCACCGGCTCCCGGCACCTCGTCAGCGCCCCCGGCGGGCGCCTCCTCGTCGACGCGGGGCTCTTCCAAGGGCCGAAGGAGCTG
>JBBQEB010000152.1:0-8245 GCA_038320275.1 Myxococcales bacterium | reverse complement strand
GATCCTCTCGCTGCGGCAGGCGGCCTCGTCGCTCCGCTGCTCGCCGTAGCGCTGCTACGACTCCGCTGCTCCCTCCTCGGGCGCCTGCCTCGCTTCGGTCTCGTCGCTCTCGTCACGTCACCATGCCTGGGTCGAGGCACTGGCAGCGGGCAGGATGGGCTGGCGGTGGTTCCGACGAGGTGCTTTGCACCTCGTCGGTGTTCACCTCGTCGCTGTTAAACCTTCGGCTTCGCGCGCTGCCGCTCCTCGACCTTCTTCTTCGCCTTGGGCTGGCCCTTCACGGCGGTGTTCACGAAGAGGAGCCCGTCGGCGTGGCCGGGCACCGCACCGGTGACGAGCAGGAGGTTCTTGTCGGCCTCCATCCCCGCGACGGTGAGGTTCTGCACGGTCACCTGATCGACACCGTAGTGACCGGGCAGGTGCTTGCCCTTCCACACCTTGCCCGGCGTCTTGCGCTGTCCGATGGCGCCGATGTGGCGGTGGTGCTCGTGGGCGGTGGAGCTGTCGCGCGCGGCGCCCTTCATGCTCCAGCGCTTGAATACGCCCTGGAAGCCGCGCCCCTTGGTGATGCCCGTGACGTCGATGCGCTGCGCAGCTTTGAACACCTTGTCGACGGTGAGGACGTCGCCCGCCTTCACCTCGCCGAGGAGCTTCGCGTCCTTCACGCGGACCTCCTGCAGGTGGCGGAAGATGGGCGTGCCGGCCTTCTTGAAGACGCCAACCTCCGCCTTGGTGAGCCGGTGCGCGTGCTTCTCGTCCACCGTGCCGAAGCCCAGCACCACCGCTTCGTAGCCGTCCTTGTCCGCCGTCTTGCGGCGGACGACGGTGCAGGGACCACATTCGAGGACAGTGACCGGAATGCAGTCACCGCTCGCGTCGAAGATCTGCGTCATGCCGACCTTCTTCGCCAAGAGACCCGTGGACATGCTTCACCTCGCAGTGGTCCGCCCCGCGCTCGAGAGCCGGAGAGGACGTGCCTTGGAAACGGGGCCGCATGCGCGCGAACCCCTGGGGGAGCGCTGCTTGTAGCGGAGGGTCGGAGCCCTGTCAAACCGCGGGTTTGCCGCTCCCGGGGGCGCCGGGACAGATGGTGGCGCGCCCCGTCATGTTCCGGTCATCGCGGCCACCTGGAGAAGGAGGGCGTCGATGTCGAAAGGCTTCGCCAGGAAGCCGCTTGCACCGACCGCGGCAGCTTTCTGCGGATTCCCGTCGGCGGAGATCACGACGATGGGAATGTCGGCGAGGTGCTTCCGCTCCCGGAGGGCCTGCGCGAAGGCGACCCCGTCCATGACCGGCATCATGAGGTCGAGCAGGATGATGGTGGGGCGCTCCTGCTCGGCGCGCTCCAGCGCCTCCACTCCGTGCCGCGCGCGCGCCACCCTGTAGCGCTCGCCGTCGAGGATGTCGCAGATGGCCTCGAGGATGTCGGGGTCGTCGTCCACCACCAGCACGAGCGGTCGCTCGCGCGCCTCCGCAGCTGCGGTGGTCATCGTGGCCGGCCCTCCACGGGCCGCGTCTCCAGCGGCAGCGTGAGGACGTAGGCCCCTCCCTCCAGCTCGAGGCGCCCGCCCAGGGCCTCCGCGATCCGGAAGGCCATGTAAGCGGAGAGCACCCGGCCGGTCGTATCGGAGGGGCTGCTCTTGCTCGGCAGGTCGAGTGCTCCGTCCGGCGGAGGCGCCCCTGTGAACCGAAGAGTCACCGCGCCCGCGCCGCGCTCGGCCTCGATCCGGACCGGGACCTTGCCGCGGGAAGCGCATGCGAGGAGAGCGTCCAGCACCCTCTCGATCATGGCGCGGTCGCCGAGCACCCTCGAGCGGTCGTCGATGGCATGCTCGACGTGCACGCCGCTGGACTTCTTCACCACGGCCTCGAGCGCCTCCTGAAGTCCAACGACGTCCTGTTGAAGGGGAATGCCGGAGATCGCGAGGCGCTCCGCGAGGAAGTGGTCCTCCATGAGGATGCGCAGCCGCTGCAGCGCCCGGAGCGCCATCCCGGAGAGCTTCTCTCCACGGGGACCGGAGCGCTCCTCCGGCGCGAGGCGCACGAGGAGCTCTGCGCTCCAGAGCGCGGTTGCGAGCGGATTGCGCATCTCGTGGGCGACGAACCCGAGATAACTGGCGCGAACGTGGTCTTCAGGGAGGCCCGGGGTTGGCGTAACCCCTTGGCCGTCGACCGGTACATCAGGTTGCGACACGCCGTCACCTGGGGACGAGCAAGGAGGTGGATGGATCGACGCGCGCGATGTTCTCTCGATGCTTCCTGTGGCGCCCCGGCCCCGCAGCATCAAGTTGCCAACGGACCTCCCGGCCTGCAACCGCTCAGGTTGAAAGAAATACCGGGTGAAAGGGCGTTTTTCGGAACCCGGGCTCGAGGGGCCTGTAAGGTTTCCCGACTTTCGAGCGACCGGCGGCGCAACAGCGAGCAGCCCAGGGAGCGATTTCGAGAATTTGCGGCGGTTTGTGGCGTTGGCACTGACGTTGCTATGACATCACGAAGCAACGGTACAAGCCCCCGGAGGCAGTCCACAATGGTCAAGTCCCTTCCCACCGCCGCGAGCTCCCTCGAAGTCTACCTCTCGGAGATCAATCAGTTCGCGCTCCTGACGGTGGATGACGAGCAGGGCCTCGCGCGCGAGTACCGCCGGAAGGGCGACACGCGGGCGGCCCACCGCCTCGTGACCGCGAATCTCCGCTTCGTCGTCAAGGTGGCCTACGAGTACCGCTCGTACGGCTTCAAGATGGCGGACCTCATCCAGGAGGGCAACATCGGCCTCATGAAGGCAGTCCAGAAGTTCGACCCTGACAAGGGCATCCGCCTCATCTCTTACGCGGTGTGGTGGATCCGCGCCTACATCCAGAACTACATCCTCAAGTCCTGGTCCCTCGTGAAGCTCGGCACGACGCAGGCCCAGCGGAAGCTGTTCTTCTCGCTCGCCCGGACGAAGCGTGAGCTCGAGAAGATGAGCAGCGAGCACGGGGCGGACTCGGACGCCGAGGACTCCTCTAAGATCGCGAAGAAGCTCAAGGTGAAGCCGGGCGAGGTGCGCGAGATGACCCAGCGCATGGAGGGGCGCGACCTCTCCCTCGATGCGCCCATGGGCGACGACGGCGGCTACTCGCATGTGGACTTCGTGGTGGCCACCGGACCCTCGCAGGACCACGAGCTCGCAAACTTGCAGGAGCAGTCGATGGTATCCGGTCGCGTCGGCGGCGCCCTGGCCCGCCTCGACCAGCGCGAGCGCTACATCATCGAGCAGCGCGTCATGAGCGACAAGCCGATGACGTTGAAGGAGCTGGGCGAGCACTTCGGATTCAGCCGCGAGCGCGCCCGCCAGCTCGAGATCCGCGCCAAGGAGAAGCTGAAGACGGAGCTGCACGCACTGGCGGTCGAGATCGCCTGGCCCACGGACGGCGCTCCGATGAGCATCGACGAGCGGGCCCTGGCGTAAGCTTCCTCCCCGAAGAGGCACGCGGCCCGGCCATGAGGTCGGGCCGCGGTGCGTTTTGGGGATCGGCTCGCGGTGGAGGGCTCGCCTTCCGCGTCTCCTCGCGCATGCCCGGCCGCCGCAGGCCGCCGCGACCGGGAAGCGGTCGGGAGCGGAGCCGGTGACGGCTGGCTCAGCTCATCTCGTGCTTCTTGAGCCGGTAGCGAAGCGTGTCGCGGCTGATTCCCAGCAGGCGCGCCGCCTTGGACTGGTTGCCGCTGGCGCGCCCCAGCGCCTCCACGATGAGCTTCTTCTCGACGGCGTCGAGCACGAGGCCGCCCTCGGGTACCTGCGTTCCCGGCCGCTCCGCGCCTTCCCACCGTTCCTCCCGAGCAGCCCGTTCTGGCCGCTCGGGACGCTTCGCGGGCGCCCGGTGGAGCACCTCCGGTGACAGGTGCTCGAGCCGGATCTCGTCGGCGGCCGCGTGGAGGATGAACGCTCGCTCGACGACGTTTCGCAGCTCGCGGACGTTGCCAGGCCAGCCGTAGGCCATGAGGGCATCCATGGCGGCGGGCGAGACGCCCTTCACGGCGCGCTTCATCTCCGCGTTGAAGCGCGCGACGAAGCTCGCGGTGAGCGACGGGATATCCTCGATGTGGTCGCGCAGCGCGGGGAGCACGATCCGCACCACGTTGAGCCGGAAGTAGAGGTCAGCGCGGAACCGCCCCTCCGCCACCCGGTCCTCCAGGTTGACGTTGGTGGCGGCGACGACCCGCACGTCGGCCCTCAGCTCCCCCACCCCGCCCACCCGCCGGAACGTCTTGTTCTCGAGCAGGCGCAGGAGCTTGGCCTGCCCGCCGGGTGGGAGGTCGCCGATCTCGTCCAGCATCACCGATCCGCCCTCCGCGCTCTCGAAGAGCCCGCGCTTCTGGGTGTGGGCGTCGGTGAACGCGCCGCGCTCGTGGCCGAAGAGCTCGCTCTCGAGGAGGTGCTCGGGAAGGGCCGCGCAGTTGACCTGCATGAAGGGCTTTTCGGCCCGGGCGCTCTCGAAGTGCACCGCCCGTGCGACGACCTCCTTGCCGGCGCCGCTCTCCCCCTCGATGAGGACGGTGGTGGCGTCGCTCGCCGCGAGGCGCGAGACCATGCCGCGGACGCCCTCCATGGCCGCCGATGCGCCGACGAGCGCGCTCAGCGCCGGCGTCCCGCTCCTGCGCTCCGAGGTGAGCGCCGCGATCTGGCGGCGGGTGCGCGCCGTCGAGAGCGCGCGCTCCACCGCCGCGTCGAGCGACTGGAACGGGAATGGCTTCACCAGGAAGTCGATGGCACCGTGCTTCATCGCCTCCACCGCGATGTCGACGGTGGAGTGGGCCGACATCATGAGCACCGACACCTCCGGGCGTATCGCCAGCGCTCTGCGGAGCGTGGTGAGGCCATCGATGCCCGGCAGGCGAACGTCGAGAAGCATGAGGTCGGGCGCGCTCGAGGCCACCCGCTCCAGAGCCTCCTCCCCCGTTTCAGCGGACACCACCTCGTACCCGCTGCGCTGCAACCGCTCGCCCACCGACCAGCGGATGAGCTTCTCGTCGTCGACGACCAGGATGCGTGCCGCGGTGGCCCGGTTGGTGGCTTCGCTCATGCCGCGTGCTCCGGCGCGCGCTGGGTCGGGGCCTGGGCGCGCTGCAGGGTGACGGCGAACACGGTCCCTCCTCGAGGAGGGCAGCGGTAGCCGATGTGTCCCCCGTGCTCCGCGACGATGCGCGCCGAGATGGCGAGGCCGAGCCCGTTCCCCTCGCGCTTCGTCGTGAAGAACGGCTTGAACAAATGCGGCCGCACCTTGGCCGGGATGCCCGGGCCGTCGTCCTCGATCTCGACCAGGACCCTGCCCGCCACCTCCGAGGTGCGCAGCGTCAACGTTCCCTTCCCGTCCATGGCCTGGCACGCGTTGAGGCAGACGTTGAGGAAGACCTGCTCGAGCTGGTTGGGATCGGCGAGCACGGGCGGCAGCTCGGGGGCACGCTCCACCGAGACCGCGACGCCGCTCGCCCGCTGCTGCTGGCGCACGAGGAACAGGACCTTCTCCAGCGTCGCGTGCACGTCGGTGGTGCGCAGGCGGGCCTTGGGTGGGCGCGCAAAGCTGAGCAGGCTCTCCATGGTGTGGCCGAGCCTCGACACCTGATGCCGCATCTCCGCCACCACCTCTGCCTGGCGCGGCTGGTGCGCGAGGTCCTCGGCAAGCAGCTCCAGCGCGCCGGAGAGCCCGGCCAGCGGGTTCTTGATCTCGTGCGCGAGCCCGGTGGCGAGCTCTCCCACCGCCGCGAAGCGGTCGGCTCGGACCATGCGCTCGCGGTAGAAGGCCTCCAACTCGTTCTGGCTCTGCCGGAGCGCGCTCAGCATGGCGTCGAATCCGCGCGCGGCGATGCCCAGCTCGTCGCGCCTGCCCTCGTCGGCCCGCACGCCCAGGTCGCCCGACTCGGCGCGCTTCATCGAGGTGACGAGCCGGGTCACCGGCGCGATGGCCTCGCGGCCGATGAGCCAGCCGGTGATCCCGAGCAGGAACACGAAAGCGACCGCCGCGGAGAGCCCCAGTGTCCGGGCGAGCTTTGCCTGCTGCGCGAGCACAGTGCGGCGCGTGAAGCGCAGGTCGAGCCAGCCGTTGAAGTGCTGTGCGCTCCCGTGGCAGGCGCCACAGGACGCGGCATTCGGGACCGGGTGGACGACCGCGTACTGCGCCGCGTTCCCGCCCGGCGCGGTGACGACGGTCGACTCACCGAACCTGCCCATGCCAGGGCCCCATGGGCTCGTGCCCACCAGATCCATCCGCGACGAGCTGTGGACCACCCCGTTCGGCTTCACTACGCTGACCGAATCGATGTCCGCGCGGTGGTGGACGATCATCGCGAGCATGTTCGGGAGCTCGTCCGGCTTGCCGTGCAGCATGAGGTCGGTCACCCCGTTCGCCACCATGCCGGCGAAGAGCTCCGACTTCTCGTGCTGGCCGCTCTCCATGTCGGCGGCGTAGAACCCCACTGCGGCGAGGACCATCGCTCCCAGCGTGGCCGCGAAGAGCAGGGCGGTGGGCAGCAGGATGCGGGCCCGCAGGCTGCGGTCGAGGCTCCGCCAGATGTCGCGCAGCGCCGCCACCCGGGAGGGCTACCGCGCCGCGCTCCGCGCCAGCTCGGGCGCGACGTCGAAGATGCGGAGCGCCGCCCCGACCAGGCGGTCGCCATCGCCGGGCTGGCAGCTCGCCTCGCGGAGCCGGGCGCTAGGCGCGTGCAGGAGCTTCGCGACGAGCGCGTTGGCCATGGCGTGGAGACGCGTCTCGACCTCCGGATCGGTGGCGCCCAGCCGCCGCAAGGTCCGATTCACCTCGCCCCGTGCGATCTCGCTGGCCTGCTCGCGAATGGCGCGAATCACCGGGGCGGCCCGCCGCTGCGCCTCCTCCCGGGACGCGTGCGCCAGCTCCTCTGCGATGATGGCTTCCGCGTCGCAAACGGCCTGGGAGCGCTCGCTGCGGGCGCGTTCGGTGAGCTTCGCCAGATCGTCCACGTCGCAGAGGAACACGCCATCGATCGCGCCCGACTCCGCCGGGATGGCGCGGGGCACCGCGAGGTCGACCGCGACGAGGTCCCGCCCGCGGCGCCGCTTCATGAGCGCGGCGAGCGCGTCGGGGGAGAAGGCGGCCGGGGCAGCCGGCGCCGCGGAGACGACAACGTCCGCGCGCAGCAGCTCTTCGTCCAGGCGCTCCAGTTCGCAGGCGCGGCCGCCCACCTCGGCTGCCAGCGCCTGCGCCGCGACGAAGGTGCGGTTCACGACGGTCAGCTTCGCCCCCAGGCTCCCGAGGTGCTGGGCCGACAGGCGGGCTATCTCGCCCGCGCCCACCACCAGCACCTCCCGCCCCGAAAGCTCGCCCAGAACCTTCCTGGCCAGCGTCGCAGCGGCGCTTCCCCAGGACACGCCCGTCCTCCCGACTCCGGTCTCGGTCCGCACCCGCTTCGCGACCGCGTACACCCGGTCGAGCACGGCGCCGAGCTCCTTGCCGGCGGTGCCGGCCTGAAGCGCGCGGCGGTGCGCGTCCTTCACCTGCCCGAGGATCTGCGGCTCGCCCAGCACCGCCGACTCCAGGCTGGCCGCGACGCGAAAGAGGTGCCGGAGCGCTTCGTCGCCGTGGAGCTCGAACAGCGGAAGGTCGATCCCGGCACGAGCCTGGAGGGCGTTCCTCAAGGCGGTGGCGGCGGCCGACGGGCAGCTCGTCGCGGCGTACAGTTCCACCCGGTAACAGGTGGAGACGAGGACCAGCTCGTCCACCCCGCCCAGCGCTGCCGACGACCGGATGAGCCCCTCGAGCTCCTCGGGACGGAGGGCGAGGCGCTCCCGGTGGGCGACGGTCGCGGACTTCTGGTTGAGGCCGACGGCGAGTAGCACGCGGCACTCCTTTGCAGGGATTGCGCTTCAGTCAAGCAAGGCTCGGGCCGCTCAGAAGCTCAGCTATTTCGAGGTTTTATCGGTTTCTCGCCTGCAAAGGTTGCGTATTTTCACTTCGCGTTCGGTGTCGGCGCGAAACCCCTGCGGCGGGTCGGGTGCCACTCCGACGTACCCGGAGACCGGGGCATGCCGTAGCAGGACTCGCGCGACGGCGGGCCGAACGTGACGCCCCTCCCCGTAAGTTCGCCGCGACGAGACCGCCTGCCGCAGCGAGAGGACCGGCGCTCGCAGTACCTGGGTCGCGGCACTAGTGCCGACGGCGCCTGGGGGGCGGAGCGGGCGCTGGCGCCGGTGCTGGGGCGGGGGCCGGGGTGACCACCGGCGGGGGGGGCGCCGGAA
>JBBQEB010000151.1:0-8346 GCA_038320275.1 Myxococcales bacterium | reverse complement strand
CTCCGAGAAGACCGAGGCGTGAGCGGGGCCTGACGGGTGACCTGCGGCGGGGCGCGAGCCGCCGCCCTACAACAAGCGCATGGCCGATCTCTCTCCGACCGAGCCCCGCTGCCGCGCGCGCGACCTCGGCGTGCCGCTCGGGCGGTTCAAGACCGGCCGCTGGAACGCCATCACCGACGTGGCGGGGGTGAAGGTGGGCCACTCCACCATCATCCGCGGCGCCGGCCCGCTCCGCGTGGGCAAGGGGCCGGTCCGCACCGGCGTCACGGCCATCCTGCCCAACTCCACCAATCCTTTCCAGGAGCGGGTGGTGGGAGGCGGGTTCATCCTGAACGGCGCCGGCGAAGTATCGGGGATGACGCAGCTCATGGAGTGGGGGCTCATCGAGACGCCCATCTTCCTCACCAACACCCTCAGCGTGGGCGCGGTCTCCGACGCCGCCGTGAAGTGGATGGTGGAGGAGTACCCCGGCATCGGCGGGGAGCACGACGTCATCATCCCGCTGGTCGGCGAATGCGACGACTCGTACCTCAACGACGTCGCGGGCCGCCACGTGAAGGAAGAGCACGTCTACGAGGCGATCTCCACCGCGTCGGACGGCCCGGTGGCCGAAGGCTCCGTGGGTGGGGGCACCGGCATGATCACCTGCGACTTCAAGGCCGGGATCGGGAGCTCCAGCCGGCGGCTCCCGGAGAGTCTCGGCGGCTACACCGTGGGCGTGCTCGTCATGTCGAACTTCGGGCTCATGCGGCAGCTCCGGATCGGAGGCCTGCCGGTGGGCGAGGCGCTGGAGGAGCGCTACGCGCGGATGCCGAGGCGCCAGCGGAGCTACGGTTCCATCATCGCCGTGGTCGCCAGCGACGCGCCGCTCACCACCCATCAGCTCAACCGGGTGGCGAAGCGCGCGGCGCTCGGGATCGGCCGGGTGGGCTCCTCGGCGATGCACGGCTCGGGCGAGATCGTGCTCGCCTTCTCCACCGCCAACAGGGTGCCTCGCGAGACGCGGAAGATGGTCTACCACATGAAGATCCTGCTCGATCAGCGGCTCGATCCGCTCTACGAGGCCGTGATCGAGGCCACCGAGGAGGCGATCCTCAACGCCCTGTGCGCCGCGCGCGACATGGAAGGCGCGAACGGGAACGTGGTGCGGGCGCTTCCCTTGGCGGAGGTGAGGGACGTGGTGGCGGGCTGGACGCGGCAGGTGGAGGGGCGGCGGGCCAGCTCCAAGCGGCGTCCCGTCCCTCGGCAAGGTTCGTGAGGGCCCTTCTGAACGGCGCCGCCATGGAGTAGATTGCGCGGCCTCAACCGTTCACACCTCACCGAGGAGAGCCCGTGGCGCGATCGAAGAGCAAGCACATCCGCGTGATCATGAAGCGGCGTCAGCAGTGGAAGCGCAAGCTGAAGGCACAGAAGCTCGCCGCGAAGAAGCCGCCCGCCAAGAAGTGAAGGCGGCCGTTCGCCTCGGGCTTTCTGGCGTGAGGCTCAGAACCTGAAGCCGAGCCCGACCTGCGGGCCGCTCCAGGCGAAGCGGCCGGAATTCTGGTCGCTCTTGCGCACCGAGAAGTCGCGCCAGCCTCCCGTCAGCGCCACCGGCCCGAAGCGGAGCGCCAGCGCGCCCTGCACGTCCACGATGGGGATGGGCAGCGGCGTGACCCGGACGTAGCCCTCCACGCCCAGCGGGCCCACCAGCGACACGCTGCCGGAGAGGCCGACGTCGGGACCGAAGGAGCTCAAGCCCGCGTCCGGCCCGGCGTCAGGGTAGGACAGCATGCTCCCGCCCAGCTCGAGCCGCAGCCGCGCGAAGTCGGTCGCGACGAGCGCGGCGGTGAGGTGCGCGGTCGCGAAACCGTAGGTGGTGGAGGAGTCGAAGCCGTAGGTGCCGGCGCCGGGGTAGAGGCCGTCGAGGCCGAGGTGGACCCCCAGCCGCTCCCCCTCGATGCCGAGCGTGAGGCCCGCCGCGCCGCCGCCGTGCTTCAGGGTAACGCCCGCGTTCACCGCGAGTCGCGTGTTGATCCGGTCCACGTCCTCCGGCGCGTACCCCGACTCGGGCCGCGGGTAGAGCGGGTAGTAACCGTAGCCCCATCCCCATCCCCACCAGAGCGGCGCCAGCGAGTAAGCGTACGGATCGTAGAGGTACCGCGGGTAGCCGGGGCGCACGCCAGGGTCGACGTGGCCCGGCAAGGAGCGGGGGCGGTAGGCGGGGGCGGGCAAGGCCCGGTACGCGCCCGAGGGGGGCGCGCTGCGCGTGGTCGGGGCGGCAGGTGCTGGAGCGGCGCGCGCCTCGCCCGAACCGGGGGCGGGTGCTGGAGCGGTGCGCGCCTCGCCCGAGCCGGGTGCCGGCGCTGGCGCGGTGCCGTGGGTCGCCGGGCCATTCGCCTGGGCGTGGGCGAGAGCTGGGAGGGCGGACAGGAGCGTGGCGAGAGCGAGGGCGCGCATGGGCTGATTCTCCACTCGGCAGGAGAGCAAGGTGGGTGCCAGGGGAGCAGGTGTGCGCAGGCGCTCCAAGTTCGGAGACTTGCACGAGATTACCAGAACCCACCCCTGGCGCCACGCCGCCGCGGCCGGTGGCCCTGGCGCAATTCATCAACACCCGTGAACCGGGCCGACGTTCTCTTGACTCACGCTGCGGCGACGGGGTAGGACAGCGCTCCTCCGGGCCCGTGGCGCAGCTGGGAGCGCGCTTGAATGGCATTCAAGAGGTCACCGGTTCGATCCCGGTCGGGTCCACATTCATATCAAGCACTTCGGGCTCCGCGAGGAGCCCTTTTCTTTGGTCATGTGCCCTGCCGGCACCGTCGGCCGACGGGGGTAGTGGCGCGTCGGCAAAGCGCATCGAAGAGCAGGTCCCTCCCCATCCGCACGCGCTTCTCCCCGCTTGCGGAGGCCGCGGACCTCGATTCCAGCTTCCTCGAGCTGGTGGAGGTGCTCGACCGGCCGGCCAGCGTGGGACAGGCGAAGTGATCGGAGGAAGGGGCGAGCCAGGTGCCCCGCTGGGCTCACCGGGGCGAGCGGTCGAGGCGAGGTGGCGAGGGCTGCGGGAAGGCGAGCAACGTGAGGAGCAGTCGGGTTGCCGTGCACCCCGGCAGCGGCGGCCACTCTTCCCAGCGGCCCACCACGAACGCGCCATATCCCGCGACGTAGAGCAGGGTGCGCCCGTCCTGGCGCGGCTGCCCTTCCACGAGCTGGAGCGTGAGCGCATCGCCATGCGAGGAGAGCAGGTGCCCACGGAGAGTGGGGGGGCGCACCCGCTCGCGCGCGACGCACACCGACTCGGCGAGGTCGCACGAGGCGTCGAACTCCCAGGCGTCCACGGTGTCCAGCATCGACCCGAAGCTAAGGTTGCGCAGCCTCCCGCGGCAATCGCCCAACTGTGAGGGGTGAAGCCCAACCTACGAGGTCATCGACTGGGTGCGTTCGGGACCTCCGCCTCGGTGGCGAGGAGGGCGCGCAGGAGCTCGGCGACCCCCCATGCCTGGGCGATGCACCCGCGCGGCGTGAAGGGCGGCTCGGCGTCGAAGACCTCGCTCACCGACCCGACGCCGGCCTCTCCGAGGTGGGCCACCAGCCCGTCGAGAAACCCGCGAGCCCCTGGCCGGTCGTCCGGGTGCACGCGCAGCCAGGCATCGACGAACGGGCCCATGAGCCAGCTCCAGACGGTGCCCTGGTGGTAGGCGGCGTCCCGCGTGCGGAGGTCGCCGTGATAGCTGGGCTGGTAGTCGGGATGGTCGCGGGCGAGGGAGCGCAGCCCCACCGGCGTGAGAAGCTTCTCGCGCACGGTGCTCACGACCGCGTTCCAGCGGGCTGGGTCGAGCACGGGATAGGGGAGGGCTACCGCGAAGAGCTGGTTCGGCCGGAAGGCGGGGTCGTCCTTGCCGTCCTCGCCGTCGACGACGTCGAAGAGGTGCCCGCCCGCCTCGAACCAGAAGCGCCGGTTGAAGCTTTCACGCGCGCATTCGGCGGCGTGCGCGATGGGCTTCGCGTCGGCGGCGCGCCCCTCCTGCCGCAGCCAGCCTTCGAGGATGCGCAGCGCCCCGTACCAGAGCGCGTTGATCTCCACCGCCTTGCCCCGCCGCGGCGTCACCACCCAGCCATCCACCTTGGCGTCCATCCAGGTGAGCTGGTACCCCTCGGCACCCTGGCGCAGGAGACCGTCGGCGGGGTCCACCCCGATCCCGAAACGGGTGTCGCGCTGGTGGCACGCGACTGCGTTCTCCAGGCCGGGTAGAAGTTGCCGCAGGGTCGCGCGGTCGCCGGTCGCCGCCACGTATGCATCCAAAGCGTGGAAGAACCAGAGCGTCGCGTCGGCCGTGTGGTAGACGCCCTCGGCGTCGCCCTCCGGGAAGTAGTTGGGGATGAGACCGTCCCGCAGGTGGCGCGCGAAGGCGCGCAGGATGCGCCCCGCGGCGGCGGCGCGGCCGGTGGAGAGGGCCAGCCCGCGCAGGCTGATCATGGTGTCCCGGCCCCAGTCGGTGAACCAGTGATAGCCGGCGATGACGGTGCGTGGCTCGTCGCCCTCGGCCTGCGAGCGGGCCGCGTCCTCCGCCCGCCCGACGGGAGTGACGAGGAAGGCATCGGCCGCGAGCACGAGCTCCGCGGCGGCGCCCCTGCGCGCCGGAGCCGGTGCGCGCACCAGGAGCCGGCCGCGCCGCTCGGTCTCCGCGGAGAGCGCTGCCTCGGGAGAAAGCGCGCGGGCGACCTCCCACACCTCCGTCGAGGCGACGAAGGTGACCGGCGCGCCATGGGAGAGCGGCACCTCGAAGCTGCCGGGGCTCCACAGCGCTCCCTCCCATGCGTAGCCGCGGCTCCGCTCGGCCGCGTAGATCTGCGCCATGCGCTCCTCGCGGTGGGTGAAGGTCGTAGGCGCGCCGCGCACCTCGAAGCGGAGGGTGGGGAGCTCGCCGCCGGGGGAGACCTCGAAGCCACCGTTCACCGCGGTCAGCGCGTACGCCGGGAGCTGCGCGCCGACGAGGTCCTCATGCCTGCGCGCGTGCAGGGCCGGGCGAAGCTCGAGGACCGCGGAGCCCGCGCCCTCCACCACCGAGAAGCCGACGTGGACGGTGTTCTGCGCGTGAGGCATGAGGACGCGCTGCTCGAGGGTGAGCCCGCCCACTCCGTACGTCCAGACCGGCAGGCCGAGCTCCAGCCGGAAGCCGGTGAGGCGGGCCTCGCCGTCCGGGCCCGACGCTCCGCTGGCGGTGCCACCGCCCAGCGGGTACGCCTCGCCACCCGGAAGGCGCAGGACAGCGTCGAGGCGGGTGAGCGCCACCACGCGCCCGATGCCGGGGAGCGCTGCCACGAGGAGGCCGTGATAGCGGCGGGTGGGGATCCCCGCGAGCGTCCCCGAGGCGTAGCCGCCGAGGCCGTTCGCCAAAAGCCACTCGCGGTCGAGGAGCGCGCCGGGCGCGTCGCCGCGCCTCCAGGCGACGCGGACGGGGGCGGGAGCCGAGGTCGAGCTCATCCGAAGTCGTTGCCGGTGGTGGCGGGGACCACCTTCCCGAACTTCACCCCGCGGGTGGAGGCGAGCCCCTCCCCCATGCGGAGGATGTCCTTCGCCTTTCCACGGAGGACGAGCACCTCCAGGCAGTTGTGCGGGTCCATGTGCACGTGCAGCGAGGAGACCACCGCCAGGTGGTTCTCGTGTTGGATGTGCGTGAGCTTCTGCGCGAGGCTGGCGGAGTCGTGGTCGTAGACGAGGGTCACCACCGCCACGCGGTCCGCCTCCGAGCTCGACAGCGACCACTCGCGGTGTACGAGCTCGCCGCGGATGAGGTCCCGCACCGCCTCCGACCGGTTCACGTAGCCCTTCTCCTCGATGAGGGCGTCGAAGCGCTCGAGGAGGCCGTCCTCGAGCGAGATGCCGATCCGCTGGAGCATCGGGAGAGCATATCGCGCGCGCCGCGGGGTGGCCGCTCCGGTACTAAAGAGGTCAGGCATGGATCCCTCGCTCCTCCTCCTCGTCTCGACGAGCAGTTACCGCGCCGACGACTTCATCGCGGCCGCCGGGCGCATGCAGGTGCCGGTCATCGTCGGGTCCGACCTCTGCCACCGGGTGGAGGATGCGGTCGGCGCTCCGCGCGACCACGTCTCGCTCGACTACCGGCGGCCGGAGCGCGCGGCGGAGCGGATCCTGGCGCTGTCGCGCGAGCGGCCGGTGGGTGGGGTGGTGGCCACGGACGAGGGGACGGCGGTGATCGCCGCGCTGGCCGCGGAGCGGCTGGGGCTGCCCCACAACCCCCCGGCTGCAGCCCGCCGGGCTGCCAACAAGCACCTCCAGCGCGAGGCCCTGGCAGCCGCCGGCGTGCCGGTCCCCAGCTTCGCGGCGCATTCACTGGAGGGCGGGCCGGCTCGGGCGGCCGCCGCCAGCCCTTTCCCGTGCGTCCTGAAGCCGCTCGGGCTCTCCGGGAGCCGCGGGGTCATCCGCGCCGACGACGTCGCATCCTTCGAGGCGGCGTGGCGCAGGATCGAGCGCATCCTCCTGTCCACGCGCGCCGAGCGGCGACCGAAGGACGTCGAGGCGGGCGAGGCGCTGCTGGTGGAGGCCTTCGTCCCCGGCGCCGAGGTCGCGCTGGAGGGGCTGCTCCGGGGCGGGACGCTCGACGTCCTCGCCCTGTTCGACAAGCCCGACCCGCTCGATGGTCCGTTCTTCGAGGAGACTCTCTACGTGACGCCCTCGCGCCACCCAGGGCAGGTGCAAGAAGCTGTCGCGCGGACGGTCGCGGCGGCCGCGCAGGCGCTGGGGCTCCTGGAGGGGCCCGTGCACGCCGAGCTGCGCCTCGGCCCTGCGGGCCCGGTGGTGCTGGAGGTGGCCGCGCGCACGCTGGGCGGCCTGTGCGCGCGCACGCTGCGCTTCGGGGCAGGCGTGTCGCTGGAGGAGCTCGTGATCGCGCATGCCATGCGCCTGCCGCTGCCCGGGCTCGCGCGCGAGCGGCGTGCGGCGGGGGTCATGATGTTGCCCATCCCTCGCGGCGGGGTGCTGCGGAGCGTGACGGGGGTCGAGTCCGCGCGGGCGGTGCCGGGCGTGGAGGACGTGGTGATCACCGCCGAGGAGGGGCGCGAGGTGGCCCCGCTGCCGGAGGCCTGCAGCTACCTGGGCTTCGCCTTCGCCCGCGGCGAGCACCCGGAGGAAGTGGAGCGCGCGCTTCGACAGGCTCACGCGCTGCTCCAGGTGGACATCCGCCCGGCGCTGCCGGTGGCGTGAAGGAGGCCCTTCGCGACCCTGGTTCAAGCGCCTGAACCAAGGCGCGCCCCGAGGCGCGAGCGTGGTTGTCGCTCCGATTCCGTTCCGGACGTGGGGCGACAAGCGCTTTGCCCGGCTGGTGCTGGCCGCGACGAGAGGCGGCCTCGCGGTCCAGCGCCGCAGGCACGCGCCTGGCGTGAACTGAGCAATCCAATCGCAATGCAATTACGGTTATGTGGCTGCTTTGCGCAATGGCAATGTCAGACCCGCGTGCGATGCTGTTCCCTGACCGACGCTCGAAGTTTCGCCCGTGAGCTCGCGACGCTCCTCCGCCGCGAGCAGGTCGCCACCGCCGAGTCCCTCGCCGCGCTCGCACGGTTCGACGAGCGGCGCTGCTGGGAAGAGCTCTCCTAAACCACCCGTCTCCTCTGCGGCCTGCACGACCCACTGGCGGCGCGGAGGACCTTTGCAGGGCGGAATACGCTCAGCGCGGTGCCGTTCGGGCTGTGGGCGGGGCGGCGACGGCGCCCGGGGCGCGCTCCACGGGCTTCCCGCGCGCCACCCAGCCCTCGATCCCGTCCACCATGACGAAGACGTTCGTGTACCCCCGCTCGGCCGCCTCGCGTGCTGCGGCGTGGCTCATCTCGCAGTCGCGGCCCGAGCAGTAGAAGACGATCGAGGCGCCGCGGTCGGCGGGTAGCACCTTCGAGAGATCCGGATCCGTGACGTGGACCGCGCCGGGCAGGTGGTGCCGGCTCCAGATCTCGTCCGGGTTCACATCGAAGACGTGGACGCCCGGCGTGCCGAGGAAGCGCGCGACAGCGTCCACCGACACGTGGAGGTACGGCTCGCCGGCGCTCGCACGAGGGGGAGCGAAGAGGAGGAACAGGATGAGAAGGAGGTTGCGGCGCATGGTTCCCCCGAGGGCGACCTCGCCTCGACGGGCGTCGGGGCCGATGAGTCCTCCCCCAGACGCCGAGCGCCCGGGGGAGGGAAGGACTACCGCTACTTCATCGCCGTGCGCATCGGCTTCCCGGCGAGGGCCGCCTGGGCGCCGTCCACGAGCACCCGGGCCTCGTTCACCCGCGCGAGCGTGAACTTGGGCGCGTGGACACCCCAGGAGCCGTCCTTCTTGACCGCATCGACGATGTCCTGCGCCTGGTTCGCCA
>JBBQEB010000150.1:0-8607 GCA_038320275.1 Myxococcales bacterium | reverse complement strand
GCCGCAGCCCAGCAGCGCAGCGGTCAGTGTGCAGGTGACGAGGAGAGCGGCGAGGTTCGGTCGATGCATGGGTACCATCTTCGTCTGGAGGAGGTTACAGCGCCAAGTGCGGATTCCGGCCATGCCGATCGGCTATTCCGGCCGATGCCGATCACCCATTCAACAGCGGAAGGACGGTGCCGATCGTAGGGAGTGTCGTGATGTACGGTGACCGGCATAGACGACAAGCTCCCCGATCTGGCGGAGAAGATCGCTCACGACCGGAACGCACCACCCCTCACCCGCGAGGCGATCGCGCGGTTCGGCGGAAGGGGGTTCATCTTCAACCTGCGGATGTGGGAGGGGGCGGTGCGGGACGGGCCGCCCTGCTCATTAGCCGGGTAGGACGAGGCGATCCGGGCTCGCCCCTCGCGACGCAGTCTGGACGGCGTTGACTGCCCGCGGCAGACGCGAAATGATGAGGCCGCAGCCCATCCCGAGGACGGGGAGAGCCGCGGCTCTGCGATCCGTCCGCCAACCAGCAGCGATGCCGTCGCTGCCAGGTGGCCCTGCCGCGAGCGATGGAGCCCCCCCATGGCAGTCAAGAACCGTTCACCCCGCGCGCCGCGCCCGGGCGCGATGAAGCTTTACGTCAACACGTCCGCCACCGGGCGGTTACCGATCTTCCTCTACCCGTCCTCGTTCCTGACGCTCTTCATCCTGCCGCTCGTGCGGGTCAAGTCCCGTCTTCTGTGTAAATCGTACTTCGCGTGAAGCCCCTCGGGTTGATCACGCCGCCTTGGCGACGGCGACGTCCTTCGACTTCAGCAGAGACATGTCCAGGTAGCGGCGGTCGGTCCAGATGGCAGTCACGTTCAGTGCGACGGCGGAGGGCGCTGCCCCGGTCGGGAAAGGCCCCCACCGCGTTGGTGCGGCGCTTGATCTCGCCGTGGAGCCGCTCGAGACCGTTGGTGGAGCGGATGCGGTGCCAGTGCGCCTTGGGAAGCGCGTAGAACCTCGTGGCCGCCTCGAAGCCGTCGGCGAGGCACGCCATCGACTCGGGGAGCTGGCGCCCGAGGCCGGCAGCGAGCTCGACCATCCGCCTGCGGGCGTCGGCCTTGCTCGGCGCCAGGAAGACCTGCCAGACCGCCTTGGCGAGCCGCGCCCTGAGCTTCTGGGGGGCCTTCCCGACGACGTTCCGCTGGACGTGGACGCAGCACCGCTGCAGCGGCGCCTCTGGCAGGTGGTGGCGCACCGCCTTCGCCAGGCCGGCGTGAGCGTCGGCGATGACGAGCTGCACCCCCGCCAGGCCGCGCTCGTTGAGCTGGGCCAGCAGATCGCTCCAGGACGCCTCCGACTCCTCGGCGCCGATGGTGATCGCCAGGAGCTGCCGGTGGCCGTCCAGGCCTACACCGTAGGCCACCAGCGCCGAGACGTTCTCGATCTCCCGCGCCCACCGTGCGTCGAGGAAGGTGGCGTCGAGGAACAGGTACGGGATCGGCCCCTCGATGTGGGCTTGATCCGGTTTCGTGGACACCGAACGGAAGGCGGATACGGTGTCCATCATGGCCGAAGGGTCGAGCAAGCGGCGGCAGCGTAGGAGCTACACGGACGAGTACAGGGCGGGCGCGGTGCGGCTCGTCCTCGAGGAGGGGAAGACCATCCCGCAGGTTGCCCGCGACCTCGATCTCACGCAATCGGCGCTGCGGTAATGGGTGGAGCGGGCGCGGGCGGACCGAGGCAAAGGCAAGCCCGGCGTGCTGACGACGGGCGAGAAGGAGGAGCTCGCGAAGGCGCAGGACATTCACGTGAGCCAGAAGCGCGTCGCGCGGCTCATGCGCCAGGAGGGGCTCCGGGCGCGGCCCCGCAGGCGTCTCAAGTGCACCACGATGAGCGAGCACAACCAGCCGGTCGCGGCCAACCTGCTCGACCGGAACTTCGAGGCGAGCGCCCCGAACCAGAAGTGGGTGGGCGACACGACGGAGCTGCTCACCGGGAACGGCAAGCTCTTCCTCGCCGTCATCCTGGACCTGTACTCGAAGTTCGTCGTCGGCTGGGCGCTATCCCCGGTGAACGATCGCCACCTCACCATCGCGGCGCTCGAGATGGCCATCAAGCGGCGCTGCCCCGGCCTTGGGCTGCTCCACCACTCGGACCAGGGGTGCACCTATGCCAGCAAGCTTCAAATCCCTTTTCCCGCTCCAGTTCGCCCCCGGTAACTCCCTGAGTTGCCGGGGGTTCTTCGTTTCGGCCCTCGGCGGGGCGGGCTCTGTCGCACCCTCGCGCCTCGGTTGCTGGGCCGCTCGGTGGCCGCGCCGGCGTCCGCTGCCGGTCGTTCGACTCCGGCAGCGTCAGGGCACTCCGGGACAGCAGTAGAACATCGAGGTCGACGGCGTGGGGATCGGGACGACGCTGCAGCCGAGCGCCGGGGCCGGTTCGGGGATGCTGGCTCCGGGCTCGCTCGTACACTGCAGCGAGTATTCCGAGAACTCGCAGGCGGGGTCGCAGCGGACGGTGTGTCCGGCGGGAGTCGTGATGGAACCATCTCCGTGGACGACCGAGCCTTCGGGGACCTCACAGACTTGAAGCGTCGAGCGAGGCAGGCATCCGACGCCTGTCGACGCGCTATACGTGTTCGCACTGGCCGGCCATCGGGCAGAAGACAGGACGCGATCCGACGACTGCGCGTGATCGGAAGAGCCGCAAGCGACGAGCATGACGACTGCGCCAGCGAGTTGAATTCCGCGCATCGACGACACCCCCTTGGACGACTCCGAGAAGTCGAGCGGCTTCGCCGCGGAGTCGCGTTCACCACCTTCACGAATGATACAACCGCGACCGGTGGTGTGGGATGCCCTTGTAGTCTCCGAGGATTGACCCTGTGGCGGAACGCCACGGCTGGTCTACCGAGCCCACCGAGGGCCGCCGCGAGTGCGAGTTGCAACAGCGGCGACCCCGAGTTTTCGACATCGTGGTCGAACACTTCATGAAGACAGCCCTCCGCCTCCTGCTCGCGGTGTCGATGGTCGCCGCCGGCGCCCTGCACTTTGCCGTTCCCGCCCCCTACGTTCGCATCATCCCAGCGGTGCTCCCTGCGCCGCTCGCGCTCGTCTATGTCAGCGGGCTCTTCGAGATCCTCGGCGGCCTGGGTCTCCTCTACGCTCCGACGCGCCGCTGGGCCGCATGGGGGCTCGTCGCGCTGTTCGTCGCGGTCTTTCCCGCGAACGTGAACATGGCCGTGCACCGCATCGGCTTTCACGGTCCGGCGTGGATGCTTTGGGCACGTCTCCCACTCCAGGGAGCGCTCATCGCCTGGGCGTGGTGGTTCACCCGCCCGGATGCAGGCCGGCAGCGCGGGGGAGCGGGTCAACCCCGGGGCGCTTGCCGACCCAGGGTGGTGCGGGACGGACGGTAGTACCGCGAAGGTCACAGGATGCTATGCGTGAGCCTGCCGGGTCAGCACTGCACGCCGTACACGGGCGGGGCGACAGACTCGCCCCGGTACGTCGCCTCCAGCTTGCGCGAGACGTCGTCGGGCAGTCCCCAGGCGCGCAGGTCCGCGATCGTCCTCTCGAGGTCGTAGGCGATGCGCTTCAACACCGGGCGGCCGTCCTCGATGAGGGCATAGCACGCCCGCGGGTCACCATCGCGCGGCAGGCCGACTGACCCGGGGTTGACCATCTTCTTCCCGCCGAGCTCGAGGATGACCGGTAGGTGTGTGTGTCCGACGAGCACGAGGTCGGCGTCGATGCCCGCCACCGCCGTCCGCCAGCCCTCGACGTCGCTTGCCGGCAAGTACTGATAGAGCGGGTCCGCCGGCGCCGCGTGCAGGAGCGCCAGCCGGACGCCGTCGATCTCGAGCGACGCCCGCAGCGGCAGTCCGGCGAGGAGCTCCCGGTCCTCCTCCGGCAGCATGGGGACGGTCAGCCTGCGAGACTCCTCCGAGAGACGCCGGAAGGCCGGAGCAGAGCGGCAGGAGACGCCCAGCGCTACCGCGGTGTCGTGATTGCCGCGCACCGCGACGTCGGCGTGATCGCGAACCCACCTCACCGTCTCCACCGGCCGCGGCCCGTAGTCGACGATGTCGCCCAGGCAGATGACGCGATCCGTCCGCTCGGCCGCCGCGACGGCACGCAGCGCCTCCCAGTTCCCGTGCAGGTCGGAGACGACGAGGACGCGCATGTTGTGGCCGCGCAAGCTGGATGATGGAGGCGCGACCCGGCTGGTTGGTGTCCACCGCGGCTGTGCGCGGGCAGCGCGCAAGCGCGTGATGGGCGCGGCGCGTCACAGGAGCCGCACCTGGCGCGGCTCCACGGTCGGGGCGAGACGGCGGAGCTGGGCACGCAGGAGCGGGATGCGCGGGAGCCTTGCGAGCATGGCGGCGATGCGCGCCGGGTCGGTGATCGCCACCGCGCGCGCGACGGCCGCGACCAGGGCGTCGGGTGCTGCCCACGTCACGAGACCGGCAGCGAGGGCGTGCTGCGCGGTCGGGTTGGCGCGGACGAGCGCCTCGGCGGCGACTATCTCGGCGCCCGCGTGGGCGAGGTAGGCGACGAGGCCGTAGCGCGCGTCGTCGGTGAGGGCGGCGCGGATGGCGCGGCGCGCCTCGCCGCCGGGCCCGACGACCACGGCGACGAGGCGGCGCGGAGCGAGTACGAGGCCGCAGGTGAGCGGGGTCACCCAGCCCGCTCCAGACCGTCGCGGTCGAGGACGCAGGGCAGGACATCGCGCTCGACGAGCTTGCGCTTCTTGCGGGCCGCCTCGCGGAGGCAGCCGGTGGCGAGCCGGTCGAGGTCGCGCATGCCGCCGGAGGCGGCCTCGTGGAGCAACTGGACGGCATCCTGGGTGAAGACGTCGCGGTCGCAGCCGGCGTGCTTCATGCGGTAGCGCAGGTACTCGGCCGTGTCCTCGGGGGTGAGCTGGTCGATGTGCAGCCGCCAGTGGAGTCGGGAGTGCAGCGAGCGGAAGCGGCGCATCTTGAGCTGGTCCTTGAGCTCGGGCAGCCCGACCAGGATCAGGGAGAGGAGCGCCTTCGAGTCCCACTCGTAGTTGAGGAGGATGTGCAGGTGGGCGAGCATCTCCGGGTGGAGGAGGTGCGCCTCGTCGATGAGGAAGACGGGGTGGACGCGCTCCTGGCCGAGGTCCTGGACGTGGGAGGTCACGGAGAAGAAGACGCTGGCGGCGGTGGCCTTGGGGTCGAGGCCGAGGGCGAGGCAGAGCTGGCGGTAGAAGTCGCGACGGCCGAGGGTGGCGTTGTGACAGTAGGTGAGACGGTAGCCGGCCTCGGGGAGCCGCTTGCGCACGGCGCGCAAGACGCAGGTCTTGCCGACGCCAGGCTCGCCGGTGAGCAGCACCGAGGCGCGCTCGGAGACCGCCTCGCACAGCTCGTCCACCAGGTTGGCCTTGGAGCTGGGCACCCATAGATCGGCGTCGGCGATCTCCTTGGTGAAGGGCGCTTCCTTGAGGCCGAAGGAGCCGAGGTAGCTCTCGCTCATCGCTCGCCCTCGTCGCTACGGCGTCGGCCGATGGCGCGGTCGAGGAGGGCGCCGGCGGGGTCGAAGGGGGTGAGCGGCTTCGCCTCCGGCTCTCCCGGCCGGCGCGGTGGCCGCTTGCGGTGGGCGTTGGCCTTGGGATCGACGGGGTGGAGCGGCAGGCGCTGGCCCTCGTGCTCCACCCAGGGCAGGCCGTCGAGGAGCGAGCGGCCGACGGTGACGACGCGGCCGGCGAGGAAGCCCTGGTCGAGCTCCCAGTCCTGGCCGTCCACCGATACGGTGGTGTCGGCGCGGACGCGGCGGCGCTCGCGGACGGTGAGCGCGTCCCTGAGCTTCTGCTCGTCGAGGCTATCAGGAGCGCGCTTGCCATCGGCGTAGACGTCGCCAGGGGTCCGCCCCATGTGCGAGGCGTGTGGAGCGACGTGGTAGTGCTGGTCGAGAAAGGCGTAGAGGCGCACCTCGACGTCGTGGAGCGAGGTCATCGACCCGAGGTGGTCGAGGCAGCCTTCACGGAGCGTCCTCCAGAAGCGCTCCATCTTCCCGCGGGCCTGCGCGTCGTAGGGCCTGGCGTGCAGGAGCGAGATGCCGAGCCTGGCGCAGGCGGTGCGCAGGATCTGGCCGATGTACGTCGGACCGTTGTCGAGATAGAGGACGTCAGGCTGGCCGTGGCGCCGGAGCGCACGGACCAGGATCTCGAGCATGTCGGTCTCGCGCTCGGTGTGGCGTGCCTCGATGGCGACGATGTAGCGGCTGGCATCGTCCAGGAGCGCGTGGATGCGCAGCGGGCGGGATCTGCCACCGATGATGAGCGCCGGGCCGTGGCAGACGTCGGCATGCCAGAGCGCACCCGGGCTCTCCGCCTCCCAGCGCAGGCGCGTCTTCTGGCCGCCGCCCTCGCGCATGGGCACGCGGTCGAGGCCGTGCTCGACGTAGAGCCGCCGCACGGTGGCCTGGGAGACGGCGCCGGCCGCGAGGCGCCCGTCGGCGATGAGCGTGCGCAGGATGAGCGGCACCGAGGCCGAGCGGTGCTCCTTGCGGATGTCGAGGAGGAGCTGGCGCTGCTCGAGCGTGAGCTCCTGGGCGTGGCCGCGGTCGCTGCGAGGGGCCGGCTGCAGCGCGGGGAGGCCGCCCTGGCGGTACGCGTAGAACCAGCGCTCCAAGGTGGTCACCGAGTAGTGGCGGGTGGTCTCGAGCCCCGGCGGGCGGAAGCGCTGCGCTGCGAGCGCGCGGAAGAGGGCGCGCAGCTCGCCGTGGTCGAGGTCGCGCCGGGTGAGCGCGCCGACGATCTCGCTGCGGAAGATGGCGACGGTCTCGGCGTGGTCCTTGGGCGCGAGGGGTGGCTGCTTCGGCAGCGGCGGCGCCGTCGCCTGGGTGGACTCGTCCATGTCTGGCTCCTCGTTGCGGCACCGCCGGGATGACGGTGGCGCAGCGGAGAGCCATGCCCTGCGGCCGACCGGGCGCGGAGCGATCCTGGATGGTGGGACCGGCTCCGCTCGCGTCGCCGCGGCGATGGACGTCAGCTCACATGCGCGGCCCCGAGGAACGCCGCCGAGTCGATGGAGAGCCCTCCCGCGCCTGGCGCCCAGGCCGCGAGCGTCGTCGCCGCGCGGGCTGCCACCTGGCGCAGCGTCGCCTCCGCTGGCAGCGCGCGGACGACCGGGAAGAGCCGACCCGCGCGCACTGCTCGCGACCACCGCCGCAGGCTGGACCAGCCCGCCGCCGCCGTGGCGCCCACGACGGCGAAGGGGCTCACCCGCCTGCGCACCTCGGCCGGCGCCAACTCCGCCACGCTCCAGAGCGCCAGCGCGAGCGCGATGGCTCCGGCCGAGTAGAGCCGGCGCCGGAGGACGCCGCGAGGCACGACCACGACCACGGCACCGCAGGGCTGGCAGCGGTAGCGGCGGGTCAGGATCGCGATCAACACCGCGGCAGCGCCCAACACGGCCGGACCCCACTGGTGCCGCTCTCGAAGACCGTGGCCATGCAGGCCGAGCGCACCGCCAGCCGGCCTGCTCGGCGCCTCGCACGCGGGGCACCGGCCGGGACGCACCTCGTCCACCGTCGGCGGCCGCTCCATCCAGCGCTTGACGTTGACCGCGCTATGTACGATTCGAATCTTGCTCTGGTCGCCTGCGATCACAGGCCCGGGGCACGACGGGGAGCGTGCGCTAACACGCTTCCCGTCACCTGCTTCCTGGGCCGGCGGCGCGCCGGTGCCCCCTCCTCGCCGCCCTCGATACCATCACCGGGGGTGATCGCCAGTTGCCGACCTACACGGTGGCCGTCACCGGCCTGGCCGGCCACTTTCCATCACGCTGCTCGCGCGAGATCCGGCCCCGGGGCATCATCTGCGGAGAGCGGCAACACATGTCACGCCCCTGGAGCTCGCGGGACGAGACCGTGCAGCAGGTCGGCGCGATCCACCATCCCGACCAGCCTCCCCTCCCGGTCGGTGACGGCGAGCACCTTCTGCCCATCCTTCAGCATCTTGGCGATGGCCTCGCTGAGGAGCGTGTCCTCGGTCGCGGTGGCGACGTCGTGCGACATGAGGTCCGATGCGCAACGGGCCCGAGAGTGCTGCTCCGCCGCGGCGTCCTCGCCATTCGGATGGCTGAACGGCAGCCGTTGCATGAGCGAGTGCAGCGCGCTCGGGCGCAGCGACGGCGTGAGCCGATCGAGCAGCTCTGCGTCCGTGACGAGGCCGACCACGCGCCGATCGGAGTCGACCACGAGCGCCCGGTTGAGACGCGTCGAGACGATCGCCTGGAAGACCTCGGGCAGCGGGGTCTCAGGGTGCACGCTCGGGATGTCCGTGCGCATGACGCGAGCGAGCGGCGTGTCGCCGACCAGTCCCATCTCGCGCGCCGTCGGCTCCGTGCGCCCAAATCCACCCGCCACGGTTCGAAGAAGGTCGAGGCGGCTCACCATGCCGACCAGCGCCCCATGCTCGTCGACGACGGGGAGCCTCTTCAGTCGCCGATGCGTCATCACCTCCGCGGCGCTCAGCAGTGGGGCCGCGGCCTCGATGGTCACCGGGCCGGGCGTCATCACGTCTGCCGCCACCTTGTTCCCGACCGCCAGGCGTTCAAGGGTGGCGTGCATCTCCGGCTTGTCGAGGCTCGAGAGGAGGTCCACA
>JBBQEB010000149.1:0-8958 GCA_038320275.1 Myxococcales bacterium | reverse complement strand
CGAGGCCGAGCGGCAGCTGCGTGCGCGGCGGGTGATCCGGGTGCCCCTGCCGCTCCGCATCGCGGCCCTGCTCGCCGCTGTCGTCCAGGCCCTGCGGGAGCGCCTCGGGACCCCGCTCGCGGCTGGAACCTGCCTGGCGCTGCTCGCCCAGCACTTCGTCCGCACCTGGCGCTCCACCGTGACGCCCGCCCGCACCCGTTCCAGGAAAGCGCGCGACCGCGACCGGGGCGAATGCCAGGTGCCCGGTTGCAGCCACCGGGCGGCGCACGCCCATCACGTCCTCTTCCGCTCCCGGGGCGGCGACGACGACCCGGAGAACCTCGCCGCCCTCTGCGCCTTCCACCACCTCCGCTGCGTCCACGCCGGCTTCCTCGGCGTCGTTGGCCGCGCGCCCGCCCTGCGCTGGTCTCTCCGCGGCGAGCCGTGGGAAGGGCCGCGACCGTGACACCGTTTCCATGAGCTTTTCCCCTCCGGCGCGCACCCCACGAGATGGGCTAATTCAAGGTGGAGCTCCCGCCGATCAGCCCCGTCGGCCTGCGATCGGACTACCACCGGACTGCCGCCCTCCCGGCAACCGTGTCAGTCCCCCCGGGTAGTCTGGCAGTGTGAAGCTCAGGCTCCTCCACACCGCCGACTGGCACCTCGGTCACTCGCTGCACGGGCTCGACCGCACCGGTGAGCATGCGGACTTCCTCGCCTGGCTGCTCGACACGTTGGAGTCGGAGAGCGTGGACGGGCTGCTCGTCGCGGGCGACATCTTCGACGCCGCGAACCCGCCCGCCACGGCGCTGGCAGCGTGGTACGGGTTCCTGGTCGACGCCTGGAAGCGCCTGCCGCGACTGCAGATCGTGGTCGTCGGCGGCAACCACGACTCTGCCTCGCGGCTGGAGGCACCGCACCCGTTCCACGAGGCCATGGGCAGGGTGCGCGTGGTGGGGGGGCTCCCGCGCGTGGGCGGGCAGCCCGACGTGGAGAGGCTTATCGTTCCGCTCGCTGGCGCGGACGGCCGGACGGCGGCCTTCGCGGTGGCGGTGCCCTTCCTCCGCCCAGCCGATCTCCCTCCAGCCCCGGCGGGCGACGATGGCACCGCGCTCGCGGCAGGGGTGCGCGGCGTGTACGCGCAGGCGCTGGCGGCGGCGCGCGACCGCGCGCGCGCAGGCGAGGCGCTGGTCGCGCTGGGCCACCTTTATCTCGCCGGCGGCCAGCTCTCCGAGCTCTCCGAGCGGAAGATCCTGGGCGGCAACCTGCACGCGCTCTCCGACGACCTCTTTCCCTCCGACGTGGCGTACGCAGCGCTGGGGCACCTGCATCTCGCCCAGCCGGTGGGTGGGCGCGAGCACGTGCGCTACTCCGGCTCGCCCCTGCCGCTGTCCTTCGCCGAGCGCGACTACGCCCACCAGGTCGTCGTGGCGGAGCTGGATGGGCGCGAATGCGCGGTGCGGAGCGTGCGCGTCCCCGTGTTCCGGGAGCTGCGGCGCCTACCCGCGGGCGGCCCAGCGCCTCTCGCCCAGGTCCTGGCCGAGCTGGCGGCGCTCCCCTCCGCGAGCGCCCTGCCCGAGAGCGCCTGGCCGTGGGTGGAGGTCCTGGTGGAGCTGTCCGAGCCCGAGCCCGGGCTGCGGTCCATGCTGGAGAAGGCCGCCGAAGGCCGCGCCGCTCGCCTCGTCCGCATCCCGTCGCCCCGCCTCACCGGCTCGGGCCGCCCGCTCGCCGAGGCCGCTCCGGAGCGGACGCTCGCGGATCTCGGGCCCGAGGACGTGTTCCGCCGGAAGTGGGAGCGCGACCACCGTTCGGAGCCCCCGCCGGAAGTGCTCGCAGCGTTCCACGAGCTCCTGGATGCGCTCTTTCGAGAGGAGCGCGCCGCGTGAGAATTCTCGCGATCCGTGGCCAGAACCTGGCCAGCCTCTATGGCCCGTTCGAGGTGGACCTCGCGTCGGGGCCCATCTCCGGCGCAGGGCTCTTCGCCATCTGCGGCCCCACCGGCTCAGGGAAAAGCACGATCCTCGACGCGCTCTGCCTGGCGCTGTTCGGGCGCACGCCGCGCCTGGGCGGTCACGGCGGAAATCCCATCGGCCGCCCCGACGAGGACGAGAAGGACCGGGTGCTCGCGAACGACGCGCGCGCGCTCATCTCGCGCGGAACGGCGCTCGCCGTGGCCGAGGCCGATTTCCGGGGAGTGGACGGGCGGCGATACCGCGCGCGCTGGTCCGTGCGCCGTGCCCGGGCGCGGGCCGGAGGGCGGCTCCAGCCCCAGGAGATGACGCTTCAGGACCTCGCCTCGGGCGAGGCGATCGGCGAAGGGCTCGCCACGACCCGCTCCGCCATCGAGGAGCGGCTGGGCTTCGGGTTCGACGAGTTCCGCCGGGCCGTCGTCCTGCCCCAGCTCGAGTTCACCGCCTTCCTCAAGGCGGGCGAGGGCGAGCGCGGAGCCATCCTCCAGCGGACCACCGGAACCGAGCTGTACGACGCCATCTCGATGGCTGCCCATGCTCGTGCCGCCGCGGAGACGCGTGCGCTCGAGGCGCTGGAGGCCGAGGCAGGTCGCGAGGTGCCGCTCGAGGAGACCGCCCGCGACGAGCTCGAGCGTGCCGTGGAGGCGGAGCGAGAGCGGATCCGAAGCGCCGTGCAGGCGGGGCGCGCCGCCGAGGAGGCGCTTCGCTGGCATGCGCGCGCGGGGGAGCTGCGCTCCGCCGCGCAGGCTGCGTCGGCCGAGCTGGAGAGGATCCAGAGCGAGGCGCACGGCCAGGCCGGGCTCCGGGTGGACCTGGCGCAGCACGAGCGGGCGAGCGCGCATCGCGGCGAGCTGGAGCTGGCGCGGGAGGCGGCGGGCGCTCTGGACGTCCGGGCTCGCGACGCGGACGTTGCTGGCGAGGAGCTCGCCCGGGCCGAGGCGGCGCTCGCGCGCGCGCTCCAAGGCGCCGGGAGAGCCAGGGAGTGCCGCGAAGAGGCCGAGGAAGCGTCCCGGTCGGCAGCTCCCGAGTTGGAGCTCGCTCGCGCCCTCGACGCCGAGGTGGAGATCGCCAACCGCGCGGCGCGCACGGCCCAGGACGAGGCCGAGCAGGCGGCCCGTGCCGCGAAGGAGGCCCTCGCCGCCAAGGAGGCGGTCCGGGAGGATGCAGCCTGCCTCTCCTCGGAGCGCGCCGAGGTCCGCGCGTGGCTGGCGGACCACGCGACGCAGGCTCCGCTCGCGGAGGGCTGGGACCGCTGGGAGAAGGAGCTCGTCCGGCACGCGGGGGCCGAGCGCGAGCTCGTCCGGGCAGGGGTGGTGCTCGATGGGACCGAGCGCGAGGCCCTTCGCGCCCGCGGCGACGAAGAGCGTGCTCGGCAGGAGGTGGCCGCAGCGGCTCGCGTCGAGGCCTCGGCGGCTGAGGCCCTCGCGCAGGCCCGAACCCGTGCCGCCGAGCTCGATGCCCCTGCCTGCGCCGCGGAACGTGAGAGGTTGCAGGAGGGCGTCACCCGCTTGCGCGACCTCGTCCAGGCAGGCAGGGAAGCTCGCCTGGCCGCCGAGGCCGTGGCGCGATGCGCCGGGCTGACGGCCGCCGCCCGCGAGGCTGAAGCGACGGCCGAGGCCGAGGTGAAAGGGCTGGAGGCCGGGCGGGTCGAGGCCGGGCGCGCGCTCGACCTCGCGCGCGATCATCACGACCGGGCTCGCGCGGCGCTCAGCCTGGAAGCGCGGCGGCGCGAGCTCGTCGCGGGTGAGCACTGTCCGCTGTGCGGCGCCTGCGAGCATCCCTGGGCGGGCGGCTCGCCCCTCGCTGGCCTCGAGAGCGAGCTGGCCGGGCAGCTTCGCCTCCACGAGGAAGAGGTCGCGCAGCTCGTCCGCACCACGGGAGAGGCCTCCAGAGCCGCCGCCGTCGCGCGAGCCCAGGCCTCCCTGTCCGAGGAGCACGGCCGTGAAGGGAAGAAGGCGCTCGCTGCCGCGCGCGAGCGGTGGACTCGGACGTGTCAGGCGGCTGGCGCGAGCTTGCCGGAGGACGCGCTCCACGGCTGCGATGCCGCGCCGCGAGCCCTTGCGTCTGCCCTCGACGCGCTCGACACCGTGTGCGCCCGGGAGCGCGAAGCCAACGGCAGGGAAAGGCTGGCGCGGGAGGCGGCCGCGCAGCTGGAGGGCCTGCAGGCCCGAGCAGCGGAGGCGGCCCGAACGCTGGGGAACGCGGTACGAGCCGCCGACCAGGCGGGGCACGAGGTCGAGCTGGCGCGGCAGGAGAGGGCCGCGCGCCTGGCCGATCGAAACGCGCTCGAGAGCGCGCTCGGCGAGCTCCTCGCTCCGTGGGGGGGCTGGCGGGAGAGGCTGCGCGAACGCGACGCGCCCTTCCGGCGGGCCCTCGCTGCCAGCGTCGCGCTCAATCGACGCCAGCGCTCGGCCGCCGAGGGGCTCGACACGCGCTGCGCGGAGCTGGGAGCGGCGCTCGGCGTTGCCCGGGCGCGCGGGGAGGAGCGCTCGGCCACTGCCGTGGAGCGCGGGGCTGCAGCCGAGCTGTCCGCCGGCCGCGCTGCCGAGCTCACGACGCGCCGCGCGGCGAAGCTCGGCGGAAGGCTCACCGGTGAAGTGGAGGCCGAGCTGCGCGAGGGCGTGCGCCGGGCGCTGGCGGCGGTCGAAAGCGCTCAGGTCGAGCTCGGAGCGGCCAGGGTCGCCGAGGCAGCCTGGCGCGCGGACGAGGCCCGCTGCGCGAAGGCGCTCGAAGAGGCGCGCGCAAGCGCCCTCCGGGCCGATTGCACCCTGGAGGCATCCTTGGCGGTGCTGGGGTGGGATCGCGAGGAGCTCTCCCGGCGTCTCGATCGCCCGGTGGGCTGGGCCGAGCAAGCCCGCGCGGTCCTGGGCGAGCTCGAGCGCCGCTCCGCGGCCTGCGCCGGTGCCCTGGAGGCGCGCCTGGCCCAGGCGAAGGTGCACGCCGGTGGCGCGCCCGACCTTTCGTTCGAGGCGGCGAAGAGCGCCCGCGGGGAGGCGCATGCGGAGGAGAGCGCCGCACGCGACGCCCACGCCGGCGTCGATGCCCTCCTCCGCGACGATGCGCGCAAGCGCGAGCGCCTGGCTGCTCTCGGCCCGCGGCGCGCAGAGGCTGCAAAGCGCGCCCGCACCTGGGCGCTCCTGGGGGAGGTCATCGGCTCGTCCGACGGCAAGAAGCTGCGCACCTTCGCCCAGAGCCTCACCCTCGACGCCCTGCTGGCGAGCGCCAACCGCCATCTGCGCGACCTCGCGCCCAGGTATCGGTTCATGCGCGTGCCCCAGACCGACCTCGATCTGCAGATCGTGGACGGCGACCTCGGCGACGAGGTTCGGAGCGTGAACAGCCTCTCCGGCGGTGAGGCGTTCCTGGCCTCGCTCGCGCTGGCGCTGGGGCTCGCCTCGCTCTCCACCCGGACGCGGGGGGTGGAGACCCTGTTCATCGACGAGGGCTTCGGTACGCTCGATCGCGACAGCCTGGACAAGGCGATGGTGGCGCTGGAGGGTCTTCCCGCCCTCGGCCGGACGGTCGGGATCATCTCCCACGTGCCCGAGCTCCAGGAGCGGCTTCCCGTCCAGGTGCGGGTGGAGCCTATCGGCACCGGGCGGAGCCGCGTGATCACCGTCGGAGCTTGATCCGGGAGAGGCCCCAGCCGGCCGCGCCGGCGATGGTTCCCCAGGCCGCCCCGGCGAGCACGTCCGAAGGCCAGTGCACCCCGAGGTAGACCCGCGAGATCGCCACCGCCAGCGCGACGACGTACAGGAGCGAGGCGAGCCGTGGCTGGGCCAGGGTCACCACCAGGGCGAGAGCGAAGAAGTTCGCCGCGTGCAAGCTGGGCAGCGATGGTGCGTTGGCCGCGGAGGCCACCAGGCGGAAGGTGCCCGGCGAAAGCGCGTAACATGGCCGCATGCGCCCGAAGAGCGGCCGCAGGATCCGGTCGCCCACGCCGTCGCTGAGGACGAGAGCCCAGGCGAGCGCCACCAGCGGCGCGGCCGCGCCACGGCCGAAGGCTTGGTACAGGATGACGCACAAGAGGAGCCCATAGGCGATGCCGAAGGCGTGCGAGGACAGCGCGCGCATCACCGCGTCGAGGGCTTCCCCACCATCGGCGTTGAGGGCATGAAACAGGCGCAGGTCGAGCGGCCCGTGGAAGTCCCGGAGGGGCATGGCGGTCTTTTCCGTACCACGTCCAGGTGACGGGGCACGGCCAACCGCCCGCTCGGACTGTAGCTCTCCGAGGTGTACCCTTCCGTTACCCTAGCCGAGGCGCCAAGCGTGCCCTAGGTTCGGCCCAGATGCGCTCCCTGAGGGTTGTCTGGACGGGGCGCCTCGGAGGTCGTCCGTGACGCCCCAGAACAAGAGCAGCAAAGCCAACGAAGGCCCTGCCGCGCCCCTCCAGGGTGTCAGCCCCGTCCAGTGGCTCGCGACCAAGCTCGCCGAGCTTCGTGCGCCCCGGCGCCAGATGGCCCAGCTCAAGCTTCCCAAGCGCGCCAAGCTCCACGTCCCGAAGGCCACCTGGTTCCCGTCGTTCTGGGCAGCGCGGCTCGCCGTCCGGGCCGCGATCCCCATCGAGGACTTCCTGCAGCACAGGCTGTCCAGGCAGGTCGCCACCCTTCCTGTCTCCCCCTCCAGCCTTCCGGTGGAGATTGCCATCGACGAGGGCGGCGCGATCACCCTCAACCCTCGGCCCCCGGCCGCCTCCCGCCGGGCCCCGTGGCTCCAGTCCTTCCTCCGGGCGGAGGGCTCCTCGGCGCTCGCTCCGGAGATCCAGCTCGCCCAGGCGGACGTCGCCAGGCTGGCGGCGCGCATCGACGTCCAGCGCAAGCGGGTGGAGGAGGTGGCGAAGGACATGGAGGAGTCCACCCGGGGCGCCGAGGTGGCCGACCCCGACGACGAAGCCCAGGCGAAGCAGATGGGACGCCCGAGCGTGCCCGCTCCGCTGGGATGGGGGCTGTTCGCCTTCGCGATGGCGCTGCTCCTCGCCGAGACCTGGCAGCTCGCCATGCCCTGCCTGGAGGCGGCCGGAATCCACACCCTCGATCTGCCGGCCGAGCTGCGTCGCAACCCTGTGGGCGTCGTCATGGGCGGAGTCTTCGCCCTCGGCGCCGCCGCCAGCCTCTTCCTCCTCGCCCACGTGGCGCTCCGGCGCGGCATCGAGGCGTTCTCGGCCCAGGCGGAGGACCGCCAGCGGTTCTGGGGCGGCTGCGCCGCCGTCGGCGCGGCGGGCCTCGCGGTCGCCATGGCGTGGTCCATCGCGGGGCTTCGCCCCGGCGCCGGGCGCGAGGTCGATGCGCGCTACGCCCAGGCCACGTTGTTCCTGGTGGCCCTTGCCATCCCCATCACCACGGCCTGGCTCCTGCGGATCGGCCGCGCCATGAACGCCGCCCGTGCCCAGGCGCACGCCCTCGCCACGGCCTGGGACCAGGCCCATTACCGCACCCTCGCCGAGATTGGCCGCAGGGCCGCGGCGCTGGGCGAGGAAGAGCGCCGCCTCGGTAGGCTCGAGTCGGATCGGGCGGCCACCGTGCGCCGGCTGCGCGCACTGCAGGCACGCTCGGTCGCCGCCGAGCGCCTCGCCTCCGACGCCGCCGACGACGAGGAGCAGGAGCTCGCGCGCATCGCGCAGGCCATCGCCGCGGGCCTCGAGCTCGACCGCTACGAGTACCTCCGGCAGGCCATGGGGAGCGTCCTCGACCTCTCCCACCGCCGCCCGCAGGACGCGCGCCCCCGGCAGGCGCCCTCCGCCTCCCCCCCGGTCCACGCCGAGGAGAGCCTGGGGCTCGCGAGTTAGGGGCGATCGGGGGAAGGCCGCGCACTCCCGCACGCAGGGGCCCATGCGCTGCTGTGCGGCGCTGTCCCTGCTTCGCGCCTCCGGGTCGTTGAAAGAGGGCCGCGCCTGCGGCGCGAAAGTCGCAGGTTTTCCGATTCACGCTCTGCCGTTCAGCGGCTGAGCAGTGCCATCAGGCCCGGTCGCGGACGCCGCCGCTGATCGCGAGGGTCGCGACCTCGATCGGCGCAGCGCTTCCGGAGGCGCGCAGCGCCTGTCGCGCGGCCGTCGCGATTCCGTTGCAGCAGGGCACCTCCATCTTCACCACCGTCACGCTGCGCGGCTGGGCCTCCCGGAAGAGCGCGGTGAGCTTCTCCGCGTAGGACGCCAGGTCGTCGAGCTTGGGGCAACCGACGAGCAGCTCCCGGCCGGCGAGGAAGTCGGCGTGGAAGTTGGCGTAGGCGAAGGGGGCGCAATCCGCGGCGAGGAGCAGGTCGGCCCCGCGCAGCCAGGGTGCGCTCGCGGGAACCAGGGCAAGCTGCACCGGCCAGTGCGCGAGCTTGCTGCCTCCTTGCGAGCGGACCGGCGGTGGGGGCGCTGGCGCTTCCGAGACGATCGAGAGCCGCGCCCGGGGAGGGGCCAGCGGCGCTGGTCCTGCGCCCGCCGGACGCGGGCGTGAGCCCGGACAGCCCGCCGCCTCGTTCACGGGCACGAGCGGCATCCGCCGAGGTGCGGCGTGCTTCTGTGACTCCAGCCGGAGGGCGGCTGCCGCAGCTTCCACGGCCACCTCGTCGAACGAGGCGGCCTCGCGCCGCACCACCGTGAGCGCGCCCTGGGGGCAGTCGCCCAAGCACGCGCCCAGGCCGTCGCAGAGCATCTCCGAGCGCATCCGCACCTTCCCGCCCTCGAGGTAGAGCGCGCCCTCGGCGCAGGAGGGGATGCACTGCCCGCAGCCGTCGCACTTCGCCTCGTCGATCTGGAGGATGTCGCGAATCATGGCCGCGACGTTGTCCCACGCCGGGGGGGTCTCGGTCGAGGTGCGATGCAGGGGAGCGAGCGCCCGGCTCGGTCGGCGCGGCAGCCTTTACTCCGAGGGATGCGTGCCGGTGGCCCGGCCTCGTCAGGATAGGCGAGCTACCGCGCTCGTCACAGCGGAGCCCGCTTGGTCTGGGCCCGTCGCGAGGCACACGATGCCGTCGACGAGCCGGGCAGCTTGCGCCGCAGCAGGGATCCTATCAAGTGGTCTCC
>JBBQEB010000148.1:0-8978 GCA_038320275.1 Myxococcales bacterium | reverse complement strand
TCCGGATCAGCGAATGAGGAAGTTGAGGAGGATGACGGCGAGCCCGCCCGCGAGCGCGCCGTACAGATAGGTCTGGATGCGGCCGGTCTGGATGCGCCGCAGCCGCCGTCCACCTTCCAGGGTGGCGATGGCGAGGGCGTTCACCGCGCCATCGACGAAGTACCGGTCGATGAGGTCGTCGAGGTTCGCCACCGCCCGTCCCACCGACCCCGTGAAGAGGACGAGGCGGTCGATGACGTTCGTGTCGAACCAGGAGCAGAGGCGGGCGAAGGCGAGGGCCGGGCTCAGCACCACGCGGGCGTAAGCCTCGTCCACGTAATACTTGTTGTAGACCACGGTCCAGATCCCGGTGAAGCGCTCCTTGAGCCGGGCCGGGACCTCGCTGCGATTGTCCTTGTAGAGGCCTCGGGCGAAGACCCAGCCGATGGCGCCGGCCATCACGCCGATGCCCTGGAAGAGGAACTCCATCCAGCGCGGCTTCTCGGCGAACCTCACCTCGGCGGTGAGTACCGGCTCGAGCCAGTGCTCGAGGAGTGGCGGCCGGCCGGTCCAGGACTGCGGCAGGCCCAGGAAGAGCGTCAGCACCGACCCCGCGGCGAGGATGGAGAGGACTGCGGTGATGGTCCAGGGCGACTCGTGCGGCGTGCCGCCGTGGTGCCCGTGGTCGCCGTGACCGGCGTGGGCGGCCTTCACCGCGGTGCGCACCGCGTCGGCGTCCGCAGGCGCGTGCACTCCCGCCGCGCTCGCGTGAGCCGCTCCGTCGGAGGCGTGGACCGCGTGGGAGCTGGCGAGCACCGGCGCGGCCACCGCGGAGTGCGGGTCCTCGTTGTGCTCGTCGTGGTGTCCGGCCCCCCCGCGGTACGTCCCGGTGAAGGTCATGTAGTAGGAGCGGAACATGTAGAACGACGTGCCGGTGGCGGCGAGGATGCCGGCCACGTAGATGGCCTGGCCCAGCCACGGGGTGGCGAGACCGAAGAGCTGGAGGTGCTCGGAGGTGAAGGCCTTCCAGAGGATCTCGTCCTTCGAGTAGAAGCCGTTCGCGATGGGGAAGCCGGCGATGGCGATGCACGCGACGAGGTAGGTGAGCCGCGTGATGGGCATGTGCTTCGCGAGCCCGCCCATCTTCCGCATGTCCTGCTCGTGGTGGCAGCCGAGGATCACCGAGCCGGAGCCGAGGAAGAGGCACGCCTTGAAGAAGGCGTGCGTCAGGAGGTGGTAGGTGCCGGCCCAGTACGCGCCCACGCCGACTCCGATGAACATGAAGCCGAGCTGCGAGACGGTGGAGTAGGCGAGGACCTTCTTGATGTCGTACTGGAAGAAGCCGATGGAGGCGGCGAACACCGCGGTGAGCGTGCCGATGAAGGCCACCCAGGCCATGGCCGCCGGCGAGAGCGCGAAGATGAAGTTGAGCCGCGCCACCATGTAGACGCCGGCGGTGACCATCGTGGCTGCGTGGATGAGCGCCGAGACCGGGGTCGGGCCAGCCATCGCGTCGGGCAGCCAGACGTAGAGCGGGATCTGGGCGCTCTTGCCCATGGCGCCCACGAAGAGCAGCACGCCGATGACGGTGAGGAGCGCGAAGCCCCAGAACCGCATCTCCTTGAGCCGCTCGGCGACGCCGGTCTTCTCGATGACGACCTGGTCGCGCAGCTCGCGGAAGTTGAGCGTCGGCCCGACCTTCACCTTCGCGCCCTCCCCCACCTCCACCTCCGGGACGAGCTCCGCCGATTCGCGCGCGTCGCTGGCGGAGGCGATGGCCTTGCCGCCCTCGACCGGCACGTAGGCGAGCCCGTTCTCCCTCGACTCCCAGGCGCCGCCCAGCGCCCAGAACAGGAGCAGGAGGCCGACGAGGAATCCGAGGTCGCCGAACCGGTTGGCGATGAAGGCCTTCATGCCGGCGGCGGCCTTCTCCGGGTCGGTGTACCAGAAGGCGATGAGCAGGTAGGAGCAGAGGCCGACGCCCTCCCACCCGAAGAACATCACGATGAAGTTGTCCCCCATGACGAGGAGGAGCATCGAGAAGACGAACAGGTTGAGGTAGGAGAAGAAGCGCCAGTACGCGGGCTCGTCGGCCATGTAGCCGATGGAGAACACGTGGATGAGCGCGCCGATGAAGGTGATGATGAGGACCATCATCATCGACAGGGGGTCGAGCGCGAACGCGAGGTCGACACGCACGCTCCCGGCGGTGAGCAGGTTCCAGAGCGTGTCCTGCAGGAACCGGTGCTCGCCGTCGAGCCCGACCATGACGACGAAGGCGGCGCACGCGAGCGCGAAGGAGAGCGCCATCGCGCCCACCGCGATCGCGTGCACCACCCGCTTGCCGTAGAGACGCTGGAGCTTCCAGCCGACGGTCGCGTTGATCGCGGCGCCCACGAGGGGGAAGGCGGGGATGAGCCAGAGCCACCGCACCGCGTGGATTGCGATGGGGACGAGCTCGTGAGCCTGGGTGGCGTGTTCCATCGTTACTCCCGCATCGTGTCCGCAACGCGGACGTCGATGGACCGGAACGTCTGGAAGATGGCGAGGACGATGGCGAGGCCGACCGCGGCCTCGGCCGCCGCGAGAACGATGACGAAGAGGGCGAAGATCTGCCCGCCCACGCCGCCCGTCACGTAGTGGTTGAAGGCGACGAAGTTGACGTTCGCGCCGTTCAGGATGAGCTCCACGCCCATGAGGACGCCCACCGCGTTCTTGCGCGTCGCGACGGTGAGGAGCCCGAAGCTGAACAGCAGGGCGCCGATGCAGAGGAAGTGATGGAGGCCGACGTGCAGCATGCGTGCTCCGGGGTGCGGGGGGCTGCTAGCGAAGGGCCGGCTCGTGCTCGCCCGCAGTTTCCGGCTTCAGCTCCTTGCGGGCGATGACGACCGCGCCGATGAGCGTGGCGAGCAGGACGAGCGAGGCGAGCTCGAAGGGGAGGAGCCACTGCGTGAGGAAGGCGTTCCCGATGGTGCGCGTCGTGTAGGCGAGCGCAGGTGGAGGGCGCTGCGGCCACGGGGTGGCGATCGCGGCGAACAGCAGGACGGGCGCGGTGGCGAGAAGCAGCGCGACGCCTCCGGCACGGCCCAGGCTGGTGTTGGAGACGTTGATCTCGGAGATCCTGTTCGTGAGCATCACCGCGAACAGGATGAGGACGAGGACGCCGCCGATGTAGACGAGGAGCTGGGTGACGGCGAGGAAGTCGGCCGACAGGAAGATGTAGAGCGAGCCCGCGCCGAGGAGCGCGCCCAGGAGCCCGAGGGCGCTGTAGAGGATGTTGCGCGAGAGCGCGACGCCGGCCGCGCCGGCCACCGTCATGAAGCCGAAAAAGTAGAAGAGGACGTCCGGCAAGGTGACCGGGCCGAGCCCGACGTAGGCGTCGAGGCCGGCGTCCGGCAGCACGCGCCAGCCCATGAGGCCGACGAAGACCACCACCACGATCGACAGGAGCAGCCAGATCTGGATCTTGCGGGACATGGTTGCTCCTAGGCGGGGTCGCCGGCGGGCGGCTTCTTCGGCTGACCCGGCGAGGCCGCGGTGGCCTCCTCGGGAGAGGTCGCGACCGGCGGGCTCTCGTGCGGCTTCGACGCGGGCGCCGTTTCCGACGACGGCGTCGGGCCCGTCCCGGGCTGCGCATTCGGCACGGGGCGGGACTGCGGGGCGGTGGGGGCGGTGGAGGTCGGGTTCCTGGTGGGCGTCTCGGTGGAGACGGGTGTCGCGGGCGTGGTCTGCGGGACCGTTCCCGCTGCGTTCGGCGCCACCGGAGCGGGGGCGGGCTTCGAGGGGGCCGCGGCGGCCGCCGGAGCGCTGGCGGCAGGAACCGCAGGCTTCGCGACAGGAGCTCCGGGCACGGCGGGCTTTACGGCAGGCGCCACCGCTCCGGCAGCGGGCTTGGCCGCGCCAGCGGCTGCCACGGCCGCGGGCTTGGCCGCAGCCCCGGCTGCGGGCGCCTTGGCCGCGGGGGCGGCGGCCTTCGCCTTGGCCGCGGCGGCCTTCGCAGCGGCGTCAGGGTCGGGCGGGAGGAATTCTGGCCCGAGCGCGTCCCATCGGCGTTGGGTGAGCTTCTCCCGGAGGATCGAGCCAAGCGGCACGCGGGGGTAATAGGTGGCGCTCTTGTCCACCTTGTAGACGGGGAACGGATTCTCCGGGTCGGCCCAGCGGAAGACGAGGTTGCGCACCGAGCGCTGCGTCGCCTCGAACTCGCGCGTGTGCTGGATGGCGCCCGTCGGGCACGGCTCCACGCACAGGCCGCAGAACATGCACTTGGCCTCGTCGATGTCGAATTGCGACACGGCGCGCAGCTTGGGGTTGGTGGGATCCTTCTCGAGATTGATCTGGATGCAGCCGATGGGGCAGGCCCGCTCGCAGGCCTGGCAGCCGGTGCAGATGGCGGCGTCGACCTCGAGGAAGCCCCGGTAACGCGGCGGCAGGGTGTCGCGCACGGGCAGCTCGGTGCGGTCGGGGTACTGCGTCGTGATGGGCCGCCGGAGCATGTACGACAGCGTGATGGAGAACCCGTGCCAGAACGACTGGACGGTGTCCTTCAGGTCGCCGAAGTAGCGGGCGGTGGGGCTGCGGGTCGAGGTCGCCATGATCGTTCGCCTGCGTCCTACCAGTTCGAGAGGTCGAGCTTGTCGCCGTGCACCGCGCTGATGTTCCCCTTCACCCGCATCCCGAAGAGCACGAGGACGACCACAGCCACCGCGGTGAGCAAGAACCCCATGCCGCGATCGAGCGCCGGCACGGACCGCACGCCGATGATCCAGAAGAGCGTGAAGACGAAGCAGGCGAATGCGGCGGGCACGAGATACTTCCAGCAGAGCCCCATCATCTGGTCGATGCGCACGCGCGGGAGGGTCCAGCGGAGCCAGATGACCACGTTGCAGAGGACGAGCGCCTTGCCGAGGAAGATCGCCATGGAGAGGCCATTCCAGGCGAACCAGGCCAGCGAGGGCAGCAGCCCGCTCCCGCGCGCGGCGTCGATGGCCTCCGCCGACATCCCCGGGACCTGCCAGCCGCCCAGGAAGAGCGTGGTGGAGACGGCCGACACCACCCAGATGTTGCCCCACTCGGTGAGGAAGAAGATGGCGAAGCGGAAGCCCGAGTACTCGGAGAGGTAGCCTGCCACGAGCTCCGACTCGGCCTCGGGAAGGTCGAAGGGCGTGCGGTTCGCCTCGGCGACCTGGCTCGTGAACACGATGAAGAAGCAGATGAGGGCGGCGGGATTGCGGAAGATGAACCACTCCCACGGGAATCCGCCCTGTGCGCGAATGATCCCCTGCATCGACAGCGTCCCCGCCATCAGCACCGGCACGAAGATCGCGACGCCCGCCGGGATCTCGTAGGAGATCACCTGGGCCGCGGAGCGCATCCCGCCGAAGAGCGCCCACTTGGAGTTGGAGGACCAGCCCGACAGCAGGATGCCGACCACCACCAGCGCGGTGACGCTGGTGACGTAGAGCACGCCCACGTTCATGTCCGTGGCGGCGAGGGAGTGGCCGAAGGGGAGCACGGCAAAGGTGAGGCCGAATCCGACCATCACGAAGTAGGGCGCGGCCCGGAAGAGGAGGGAGTCGGCGTCCTTGGGTACGAGGTCCTCCTTGCAGAGGAGCTTCACCGCGTCCGCGATGAAGACGAAGAAGCCGCCGAAGCCGGCGCGGTTCGGGCCGATGCGGCTCTGGATCCGGCCGGCGATGCGCCGCTCGTACCAGGAGATGACGCCGGAAAAAGCGGCGCCGTAGGTGACGAGCAGGAGCGCCAGGACGAGCAGCGCCACCACCTGGACGATGGAGCGGCCCCAGCCGCCCCCCTCCGAGCCCGACCATCGCGCCATCGCGCCGCCCACCACGGCAGGCTGCAGGGACGGTGCGAGGAGGAGGATGAGGCCGAGCAGCGCCGCCGGCAGCCCGAGGGCGACCGCGAGCGTCACCGCCACCACGGCCCGTGGCGTCGTCTTCGGCAGAGGAGAGTAGTTCACGGCCATGTGGAAGGTGCTCCCAGGTCGCGGGCGCCGGGGGGCGCGCCCGGGTCAGCGGTCGATTTCAGGGGCGACGACGTCGAACGAGGCGATGAGCGCGATGAGGTCGGCCACCATGAGACCGGGCGAGAGCTCCTCGATGATGCTGAGCGCCGTGAAGCTGCCGGTGCGGACGCGCAGGCGGTACGGGCGCTCGGTCCCGTCCGATACCACGTAGAAGGCCATCTCGCCGCGCGCCGACTCGACCCGGGCGAACGCCTCGCCAGCCTCTGGCTTGATCTTGCGCGGGACCTTCGCCATCAACTCGCCCTCGGGGAGCGTCTCCAGCGCCTGGCGGATGATCCTCGACGACTCCAGCATCTCGAGCACCCGGACGTAGTACCGGTCGTAGCAGTCGCCGACGGTGCCCTGGAAGCCCTTCCCCACCGGAACCGCGAACTCGAAGGATGGGTACGCGCCGTACGGCACGTCGCGCCGCACGTCCCAATCCAGCCCGGAGCCGCGCAGGTTGGGTCCGACCAGGCCGTAGTCGATCGCCTGCTCCTTCCCGATGACGGCGACGTTGACGAGCCGCTTGATGTAGATCTTGTTGAACGAGATGAGCCGGTCCCACTCGACGAGCACGGAGTCGAAGTGGTCGAGGAAGGCGAGGCACTTCACCTTCCAGCCCTCCGGCAGGTCGAACGCCACGCCGCCGATGCGGTGATAGTTGTAGGTGAGGCGGGATCCGCACAGCGCCTCGATGAGATCGTTGGCGTACTCGCGCTCGCGCAGCGCGTGCACGAGCGGTGTGGACGCCCCGATGTCGCTCGCCATGCTGCCGACCGACACGAGGTGGCTCGCGATGCGGCAGAGCTCGCCGGAGATGGCTCGCAGCCATTGCGCGCGCTGGGGGACCTCGAGCTTCAGGAGCTTCTCGACCGCGATCGCGTACCCCTCGTTCGCGAACATCGCCGCCACGTAGTCGATGCGGTCGGTGTACGGCATGTAGCCGGGATAGCCGACGATCTCGGCGATCTTCTCGAGCCCTCGGTGCAGGTAGCCGATGTCGGGGATCGCCTTGCGCATCACCTCCCCGTCGGTGTCCACGAGGAAGTTGATGACCCCGTGCGTGGAGGGGTGCTGCGGACCGAAGTTGATGAGCATCTCATCGCCGGTCCGGTTCATGCGCCTGAGGATGAGCTTCTCCATCGACGCTCCTCGCTACGGCTTCGCCGGCGGCGCGGCCGGCGCGGCGGGGGTGGGGGAGACCACGGCGGGCGGCGCGACGGGCGCAGCCGGCGCGGCGACGGCGGCGGGGGCGGGCGGCGGCGTTCTTTCGGCGCGGCGCTTCTCGTCCAGGCGCCGCAGCTCGACGAGCGGGTTCTCGCGCTCGTTGGAGATGCCGTGGTAGCCGCCCGCCTCCTGATAGTCGCGCCGGAGGGGGAAGCCTTCCCAGTCGTCCGGGAGGAGCAGGTGGCGCATGTCCGGGTGCCCCTCGAACGTGACGCCGACCATGTCGAAGCACTCGCGCTCGAGCCAGTTGGCCGTCTTCCAGACGCCCTGGACGCTGGGGACCACCGGCTTCGCGCGATCGGCCTCCACCTTGAGGACGATGCCGTGCCGGTGACGGTACGAGAACAGGTGGTAGACCACCTCGATCACGCTGCGCTTGGGCCAATCGATCCCGCACAGGTCGTCGCAATGATCGAGCTCGAGGCCCGGCGTCACCTTGAGGAAGAAGCATACGTCGGTGATCCGCGCGCGCTTCACCACGACGAACGGATCGATCTTGGGCTCCGAGAGCGGGCCGATGGCGTCGCCGAAGGCGGCCTGGAGACGCTCCTGGATCTCTTGTGCGGTCATCCGTCCGTTCACTCCCTTCGACGTGCGACGAGGACCGCGGGCGCTTCCATCCTGGGGCGCCCGCTCGTCTCGTCCCTGCGGGTCGTCTCGCCTTACGCGATCTTCGCGCCGACCGGCGGCAGCCCGGGCTCGAGCGGCCGCGTCTTGTCGCTCCAGCGCTCGCGCCGCACGAGCTCCTGCAGGCGCAGGAAACCCTCGGTGAGGGCCTCGGGGCGGGGCGGACAGCCGGGGATGTACACGTCCACCGGGATGATCTTGTCGACGCCCTTGCACACGGAGTACGACATCTGGAAGAGGCCGCCGCAGTTCGCGCAGGAGCCCATGGCGATCACGTACTTGGGTTCGGCCATCTGGTCGTAGAGGAGCTTGCAGCGCTCGGCCATCTTGTAGGTGAGCGTGCCGGCCACGATCATGAAGTCGGACTGGCGCGGGCTGGCGCGGAACACGGCGCCGAACCGATCGAGATCGGCCCGCGGGCCGCCCGTCTGCATGAGCTCGATCCCGCAGCAGGCGAGGCCGAACAGCATGTAGTGCATGGAGTTCGTGCGGGCGAGATTGATGAGCGTGTCGAGCTGGCTCGTGTGGCCGAGGACGACCTCCCCGCCGATGCCTGCGTCCATGTTGTCGTGCGCTGCCATGTGTCCCGATCTCCCGGACCTTCCCCGCGGCTTGGGCGGGAGCGTCCCTTCTCCTCGGTTGTACCGCGAGAGGCTTCCGCGGCGACGCCGTCAGGCGGCGCGGCGCCCCGGATCGCGGCGGCCGCTTCCGGGCTCTTCGACGTCGGCCAGCCGCTTCACCCATTCGAGATCGCCGTGGACCCAGACCCAGACCAGCCCGACCACCAGGATGAGCGTGAACAGGAGCAGCTCACCGAGCGCGACCATCCCCCAGCGGGAGCTGTGGTACACCCACTCCTTGAAGACGACCACCACCGGAAAGGTCAGGGCAATGTCGACTTCGAACACCACGAAGACGAGCGCAATGAGGTAAAAGCGCGGATTGAAGTTCACCCAGGCGGTGCCGATGGGCTCCTCGCCGCACTCGTAGGTGAGCGCCTTCGCCTCGCTGGGATGGGAAGGGCGGAGCAGCTTTCCGCCGGTGAGGCCCACCAGGGCGAAGCCCGCGGCGACCACAGCGAAGGCGAGAACTGCGCCGAATTCGAAGCCCATGCCAGAGA
>JBBQEB010000147.1:0-9023 GCA_038320275.1 Myxococcales bacterium | reverse complement strand
CGCGCTGCTGCGCGGGGTCGGGGGTCGTCACCACGGTGAAGCCCGGCGTATGGGTCGGCGATCCGGGCGCGCGGCAGGTGTTGCGGACGATGGTCGAGAGCGATTCGACGAGGGTGCGGAAGCTGTGCGCGGGCGTCCCGTCGGCGAGGCGCTTGGTGGTGGTCTTCTCGCCGGCGGCCGCGGATCGCTTCGCGGGCGCGACCGGGTCTCGCTCGGCCTTCGCCGCAAGGTCCTCATCTGCGACCAGCAAGGGCCGCCAAGTCTCGCGCATGTGCCATTCGACGTAGGAGGCGAGCATGCAGAGGAAGATGTGGGCGCGCACCCGGTCGGCGAGGCGGTGGTGGATGGGCCGCACTTCGAGGTCGAGGGTCTCGAGGGTGCGGAAGGCGCGCTCGACCTGACTCAGCGCCTTGTAGCTGCGAACCGCGTCCGGTGTGCTCAGCTCGCTCTTGGCGAGACTGGTGCGGATCACGTAGATGCCGTCGAGTGCGGGCTATCTCGGCCGGCTGTTCCGGAAGGCCGCCGCCTTCGCGGCGGGGAGGCCCGTCGAGTTGAACGAGCCCGTCCCGCCAGGCGGCCTACCTCCAGCGCAGGGCGCGGTTCGTGAGGTTCACGTCGAATCCTTCGGGATCGAAGACGCCGCCGAGCCACGTGAGGAACTCATCGCGCTCCGAGTCCTCTGGGTCTGCGAGGGACTCGAGCAAGCGGTCGTATCCGGGCGTCCCTCCCACGTCCTCTGGCGGGCACGCCCGTGCCCCGGCGATGCAGGCAGGATACGACATGCGCGGATCCGGCTCTCGCGTCTTCTCCACGAGAACCTCATGCTCCCAGCTGTCACCGAAGTCGTACTCGTATTTCAGGGCCTGCCCCGTTCCGACGAGCCGGTCGAGCGTCACCTTGCGCTCATCCTCGAACTCGAGCTCACCGTCGTCATCGCATCGCGGGTCGGAGAACCTCCGATCGCCGACCGTGTACTGATGCAGGTGAGAATCGGTCCAGCCCATCGCTCGCTGGATGACGTCGTGCAACTTGCCGAGACGGATGTCGGCAGGCACCAGCACGCGCCGCCAGATCGGGGGCTCGACCCCAGCGAGGGTGATCTTCAGCTGGAAGACGGCTGTCGCCTCGCGCTTCGGCGTCGTCGTCGTGGGCTTCTTGCGCGTCGATGCCATCACCGGATGACCTCGCCTGTCCATCGGTCGCGAGCTGCCCAGTATGGACAGTTCGGGCAGACCGGCCCCTCGTAATCGACGCCTTCCTCGTGAGGGCACCCGATGATGCGGTCAGGCATGACCACGCTCCTGGCGCCGTGCTCCTCGAAGAACGCGAGGACCTCTCTCGAGAACACCGGCTCGCTGCGGACGTCCACGCCTTCCGCGCACCATCTGTGGATGCGCGACGGCTCTGAGCCCTCACGGTCGACGATGGATGCGACCATCTTGCTCGCCTGCCGGTCGTCCGGACCGTAGAACGCGAGCGTCCCCACCGGGTATCTGCGGGCGCCCTTTCTCGCCCGCTTCTCGAGCCGTCTCAGCAGTTCCTTGGCCGTGCCGGTCATAGCGTGGGGTTCTCGCGGCCATCGCGGTCCGGGACCGCGCCGATGCCATCCTTCCAGCTGCGCAGCGTCATACTCATACACGCGCGGATCCACGCCCACGCCTGGACCTCCTGGGGCCGCCGGAACAGCTCGTCCACGCGCTCCCGCTCGAGCCGCGCGATGGCCCCGTCGCTCTCGACCGACCCCAGCGCGCACAGCAGCGAGTAGTCCGCGCAACTCGGTCGGGAGGGTCGAAAGCCCCGCCGGCAATCTCCGCGAAGCTGGTGAGCCGATTTCGAGCCGCCGCCGGCAATCCACCGCCCCGGTTTGTGTACACATTCAGATCTTGAGCTTGTACTCCCGCTCCACGATGGCGGCGAGCTCGGGCCCCTTCCAGTACGGCTGGATCCACCTCAGGCGCCGGTCGCGCCACCCTGGGCTGGCGCGCCTCCAGTGGCCGCGCACCATGAAGCGCGCCATCAGCTCGTGTCCGTTCGCCTGGCGTTCGACCTGCTCCAGCGCGCGTAGCTGCGAGATGGGGATGCGCCCGGGCAGGTAGAAGACGTCCTCGCCCGAGTACTTGTCGCTCAGTTCCTCCACCCGGCGCGCGACGCGCGCCTGCTTCGCCTTGCCGCGCGACCGGCTCTCAGCGCGCAGCTTGCGCAGGGGCGACTGCGCGAGCGGCCAGGGCACGTTCGCCGAGGTCGCATAGAGGGTGGCATTGACTACGAGGTGAACGAGCCTCCTCATCTCGGGCAGCTTGAAGGCCCCGCGGAGCCGGTCCGGATCGACGTCCGCGAAGTGGCTGTCGAGGATGCCGTCGAGGTCGTCGTCCTCGGAGAGGCACAGCTCGCGCCCGAGCAGGTACGGCCACTGGCCCTCGCGCGCGTCGAAGACGAAGCTCAGGGAGAGCCCCCTGCGGCCCGCGGGCGCCGGGGTGCATTTGACGTACACCGTCAGGATCTGCAGCGGACGACCGGCGAGGATGCCCCCGTCCTTCCGGAGAAGCGCTTCCGCCAGCTCGAGGGTGGCGCGGTCCATGAACGCCACACCGAAGCACGGAAACGGCAGGCGCAACGCGCGCCCCTCGATGTCCAGGCTGGTGCGCGCCAGGAGCCAGGCCAGAGCGGCATCTGCGAAGAAGAGCTTACGCCGGTGCAGCTCGAAGTTGACGCAGTATTCGAGATGAGATCCCAGGAGCTGTGCGTCCGAGAACGCCTCGGCTTCCTCCGTCCCGCCCTCGATCAGCCGATCCAGGTAGGCCGTCAGGAATGCCTTGACCGGCGTGAACTCGGGGAGGTCCTCACGCAGCGTCTGCGTCTCGTCCCAGCCCGGTTGCCCGCGGGCGTAGCGCACGGTCTCGCGGACCGCCGCGTCCAGACCGGGGACGAGTTCGCGGATGGCCTCGTGTCCGAGCAGCGGGAGCGCGTGAGCGGGAGGCGCCGTAGGCCCGCCGGCGGTGCGCGCAGCATGGCTGCTCGACGCCTCCTCGCCGGCCAGCCCGGGAGGAGGAGCTGCGATGTCACCGACTGTCAACGGCTCAGCAGGTTCCCCCTCGTCCCCTGGCCGGCTGAGCTCCTCGAGCCATTCCTGTGCCCGCGCCGCGATCGCGGTCAGCCGTTCCGGGGCCCAGCCGAGCCCCGGGATCTCCTGGGGCCAGCTCTTTCGCGTTCCGTGGTCGGCGCTCGCAAACCTGGCGAGCGACACGGCCTTCCGGAACACGCCGTGTGCGTCGGTCGGTTCGAGCGCGAGGTGCGCCTCGGCGAGCCGAGCGGCGCTCTGCAGCTCGATCCGGGCGTGGACCGCTGGGATCTCGAGGGCATCGCGAGCCCTGGCGTGATCACCGCGCTCGGTCCAGGCATCGGCGAGCCGACACGCGCGGACCACTCGACGCAGCGCCGATCCCTCCGCCTGCTGCTCTTCCTCGTCGAGCGGCTCGAGCAGCGCGCAAGCGAGATCGAGGTTCCAGTCCACGTGGCACAGGTCGCCTGCGAGCAGGCTCCCGCGCTCCACTGCTCGCGGGCCCCCCGGGCGTCCCCAGAGTGGAGCCGGGCGAGGCCCCGCAGGTGGTGCACGTGACAGGCATGTCGCAGCGCGAGCTCTTCGGTCGCGATCCCCACGAGCGAGCGTTCGACGTCGTCCCAGCGGTCCCGGCAGGCTTCCAGCTCGGCGCGCCCGATCCGCAAGAGCGGATGACCCGCGTGCCGATCCAGCGCGTGCCGGAGGACCCCGTCGGCGAGATCTCCCTCTCCCAGGTTCAGCAGCGTGCCCGCGAGCCCGGCGAGAGCAGCCGGATCAGCGCGGCGTTCCTTGCGGCAGACCTCGACGCGTCGCGCGAGCGTGCCCTCCTCGCGTCGCCTCCACCGCTCGTGCCAGACGGTGACGTCAGCCGCCTCCGAGCTGCCGGGCCAGCAGGAGAAGAAGGGAACTGCCGCCGGGCGCAGGTCGATGAAGGTCGAAGGGGCCGGCTCGATCCGCGCGGGCAGCTGTCCCAGGACCTCCGCGTCCAGCCCTCGGGGCGAGAGCGTGAGGGCGACCACGTTCCGACTCTGGTGGTCACGGACGAGGGACGCACTACCCGGGACCTCGACGGACCAGGCTTGCTCGAGCCCACCCGATTCGCCCCGCCGGAAGGCGATGAGACGCCGTTGGTCCTCGATGTGCGTCAACAGCCAGGCTCGCCGCTGCTCGAGCGAGACCGCGAGCGTGGCTTGCTGCTCGTGATCGGTCGCCTCGATCACCAGCGGCTTCGCGGCCAACTTTCCGGAGCACAGCTCCATCACCGCGAGAGGACCGCTCTCGTCTTCCTCGCCCTCCTCCAATCCGACGAGCGCGACCAGGCCTTCCCCGTCGGGATGCGCCACCATCACCTTGGTGGAGACATCGGCAGGCAACTCCCAGTCGATCTTGGCGCCGCGCTCGTCACAGAGCCAGTCCTCCTCTCCCTCGCCTCGGGTGACGAGAATGAGCGTCGGCTTCGCGCCGGGGACTGGATCGAAACCGAACGCTCGGTGCACGCGCCCGCACACTCGCCATTCTTCGAGGTCGATGACCGCGATGGGGTACTCCCCGTCGGGCTCCTTGAGCTGCGCCCAGAGATAGCGGCCCGGCGCGACGACGAGCGCGTCGTCGATTCCGCGGTCAGGGAGCATGAAGGCGCGGACGGAGAGCCATCGGACCACGCCGAGAGGGCTGCGCGAGAGCTGAAGAATCTCGCCGTCCCAGCCCACGATGTGGATGGAGCCGCCGTCTACCTGGATCGTCGGCTCTGCGAGTGGGCTCGGCGCGCGCAGCCAGCCGAGGCGGCGCAGTCGCCGGCGCTCGACATCCACCTCACGCACGAAGACCCAACGCCCGAACACCGACACGAGCACCAGGGACGCCGCCCTCTCCGCCCCCTCCACGAGCAACGGCCCGGGGAGCGGTGAGCTGGGGTCGAGCAGGTCGGCACAGTCGGCGAGCCGCGATCCTGTCACGTCCTCGTCGAGCTCCACCTCGCCGAGGCGCCACTCGATCCTGACCCTGCGGGCGAGCTCGTCCGAGCGTGCTCGCCAGGCACTCCCCTCGTCTCCCTCCGCCAGTCCGGCGGCGAGCGTGGCCTGGTTGCGCGCGGCGAGCGAGTCTCCTCGAGCCAGGGCCGCCGCGTACAACGCCGACGGCCGTTCGAGCCGCTCGCGCGAGGCGAGCTGCCTCTCGAGAACCTCGGCCCGCCCCATCTCCTCCGGCCCGGCCAGCGCGCGCGCCGCGGCCATCGCTCGGCGCGCCGTGGTCAGGTCTCCCGCCCGAAGCTTGGCCTCCACCTGATCGAGAGCGTCTCCCGGGCGGCTCGCCGACCGGGCCGCCGCCTCCGCCCGACCACGCTCCGTTTCACGGCTTGCCACCGGCATTCCTGCCAGCGCTTCCTCGCGGGCGACAGCGTCGCGAGGACGCGATCCGCTGGGAACGACTGCACGCTGCGCAGCGCGAGCACCGCCGCGACCGCACTGTCCGCGTCGACGCGTGCTGCAGCTTCCTCGAGCCACTCCAGCACTTCCAGCCGAAGGGCCTCACGGACCTCGCTCCGCTCGCGCGCCGGAAGCTGAAGGTAGGCGAGGAGCGGCTCCCTCCCAGCGTCATTCCCGAGGAGCGCCGTGACCGCTTGCACCCCGCCATGTCCCGGCTGCTCCGGGCTCGCGGCCGAACGATCGCCCTCTTTCGGTTCGCCTCTGTCGGTCATCGAACCACGCCTGCGAGTGCGAGCTCGTCATGGCTTCGCGGAGCTTCACTCACCGGCGCCAACTTGCACTTGGAGTCGATCGAGAACCCAAGGTCGCGCAGGAGCTTGGCCACCTCCTTGCGCGCCTCCGCGGCCACGACGAAGCAACCAGGCGCGAGCGTGCCGTTCAGGAGCGGCCCGAGCCGCTCGCTTCGGCGAAGTGCGTCGAACGCCTCCGGATCGTCGACCTGAAGCAGGATGACCTCTCCGAGGAAGACCCCGCCGCGCCCGTCGACCCAGTTCCGGATGGCGGTCGCAAGTACGGGGTGCACGTCGCGACTCGAGTGGGCTCCCAGCCAGCCGATGATCTGATCTACGGAGATCCCCAGTTCGCGCGCTGCCCGCACCGACTCGGGAGTGATCTGCCACCTCCCCTCGGCGAGGCTGGCGAACCGCCGCAGCCGGGCCTTGCCGATGAGGGACATCGCATTGCCAGGGGACACCACCCCCCGCTCATCGACCCTCCACTCCTGGCTCGCGGTCACCGATTCTGCGGAGACGCCGAGGTCCTTCGCTCCGTTTCTCGCCGCACGCTGCGACGCCACGACGAACTGCGCGCTCACTGACCTTCCGCGGAGGACACCCTGGCCGTCGGGGAGGCCCACTCCCAGGGCCACGGCGCTCCGGACGACGAGGGCCTCGCGCTTGCGCGACCACTCGGCGAGCGAGTGGGACACGTTCACCGGCAGGGCGTTGCGGCTCCGCGAGGAGAGAAATGACTCGATCGCCGTCGAGGTCATCCCCCCTTCGAGAGCACGGTAGACGGATTCGCGCGTCAGCTTGAACGTCTGCACGAGCCCGGCAGCGGACTCCCGCGAGGCGATCCGCCCGAGCGTCGTGACGGCCTCTCCGTCGGCGCCGTCGAGGTACAGCAGGACCTCGTGGTTCGGCTGTACCGTGAGGCACTGTACGGCACCGCCGGCCCGCTTGAACCCCAACTCGGGAGCGCCGAAGACCGCCTTGCCGACGTCGGTCAGGCGGAGACTCCATCGGGTGGAGCGCGCCCCGCCGCTGCGACCCCGCTCCACGACGCCCAGGTACACGAAGGTGGAGAGCAGCGCGTTGGCCGCCCACACGCCTTCTTCGTCCATCCAGAGGGCTCGCGTGCGTTCCGGCCCCCGCCCGAGATCCTTGCCGGCAGCAGCGGCGAAGCGCGGCTGCCACGCGAAGCCGTGCCAGTAGAACGAGAGGCCGCGTTCGCCCGAGGCGGCGTGGAGGTCCAGCAGGAACGTCTCCAGATCGAGCCAGTCCTCGTCGCCATGGGCGACGCGCGTGAGCGCCCACGCGAGCAGCGCTCGCCCCTTCCGAAGGCGGTCGGGATCGATGCGCGTGGGGTTCTCGCGGTTGTCGCGATCCGGGACCGCGCCGATGCCGTCCTGCCAGAGGCGCAGCGTCGTCCAGGCGCGGATCCACGCCGACGCCTGGCCCTCCGGGGGCCGGCGAAACAGCTGGTCCGCGCGCTCACGCTCGAGCCATGCGTCGGCCCCGTCGACCTCGACCACGCCCAGCGCGCACAGCAGCGAGTGGTCCAGCGCGACCCGGTCGGGAGGGTCGAACGGGTCACCGGCGATCGGCTGGCGAAGCTTGGCCAGCCGGTTTCGCGCCGCCGCGGGCAGGCCACCGCCCTGGTTCACCTTCCAGCGGCGCTGCCCCTCGAGTGCTCTCGCCGTCTGCTCGAGATCGACGAGCACCTCGGCGAACGCCCGGACGCTGGTCGACTCCGGAACCCCCTGCGCCGGCGCCGAGGCCTTCCACCCGAGAGATGCGGCCGGCTCGACGAGGGCGGCGAGCTGGCTGGGGAGGGAGACGCTCGGACACTCGCGGTGCAGGCCGTACGAACTGTAGCTGGAGTACCCAGGCTCCCTGACGAGCACGAGCCGTTCGCACAGCGCGAGCACGGGGTCCGCGCTCAGCCGATTGCGGCGATAGGGGAACATCTCCTCGCGCTCGGTCGTGTGGAGGACACCGCGGGCGAGAAGCTCCCGCTGGAGGAGCGCGCCGGAGATGGCGCCGCCAAACCGCTTGACCACCGCCAGCACCACCTGCTCTTCGGGCCGGAGCGTCGCCATGACCTCGGCCACTCGCTTCCGATCGCGCCAGGCGGCCGCGATGCGCTCGACGCATGCGGCCTTGGCACTCGAACCTTCGTGCTTTCCCGCCCAGAACCGAGCGGCAACCCTTGCGGTGCCCGAATCGAGGCTTGCGGGCTCGAGCTCCAGCTTGGAGGACGCACCGGAAAGCACGAAGGGCAGGTTGGATCGGGTCACGACTCCATCCCCCTTGCCGTCCTGGGAGTATGTCCTGCAGCCCTCAGCGCCTTGACGAGCTCTTCCTCCGCGCCGGGGTCGATGAGCGCCACGGTGTCGGAGAGCCGCGCCAGCAGGTGGCGGCCGATCCGAGGGTCGCGGCTGAGCTCGACGAGCTGCGCGAGGCTCTCGACCTCCAGGAACGCGGCGTCGACGAGCACGGCAGGGCCATCAGGGTCGAGCAGCGGCAGGAGAAGATCCAGGGGGTGCTTGGCGGTTGTCATGGACCGTTGTCTCCCTGGGCGACCTCGATCCGGTAGGCGTAGCCCTGCTCGGTCAGGAACAGCTGCCGGTGGTGGGCGAACTCCTCCTCACGCGTGTCGCGCGAGACCAGCGAATAGAAGTGAGCCGTCCGTCCGTCCGCCTTGGGGCGCAGGATCCGCCCCAGCCGCTGAGCCTCTTCCTGGCGCGAGCCGAACATGCCCGAGACCTGGATCAGCACGTCGGCGTCCGGCAGATCGATCGCGAAGTTGCCGACCTTCGACAGCACCAGGTGACGTAGCTCGCCCTGGCGGAAGCGCTCGTACAGCTGCTCGCGCTCGACCTGTCGCGTCTCGCCGGTCACGAGCGGCGCCGACAGCTCCAGAGCGAGCTGCTCGAGTTGGGAGAGGTATTCGCCGATGATGAGCGCTCGGCCCTGCGGGAATCGGCCCAGGATCGAGCGAACGTGCTCGGTCTTCTCGGGGTTCTCGGCGGCGACGCGGAACTGCGCGCGGCGCTCGGCCAGCGCGTACTCCATGCGCCGCTCCTCGGACATGGGAACGCACACCTCCGTGCAGACCGCCGTGGCGATCCAGGCGCGCTGCTCGAGCTCCCGCCACGGGACGTCGTAGCGCTTGGGGCCGATGAGCGCGAAGACGTCTCCCTCGCGGCCATCCTCCCGCACCAGGGTCGCGGTCAGCCCCAGGCGGCGCCGGGCTTGAAG
>JBBQEB010000146.1:0-9048 GCA_038320275.1 Myxococcales bacterium | reverse complement strand
CACTTCCGCGAGGCCAAGGTGGCCAGGGGCGTAGGCCGGCTCGGCCGCGAGCGCGCGGGCATAGGCCGCGCGCGCTCCGGGCAGATCCTTGCGCGCCAGGAGCAGGCCGGCGAGACCGGAGAGCGCCTCGCCCTCGCCGGGAGCGGCCGCCGCGACCGCGCGCAGCTCCTTCTCTGCAGCGTCCAGCTCGCCGCGCCGGAGGCGCGCGAGCCCGAGCGCGAGCCGCGGCCTCCAGGCCTTGGGGTCCCGGGCGAGCGCGTCCGCCCAGAAGCGCTCCGCGTCCTCCCCCTTGCCGGCGGCCTCCGCCACGGTCCCGCGCGCGTGGAGCAAGCGCGCGTTCCCGGGCGACCGCTCCAGGGCCGCATCGAGGAGCGTCGCCGCGTCGAGCGCGCGCCCCTGTGCGGCCAGCGCGCGCGCCTGCACCGCCGCGAGGGCCGGATCGCGCGCCGCCCCGGCGCTCACCGGGGCGAGGGCGGCGACAGCCTTCTCCGGCGCGCCGTGGTCCAGCTCGAGCTGCGCGAGGGCTATCCGGGGCCCCGCGCTCTCCGGCTCCTCGGAGGCCGCGCCCTCGAGCTCGCGCCGGGCGGCCGCGAGCGCCTCGTCCGGTGAAGCACCCGCGCCGCGGGCGAGCGCCGTCCCGAGCACCACCCGCGCCCGCGCGCGCTCGAGCGGCCCGAGCTTCTCCCGCGCGCCCGGCGCGAGAGCGCTCCGCGCGAGGGCCTCGGCGCGGGCCGCATCGCCACCGTCGAGGGCCAGGGCCGACAGCTCCACCGCCGAGGCGAGGTGATCCGGGTCTGCCTGGAGCGCCGCCCGGAACGACGTGGCGGCGCCCTCCGGCTCCCCTCCCGCGCGGGCCGCCATCGCCAGGGCATGCGCCGCCCGGGCGCCTCCTGGGCGGAGCGCGTCGAGCCGCCGGTAGAGCGCGGCCGACTGCGCCGCATCGCCTCGCGCGAGCGCCGCGTCCCCCAGCAGAGCGAGGAGCTCGGGTTCGTGAGGGTTTTTCTCGAGGCCGCGCTGGACGGTCCCCAGCGCGGGCCCGGGCGGCGCCTCGCCGGCCGCGAGGGAGCTCGCCACCACGGCCATGGCCGGCGGAAGCTCGGTCGCTGCCCTGGGCGCGAGCTCCGCCGCGAACGCCTGCGCGCGCGGCCAACCTTCCCCCGCGCCTCCGAAGCGGCGCCGCGCCAGGGCCGCAGCCGTGACGAAGAGCGACTTCGCCTCCTCATCGTCCCGGTCGAGCCGCACCGCCTGGCTTGCCAGCTCGAGCGCCCCCTTCACCTCCGGGTACCGGTCCTGCGCGAGCTTCACTCGCGCCTCCGCGAGGAGGCGCGCGCCGGGGCGGGCAGCGTCGACCGGGGATCGGTGCACCAGCCGGTGGAAGAAGGGCCCGTAGGGCGTGAGGCCTCCCGCGAGGCCGAGCCCCACGATGGCGACGGCGACAGCCGCGGCGATGGCCAGCGTGCGGAGGCGCCCGGCGCCGCGGGCCGGTGCGTTCGCCGCCGCTCGGTTGGCATCCGCTCCGGACGTCCGGTGATCGGGCGAAGGGGGCCGGGCTCCTGGAGCGGGGGCGGGCGGAGGGCTCCTCACCGATCGGGCGAAGGCGGGGACGTCGCGAATGGGCCGGTAGGGCCCGCCCTCCACCGCGATCTCCTCGTGGGCGAGGAGCTCTCCGCTGCGGAGCAGCGCCACCACCTCGTCCGGGCGGAAGGGGCCGCAGACCTTTCCCGAGGCGCGGCGGACGGTGGAGACGCCGCGCTCCGGATCGGCGGCGCCCGGCGGGACGGCGGGGTGCTTCGCTGCGGGCAGAGGCTTCGGCGCGGGCGTCCTCCCGCCCTCGTCGAGGAGGGGCTCGAGGTGCTCGTCGTCTCGCCCTCGCGACGCGACGGGGGCGTCCAGGGCAGGCCCGGCAAACGGGTCGGGGCCGGTGTCGAGATCGACCTCGCCGAACGCGAGCGGGGCCTTCGGGCTCGGCCCGGGGGCCGCCCCGGCGCGGGGCCGCGGCGGGGGCACCACCGGAGAAGCGCGCGTGGCGGCGGTCAGCGCGGGGCCGTCGTCGTCGAAGGGTCCCGCGACGGCGGGAGGCAACGTCGGGCCGGAGGAGGGAAGCGGGACCGGGAGGGCGGGTGGTGCCTCGCGCGCGGGACGGGTCCGCACGGGCCGCTCCGCAGCCGGGAGCGGGACGGGGCCTTCGCCGGACGGGCGGACGGGGACCGTGGCGCCGCAGCTCGGGCAGGCCGCGCCCCCATCGCCTGCGGCCGCCGAGGAGGGGTCGAGGTCGAAGGGCGATTGGCAAGCCGGGCAGGTGAGGCGCACGGAGAGTCCCATGTTCTGGCCGACCGTAGCATCCGCTTTCGAAGCGCAGCAAGGTTCCGGCCTGCGCGAATCGTGGTAGGTTTCCGCACCTTCGAGGCACCTCGGGGGATCGCTCCCACATGGCCGAAACGGACCTCCTCATCCTCGGCGCAGGGCTCGCCGGCCTGTCGGCGGCGCTGCACGCGTCGGGGCCGCACCGGCTGGTCGAGCGGAGCGACCGCCCCGGCGGGCTCTGCAAGACCGACGTCCGCGAGGGCTTCTACTTCGACGCGACGGGACACTGGCTGCACCTGCGCGATCCGGGGATGCGCGCGCTGGCGGCCGAGGCGCTCCCCGGCGGCTGGATCGACGTCGAGCGGAAGGCCGGCATCTGGTCGCACGGCAGGTTCACCCGCTACCCGTACCAGGTGAACACGCACGGCCTCCCGCCCGAGGTGATCGCCGAGAACGTCCTGGGCTATCTCGAGGCGCAGTTCGGGGAGGGCGGGCGCGCGCTGCGCGAGCGCGATCCGGCCACCTTCGCCGACTTCATCCTGCGGCACCTGGGCGCCGGCTTCGCGAAGAACTTCATGTTCCCGTACAACGCGAAGCTCTGGACGGTCCACCCGCGCGAGATGAGCACCGCGTGGATGGGGCGCTTCGTCCCGCGCCCCACGGTGGAGCAGGTGGTGCGCGGCGCGCTCGGGCTGGAGGGCGACGGCGCCGGCTACAACGCAACCTTCATCTACCCGCGCCAGGGCGGGATCGAATCGTTTGTCCGCGGGCTGGTGGCGCGCCTGTCCGTCCCGGTCACCTGCGGCGTCCACCCCGTCTCCATCGACCCTGCCCGCAAGCTTGCGGTGCTGTCGAGCGGGGAGGAGATCCGGTACCGGTACGTCGTCGGTACCATCGCCCTGCCCGAGCTGGTGCGGCTCTGCGGCGGGGCGCCGCCGCGCGTGCTGGAGGCCGCGCGCGCCCTGCGCGCCACCACGGTGACGTACGCCAACGTCGCCGCGCGCGACGTGGACGCGCCCCCTTTCCACTGGGTGTACCTCCCGGAGGAGCGCTACGCGCCCTACCGCATCGGCTCGGCCTCGGCAGCGGTGCCCTCGCTCGCGCCGCCCGGCTGCCGCAGCTTCTACGTCGAGCTCAGCGCGGAAGGCCCGCTCGACGCCCGCGAGGTGACCGCCCAGGCGCACGCGGCGCTCCTCGAGGTGGGATTCCTGCGCGCGCCCTCCGACGTGATCTTCACGGAGGTCAAGTCCATCCCCCACGCCTACGTCATCTACGACGACGCCTACGGTCCAGCAAAGGACGCGGTGGCCGGCTGGCTCGCGGAGCGCGACATCCTGGTGGCGGGGCGCTACGGCCGGTGGGAATACTCCTCCATGGAGGATGCCTTGCTCACCGGACGGGAATGCGCGAAAAAGGCCGCCCCATGACGTCGCCCCCGCCGCGCATGTCGGTCGTCATCCCCGTGTACAACGAGGAGGCGATCGTGGAGCAGGCCTGCCTCGAGCTCATGTCCGGGCTCGACGCGCGCGGCTGGGACTACGAGATCCTCGTCGCGGAAAATGGCTCCCGGGATGGCACCGTCGCGAAGCTCACCGCCCTGGCCGCATCCTTCCCTCGCGTGCGCTTCCTGCACTCCGACGAGCCCAACTACGGCGCTGCCCTGCGGCGCGGCATCCTCGAGGCGCGCGGGCACTACGTGATGGCCGACGAGATCGACCTGTGCGACGTCTCCTTCTACGACCGGGCCCTGGCCGTCCTGGAGGCGGGCGGCGTGGACATGGTGGTGGGCTCGAAGCGAGCCCCCGGCTCGCACGACCATCGCCCGGTATACCGGCGGATGGCGACGGCGGTGCACAACACGCTCCTGCGAGTCGCGCTGGGCTTCGGCGGGACCGACACGCACGGCGTGAAAGCCTTCCTCCGGGAGCGCATCGCGCCGGTGGCCGAGCGCTGCGTGGTGGACAAGGACGTGTTCGCGAGCGAGCTCGTGCTTCGCTCCGGGCTGGAGGGAAAGAGCGTCATCGAGATCCCGATGTCGCTCGCGGAGAAGCGCCGTCCCTCCATCGCGCTCTTCAAGCGCGTCCCCAACGTGCTGAGGCAGGTGGGGAAGCTCGTGTGGGTGCTCCGCGTGGAGGCGCCTCCCGAGCGCGATCCCGGCCACCGCCGCTCGCCGGCCCCCAGCGCCGGGCCGAAGCGCGCCTCCGGGGCCTGAGCGCCCGTGGCGGCGACGGCGCCCCGCCTCGCGCCCGGCCTGGCCTCGCTGTCCGTCGATCTCGATGGTCTCGAGCACTACCATCGCATCCACGGCCTGCCGCCGCCGCGCGCGGGCGAGGATCCGGTCCACGCGAAGGCGGCTGCCCGCTTCGGCGAGCTGTGCCAGCGACTCGGGCTGCACGGCACCGCTTTCTGCATCGGCGACGCGCTCGCGGAGCCAGGGGCCGCCTCGGCTGCGCGGGCGCTCGCCGCCGCCGGACACGAGCTCGCGAACCACAGCCTCTCCCACGACTATGCGCTGTCGCGGCGCTCCCCCGCGGTGATGGAGGCCGAGGTGCGCGGAGGCGCCGAGGCGATCCGCCGCGCCGCCGGAGTGGAGGTGGTGGGCTTTCGCGCGCCCGGCTACACGCTGACGGCGCCGCTGGTCGCGGCCCTCGTCGCGGGGGGCTACCTCTACGACTCCTCCGCCTTTCCCGCCCTCCCCTACTACCTGGGCAAGGCGGCGGTGATGGCCGGGCTGGCGCTGCGCGGGCAGCCGTCTGGCGCCCTCCTCGACCGCCCGCGGGTGCTCCTCGCGCCGCGCGTGCCCTACAATCCTCGTGAAGGCGAGCCGTACGCGCGCGGCGCGCTGCCCATCCTCGAGCTGCCGGTCACCACCGGCCTGGGCGGCTTCCCGCTCATCGGAACGTTCGTCGCGACCCTACCCAGCCCGGCCCTGCGCCTCCTCTCCTCCGGCACCTCGCGGCTCCCTCTCTTCAACCTCGAGCTCCACGGCATCGACCTGCTCGACGCGAGCGACGCCTCCCCCGAGCTCGCGCGCCGGCAGCGCGACCTCGGGGTGCCCGCGAGGCTGAAGATCGCCCGCATCGAGACCTTCGTACGCGCCCTCGGGCGCGAGTGGGTGCCGCTGGCAGAGGCGGCCCGGCGGCTGACGGCGGGCGCGGCGCCGCCGCGGGCGCTGGGCTAAAGGCGAAGGATGGACCTCGGCGCGATCGTGCACGACAGGCTGCGCGCCCTCACCTTCGAGCTCGGAGGACCCGGCACGCGGGAACGGCTCGAGAAGCTGACGCCGCCCAAGAACGAGTACGGGGTGGACCCCTACGGCTTCGACCTCGACTACACGATCGCCGCCATGGCCCCCGCGCTCTGGTTCTACCGGAAGTACTTCAGGGTGGAGGTGCACGGGATCGAGCACGTGCCCGCGGAAGGGCGCGTGCTCCTCGTCGCCAACCACTCCGGGCAACTGCCGTTCGACGCGGCGATGATCGGGGTGTCGCTCCTCGTCGAGCTCGACCCTCCCCGGATGCCACGTGCCCTGGTGGAGCGCTGGGTGCCCACCCTCCCCTTCATCTCCACCCTCTTCGCGCGCATGGGGCAGGTGGTGGGCACGCCCGAGAATTGCCGCCGCCTGCTCGCCGCCGGCGAGGCCATCATGGTGTTTCCCGAGGGAGTGCGCGGCCTCAACAAGACCTGGAAGAAGCGATATCAACTCCAGGACTTCGGACAGGGCTTCCTCCGGCTCGCGCTCGAGGCCGAGGCGCCCATCGTCCCCATCGGATTGGTGGGCGCGGAGGAGCAGGCACCCGCCATCGCCGATCTCAAAGGTCTGGCGCGGCTCCTCGCCATGCCGGCGCTCCCCATCACGCCCACCATCCTCCCCTTCCCGATGCCCACCCGGTATCACATCCACTTCGGCGAGCCGCTCCGCTTCACCGGCTCTCCCGACGACGAGGACGCGGTGCTGGACGCGAAGGTGAACCGGGTGAAGGCCGCGATCCAGGCGCTCCTCGCGAAGGGGCTGCGCGAGCGGACGAGCGTGTTCGGCTAAATCGGTTCTCGATCGTGTAGAACCTTCGTCGTGCGCGCGCCCGAGCCCATCCACTTCCCGGGGATGCCGAAGCTCGTCGCGATCACCGGCATCGCCGGGAACCTCGGCAAGGCGCTCGCGAGCGTGCTCCACACCGAGACGCGACTCCTCGGCATCGATCGCCGCGAGTTCCGCGACCGGCCGCGCGACGTGGAGCATCACCAGCTCGACGTCCGCAAGAAGAAGGTGGAGGAGCTCTTCCGGCGGCGCCCCATCGACGCGCTCATCCACCTCGGCATCATGCACGACCCGCGCGTGCCCTTCTCGGAGGCGCACGCGTTCAACGTGCTCGGCACGCAGAAGATCCTGGAGCTCTGCGTCCGGCACCGGGTCCGCAAGGTGGTGGTGCTCTCCTCGGCCAACGTCTACGGGCCGCTCCCCGGGAACTCCAACTTCCTGCCGGAGGAGACCCCGCTCATGGCGGCGGATCGGTACTCCGACGTCCGCGACCTCATCGAGCTCGACATGTACGCGCAGTCGTTCATGTGGAAGCACCCCGAGGTGGAGACGGTCATCGTCCGGCCGGTGCACATCCTCGGCCCGCGCATCCGCAACGCCCCCTCCAACTACCTCCGCCTGAACCGCCCCATCACCGTGCTCGGGTTCGACCCGATGATCCAGCTCATCCACGCCGAGGACGCCTGCCGGGCGATGGCGCTGGCGCTCCGGCCCGGGGTGCGCGGCGTCTACAACATCGCCGGCCCGGGAGAGGTGCCCCTGTCCGCTGCGCTGCACGAGCTGGGGCGCCACCCCATCCCGCTGCCGCTGATGGTGGCCCGCCCGCTGCTGCGCAGGCTGTTCCAGGCGCGCCTCACGAGCTTTCCTCCCGAGGAGCTGGACCACCTTCAGTTCCTGTGCGCCGTGGACGGCTCGCGCGCCGCGCGCGACCTGGGGTACGCGCCGGTGCACACGCTGCGGGACACCATCCGGAGCGTGCTGCGGTAGTCTCCGGCGGGCGGGCGCTCTCCCGCTCTCCCCCTCCTCTGAACTTGGAAGGCGTCGCGCCTATGTTGATCGCATGACCTTCCCAGCCCGCTTCGCCTGCGCCGCGCTCCTCGCAGGCCTGGCGCTCCCCGCCCTGGCATTCGATCCGAGCGGCGAGGTCCAGTTCGTGGCGAGCGGGACCTTGTCGGGCGGAGCCGGAGCGGCCTACGACGCCGAGCGGGTGGTGGGGCCCATGGCCAACCTGACCCGCCGCGACGACGGCGGATGGGTCGGGGACCTCGCGGGACAGAACATCGATCTGGAGGTGTCGGACCGGAAGCTCGCCGGGGCGAACGTCGACATCCACCTGGAGCGGTCCGCGGACAAGACCACCGTGCGCGGGCTCTATTTCGGGAAGCGGATCTCGCTCGAGCTGGGGCCCAAGACGATGAGCGGTCGCGTGGGCGCCTGCTCCATCGACCTCGAGCGGAAGGCACCCGGAGTCTTTCGCGGCGACGTCGGCTGCGTCGATCCGAGAGGCGGCCTGATGCCGCAGACCGCCAAGGCCACCTTGAAGCTCACCGGCGACGCCGCCTCCACCTATCCGCCCATGCCGCAGTTCGCGCTCGCCCTCATGGCCGTGCTGCCCGGCTAGAAGATCGCTTCGCCATGCCCGACCGCCTCGTGCGCGGGCTCCTGCCGTCCCAGGGGCTGCGCGCCGTCCACGTCCGCGTCACCGACACCGCGCGTATCGCCCGGGCGCTCCACGGCCTCTACCCCGCTGCCGCGCACCTCTTCGCCGAGGCCATGGCGTCGGCCCTGCTCCTCGCCTCGCTGCAGAAGGAGCGATCGCGGGTGAACTTGCAGCTCGAGTGCGATGGGCCGCTGCGCGGCCTGTTCGCCGACGCCGACGCGGAGGGGAACGTGAGGGGCTACGTGAAGGGTCCCCACGTGCACTTTCCCGGGCTGCCCGCCGATGGCGCCCGGGCTGCCCTGGGCGGGAGCGGGTTCCTCTCCGTGCTGCGCGATCTGGGCGGGGGAAACTTCTACCGGGGCCAGGTGGAGCTGCGGGCGTTCGAGGTCGGGCGCGACCTGGAGCGCTACTTCACGGACAGCGATCAGACCGCGACCGCCCTCGACGTGGCCGTCATCCCGCGCGATGGCGAGCCCCTGGGAGACTGCGCGGCGCTCCTCCTCCAGCGGCTTCCGGACGGCGACGACGCGGCCTTGGAGCGAATCCGCGCGAGGCTCGCGGGGGGCGCGTTCCGCCGCGCCCTCGCGGATGGGCTCCATGCCCAGGCGGCCATCGCGGAGGTGGCCGGGCCGGGGTTCGACCCGGTCGGTGACGTGGAGGTGGCCTACCGGTGCGGCTGTAGCCCCGAGCGCGCGCGGGCCGCGGTCTCGGTGCTGGGGCGGGAGGGCATCCTCGACGTCCTCGCGCACGAGGGCGAGGCAGTCACCACCTGCGAGTTCTGCCTGCAGCGGTACGTGGTGCGCGAGGCTGAGCTGCGGGACATGGTGCGGCGGTTCGAGGAGGCGGGGCGCGCCGCCGACGGGTAAAGGGGTGGGGTGATCGCGAAGCGCATCGTGCTCGGGACCGCCGGGCACATCGACCACGGCAAGACCGCGCTCGTGAAGGCGCTCACCGGGACCGACACCGATCGCCTGAAGGAAGAGAAGGAGCGCGGGATCACCATCGATCTCGGCTTCGCCAGTCTTGCGCTCGACGCCCGGACCAC
>JBBQEB010000145.1:0-9054 GCA_038320275.1 Myxococcales bacterium | reverse complement strand
CTTCGCCTCGAGCGTCAGCCGGCGCTCTTCTGCGCCCAGCACCTCCGCCTCCAGCGTCTTCAGCCCCGGGGTGACGAAGCGCTCGCCGCCCGCCGTCGTCTGCCTGCGCTCGTAGTCCGGGGGGACGAGGTGCAGGTTCGGCTTCGTCACCTCGATGAAGTAGCCGAACACCCGGTTGTAGCGAACCTTGAGGGAGCCGATGCGCGTCCGCTGCCGCTCGGCGGCCTCGAGCCCAGCGATCAGGCCCTTGGCGCCCTCGGCCAGCGCCACCACCCGGTCGAGCTCCTCCGAGTGGCCGGGCCGGATGATGCCGCCCTCTGCGTGGGTCGCGGGCGGCTCCTGCGCCACCCCGCCGTCGAGGAGCGTCGCCAGGGCGTCGAGCCCCTCCGCGCCGGCGCCGCACTCCCGCAGCGCCTCCGCCTGCGCTCCGTCGAGGAGCGCCCGCGCCCGCGGCAAGGCGAGGAGCGTCGTCGCCAGCGCGCGCAGGTCGCGGGCCGTGCCGCCCCCGACCGCGAGGCGTGACAGGAGGCGCTCGAGATCCCCCACCGGCCGGAGCGCGCCGGCGAGCTCCTCGCGCAGCACCGCCGAGCGGGCCAGCTCCGCCACGGCGTCGAGCCGCCGCTCGATGGGCTCCACCGCGGCGAGCGGCCAGCCCAGCCAGCCCGCCAGCATGCGGCTCCCCGCCGCTGTCGCGCAGCGGTCGAGCAGCCCGAGGAGCGAGCCCTTTCGCCGCGCTCCCGAGAGCGTCCGCTCGAGCTCGAGGTGCGCCCGGGTCGCCTCGTCCAGGACGACCGACCCCTCCGAGGAGAGGCGCGCCATGCGATCGACGTGCACCGGCGCGGCGCGCTGCGTCTCCTCGGCGTACGCGAGCGCGGCCGCGGCGGCGGACAGACCCAGCGTCAAGTCGGCCACCCCGAAGCCGTCCAACGAGGCGACGCGCAGGCGGCGCACGAGCTTTTCCGCCCCGCGGGCGAAGTCCTCCTCCTCGCGCTCGGAGAGCGGCGCGCCCAGGGCGCGGACGAGCGCAGCCCCGCGCTCCCCTCGCGCCTCGCCGCGTGCGAGGAGCAGCTCCCGCGCGCCCGCGCGCCGAAGCTCGCCCGCGAGCTCGTCGTCCGAGGCGAGCTCGCCCGCGCGCAGGTCTCCGGTGGAGAGGTCGAGGAGCGCGAGGCCTCCCCCGCCCCCCTCCCGCAGCGCCACCGCGCCCACGTAGGCCGGCTCGCGCGGGTCGAGCGCGCCGTCGTCCAGCACCGTGCCCGGGGTGACGACGCGGGTGACCTCGCGCCGCACCAGCGCCGACTTCCCGGGTGGCTCGACCTGGTCGCAGATCGCTACCTTGAGCCCGTGCTCCAGGAGCTTCGCGATGTGGGCGCGGGCGGCGTGGTGGGGCACCCCGCACATGGGGACCTTGTCGTCGCCCTTGGAGCGGGCGGTGAGCGTGATGCCCAGCACCTCGGAGGCGCACAGCGCGTCCTCGAAGAACATCTCGTAGAAGTCGCCCAGCCTGAAGAAGAGGATGGCGTCCGGGTGGCGCCCCTTCACCTCCAGATATTGCCGGAGCATGGGGGTCATGACCTTCCGCTCGGTCGCGCTCGCGGCGCCCACCGCTCCGCCGTCTGCCGCCTCTTCGCCCATGGAGCCGCTTCGTTTAGCGCGGGCCGGCCTGTGGCGGCACCGGATCGCGGGTGGTACAGAGGTGGCCGTGCTGCGGGAAGCGTTCCAGGACCTCAACCGGCTGCGGCAGATCGCGACCGCCGCCGCGAGCCACGGCTTCCTCGCCTATCTCGACCAGACCCGCCTCGGCGAGCTCCTCGGCTCGCGCGAGGTCGAGGAGGTGCGCGAGGCCGCCACGGGGGCGGAGCCGGCGGGTCCCGGGCCCGATCGCCGCACCGCCCAGCGCTTTCGCCAGCTCCTGCTCGACCTGGGACCCACCTTCATCAAGCTGGGGCAGCTCCTCTCCAGCCGGCCCGACATCCTCCCGGCGCACTGGGTGGAAGAGCTGTCCGAGCTGCAGGACGCGGTGCCGCCCTTCCCGATCGCCGAGGTGCGCGCGGAGATCGAGCGCGGGCTGGGGCGTGGGGTGGAGGAGCTGTTCGCCGAGCTCGATCCGGTGCCGCTCGCGTCGGCGTCCATCGCGCAGGTCCATCGCGCCCGCACCCACGGGGGCGAGCAGGTGGTGGTGAAGGTGCAGCGGCCCCGCATCCGCCAGCGCATCGAGTCCGACGTCGCCATCCTCCATCAGGTGGCCCGGCTGGTGGAGGCGGTCGTCGAGGAGACCGGCATCTCCACCCCGAGCGGCATCGTGGAGGAGTTCGACCGCGCCATCCACGAGGAGCTCGACTTCAGCAACGAGGCGCGCAACGCGACCGCCATGCGGGAAGCCTCGCGCGACCGGGCCTTCCTCGTCATCCCGCGCGTCCACCCGGAGCTGTCGTGCGGACACATCCTCACCCTCGAGTACGTCGAGGGGGTGAAGGTGAGCGAGATCCGCGCCGAGGACGGCTACGACTTCGAGAAGGTGGCCCGGAACATCATCGAGGCGGCCTTCCGGCAGCTCTTCGACGACGGGCTGTTCCACGGCGACCCCCACCCAGGGAACGTGCTCGTGCTGCCCGGCAACCGCATCGCCCTGCTCGACTTCGGACTGGTGGGGCGCCTCACCCGGCCGATGCAGGAGGCGCTCGTCACGCTCATCATGGCGACCTCCCTGCGCGACCCCGACACCATGGCGCGCGTGCTCAACCGGATCGGAGTGCCGGAGGACCGCTCCCCCATCGCGACCTTCCGCGCGGACATCGGCACCATCCTCGACCGGTACCTCGGCCTCAAGCTCGCCGACATCCAGACCTCGACCCTGCTGCGGGACCTCCTCGACCTCGCGGTGAGGCACCGCATCCACGTTCCCAAGGAGTACGCCGTCCTCTCCAAGGCCTCCGTCACCATGGAGGGCATCGTGCGCCGGCTCTACCCCGACCTCGACGTCCTCGAGGTGGGGCTGCCCTATGCCAAGGAGCTGCTCTTCTCGCGCTTCAGCTCGGGGGATGTCTCGGGAACCATCTTCAAGACGCTCCTCAAGGTGCAGACGCTGGCGGAGGACGTCCCGGCGCAGATCCAGCAGATCCTGGTCGATCTGGAATCGGGAAAGTTCCGCGTCAACGTCCGCTCGGCCGAGCTCGACCGGCTGGCCGGGAACGTGCGCTCGCTCGGGCTCATGACGTTCCTCGGCATCGTCGCTTCGGGGCTCACGGTGGGCGGGTTCTTCGTCCTCGGGAGCCACGACCAGATCTGGCGAGGGCTGCCCTTCCTCGCCGGCAGCGCGCTCGCGCTGGCCGGCGCGCTGGCCGGGCTCGCCATCGCCATCTTCATGTTCGGCGCCCCGCGCCGCAAGATCCGCGTGCGGCGGCTGCTCCGGCGCGGAACGCGCGCCGGCTGACCGCGCCTCAGGCCTGGGCGGGGCAGGCCAGCGCGGCCAGCGCCCCCAGCCTCCACAGCTCCAGCAACGCCGCGAGGCACACGCTCGCGGCTGCAACGAGGAGCCTCGGGCCGAGCACCAGCGGCAGCGAGTGCCCCCCTGAGAGCCCGAGGCTCGCGGCTCCGAGCGCGCTCGCGGACGCCAGCACGAGGAACGAGGCGAATCCCACCACCAGCCCCACGGCGAGGAAGGCGGCAGGGCGTGCCAGGACCCGCAGCGCGGCCTCGGAGAGCGCGGCCCAAGGCGTGTCGCCCGCCAGGGCGCGGCGGGCCAGCGCCGCGTCCGCGACGAGCCCAGCGAGCGAGCGCGCCAGCACGGCGGAGGTGAGGGCGATCCCGCCCAGCGCGGCTGCCGCCACCGGATGCCCTCCACCGTGCCTCAGGGCCAGCAGGGCAGCCGCCCCCAGGGCGACGAGCGCGTAGAGGTCGGCGGCGAGCTCCAGCAGGGCGCCCAGGAGCGCGGTGGGTACGATCCCCACGAAGTCGTAGGCGAGGCCCGTGGCGAAGCGCGGCGACGGAGAGGAGAGCGCCAGCTCCTCGCCCAGGACCGGCAGCGCTCCAGACAGATAGGCCGCCCGGAACGTCGCGCGAAGGAGAGCGCAGCTCGCCCAGAGCCCCACCAGAAGCGCCAGCCGTCGGGGCGCGAGGACCGCCTGCAGCCCGCGCCACAGGATCGCTCCCGGCCCGCCGCTCATGGAGGCGCTGACCGAGAAGCCCCGAACGAGGAGCGCCGCCGCGAGGAGGAAAGGCGCGGCGGTGAGCGCGGCCCGGAACAGCGCGACGAGCAGCGCCGGAGCCGTGAGCCAGGCGCTCCGGCGGGCGGCGCGGAAGCCCAGGCCCAGGGCCCGCGAGGTGCTTGGAAGGCTCACGCGGGGGCAACCGTAGCCGCGCGGTCGCGAGGCGCGCAAGCGATGGTGTTCACCGAGGGCTGCGCCGCCGCGCTACAAACTTGCCCCTGAACGAGAGGGCAGTATACTGGCGTTCAGGAGGGGTCGGCATGGCGACGGAGCTGACGGACAGGCAGCGCGAGGTGCTTCGCTTCATCGCGCGCGAGATCGAGGATCGGGGCTACCCCCCCACTATCCGCGAGATCGGAGAGGCGCTCGACATCGCCTCCACCAACGGGGTGAACGACCACTTGAAGGCGCTCGAACGCAAGGGTTTTCTTCAGCGTGACGCCGCCAAATCGCGCGCGCTCATCCCCACCATTGCGGCCCGCCAGGCGCTCGGCGGCAGCGTGGGCCCTGCCCGCGCCAACGTCTTCTCCCTCGCCGCGCGGCGGGAAGGTCGAGCGCGCAGCACGCTGGTCGACATTCCCATCCTGGGGCGCGTCGCCGCCGGGGTGCCGGTGCTCGCCGAGGAGCAGGTCGAGGACACCGTTCAGGTGGACAGCTTCTTCCTGGGCACGAACAAGCGGGTCTACGGCCTGCGCGTCCAGGGCGACTCCATGATCGGCGACGGTATCCTGTCGGGCGACTACATCTTCGTGAAGAAGCAGCTTCACGCCGAGGACGGCGAGATCGTGGTCGCGCTCATCGACGACGAGGCCACGGTGAAGCGGGTGTACTTCGAGGGCGATCAGGTCCGGTTCCAGCCCTCGAACCCGCGGATGGCCCCCATCTACGTTCGCCGGGAGGACTTCCGAAGCACGATGTTGCTGGGTGTGGTGGTGGGCATCTACCGCAAGCTGGGGTGAGGTGTGCTCTCAGGTTCCGGGCCTCCCATAAGGGGGTGAGGCCCAGTCGAACCGGGCTCGACGGGACCCGGACGGGCGGCGCTGGGGTGCTCCCCCCGCACCGCGCACGACCCAGAGGTCAATCTTTCGTACGTTTCCCTCCCAAGCGGGTTGGGTTTGCCCGCTTACGGTTTGCGGACTCCGTGCCTTACCTTGGCCGCGTGATTGGCGTTGCTCCGACCTGGAGCCCGCTCGGGGGAGAGACAGATGGCGAAGGTGAACGCTCGCATCGAGGACTGCAGCAAGGCCTACCGGGAGGCGCTGGAGCAGGCCCGTTCGAACCCCACCCAGGAGGCCTGGGCGAAGCTCCTCGCCGCGGGGAAGGAACTGTCTGCCGTCGCCGAGCCGCAGCGCGCCGGGCGCCGGCGCAGCAAGACTGCGGTGCCCACCGCCCAGGAGCTGGAGGGGGTCACACCCTCCGACCCGCTCGACGCCGAGCCGCTGGAGCCCGAGCCGCTCGACGGGCTTTCGGGCGAGGTCGAGCTCCGCCAGGCGGAGATGGACTAGTCCCCCGACACGAGCCTCGAAGCGGAGAGTGAGGACCCCGCCGTTCCTCACCGTGTCTTGGCCTGCTTGATGTACCGATCGAGATCCTCCCGATCGATGAGGGACAGGATCTCGATGGTGTTCTGCCGCTCCGTGCGCCGGTAGAGGAGGCGCACATCGGTGGCCACCCGCACGCGGTAGTAGCCGGGAAGCCCCTCCAGCGGCAGCGCGCGGAGGCTGGGGTGGCGGTGGTCCATCGCGAGCAGGGCAGCCTGCTTGAAGGCAGCGCGCTGAACCCGGCGGTCCCAACCCTCGATCGAGTCGTAGAACTCCCGCGTGTAGACGGGGAGGAGGAACGCCTGAGCGTCCTCCGGCTCGGCTTCGCCCGGCTCCGTGCCAGCTCGCGCCGGGGCCGGAGCGGCGTGTGCCGCGGCCGCTTCGCGGGCGCGCGCGAGCTCCCCCTCGAGCTCCTCCTCCCGCGTCCGTGAGCGCTCGAGCTTCGCAGCGAGCCCGTTGGCCCTGGCCTCCTCGTCGCGCAAGGCAGCTCGCAGGCGCTGGGCCTCCATCGCCGCGTCCTGGGCCTTCGCAGCCGCGAGGTCACCCAGCGCCTGGGCCAGTTCCCGGCGGGCCGCGGCCGTCTCCTCGCGCGCGCGGGCGGCATCCTCCACCGCCTGGGCCTCCCGGGCCCGGGCGCTCTTGAGCCAGGCCTGGAGCTTCTCCCGCGCCTCCTCCCCCTTCCGGCGCGCCGCCTCCGCCTTGGCTTCCGACTGCGTCAGCCTGCGCTCCGCATCCTCCAGCTTGCGGGCGAGCTCGAGGCGCGCACCTTCCGGATCGGGACCGGGGTCTGGCGCTTCCTCGTCCCCGCCCGGGCCCGAGCGGACCCCGCGCTTGTCGCCGGGCTTGTAGTAGGCCTGCTGGAGCTCGGCCAGGGCAGGCTTCACCTCTGCGCGAACCGCGGGCGAGGGATCCGCGAGCACCCGCCAGAGCGCCAGCGCCTCCGGGGCGCCGGTGAGGCAGGTGCCCTCGACGAGGTCGGCCGCCGCAGCGGGATCGAGCGGCCAGCTCGACAGGATGGGGCGCGTGAGAGCTTTGCGGAGTCGGTCCAGCACGGGGGCGCGCCGGTCCGGCGCATCGAGGATCTCTCCTGCGATGAGGTCGCAGCGCTGCACGTCTCCCAGGGACTCCTGCCGGAAGCCAGGCTGCCGCAGGCCCAGCTCCCGGATGAGGGCGGTGGTCTCGTCCGGCTGCAAAGCCACGTAGAGGAAGACCGAGAGCTCGTCGAAGGTCAGCTCGTGCAGGGGCGCGTCGAAGTCCGCCGCCGGCAGCTCCCCCGCGTTCGCGCCCCGATCGCGCCGCGCCCGCTCCGCGGCGGAACGGGCCTTGCGCTTGCGCTCCCCGGGCGCGTCGCCCTCCCCGGCTCCAGGCGTATCGGGCGCCCCCACGCTCACCTCGCCGGTCCGGCGGGCAGAGGCGCCGCGGCGGGCGCCTCGCGCGTCTCCGCGCGGAAGGGCTCGTTCGCGCCGAGCTTCCACGCTTCCGCGACGGGCACATCCCACCGGAACAGCGGCGCCAGCGAGGCCGTGGTCATGCCCTGCACCTGAACCGCCACCGACAGCTCGACCCGGGTCGCCTCGCGGGGAAAGCGCTCCACCCACCAGGTCCCGAGCACGATGCCGGGCGGCAGTTCCGACGAGAAGCGCTCGGGGTCCTTCAGGGCGAGGTAAGGCTCCCCGGACCCGCTCATCTCGCCGTACAGCTTGCCGCCGGGGTCGAAGAAGCGAAAGGCGAGGTTCCGGAAGGTGACCGGCACGTTCACGCGCAGCGCGCCCCGCCCCGGCCCGCCCGCGCCCTCCTCGCGCTCCAGCCGGCGCGGCGCGCCCCACAGCGCGAAGTCCACCCGCAGCCCCTGCTCGTGCGTCTCCGGATTCTCTCCCGGGCGCACGGCGAGGACGTCGAGCCGTATCCCCGAGTCGCTGCCCCAGAGCAGCGGCTGGTAGCCGGCGCGCAGGACCTCCAGCCGCTCGGCGGCGTAGGCGCGCCACGCCTCGGCCGGATCGGCTTCCTTGGCAGGGCCCTTCGGCTTGCCGGAGCCCTTCTCCTTGGCGCTGACCTTCGCTGGGCGGGCCGGGTCGGAGGCGTGCGCCTGCCGGGGGTGGCGCGCCGCCAGCGCGGCGGAGGCCTCCATCCACCAGCGCAGCACCGCGCGTGCCTCGTCCACGCCCGCCGGTCCGGCGAGCCCCCGCGTCACCGCCGACCGTTCGACGAGCTCCCGACGGAGCGACTCGCGCTCGAGGCGAAACGCCTCCGCGTCGCTCGAACCCGAGAGACGCGTCAGCGCGACGATCACCACCAGCCCCGCGAGCGCGACGGGGACGAGGAAGCGGAGTGCCTTCATCTTCCGAGGGATACAGCCCGCGGGTGCAGCGGGCAAGGGTCGGCCCGCCCACGTTTCCCCTCACCGGCAGCTCCGGAGCTCACGCCGCCGCGACGATGGAGCTCACGTTGCGCAGGCCGGTAGCGTCGAGCTCGTGCACGAGCGCCCGCGGGCGCCGAACCGGCTCCGACGCGGAACGCGAGGCGGAGCCAGCGCAGATCAAGGGCGTGGGCGCGCCGGCCCCGGGGAGATCGAGCCGGAAGGAGACGTGGCGGTGCCCGTGCAGGACCGCCGCGATGCGCACCTCCGCAACGAGGCGCAGCAGCTTGTCCGCGTCGGCGAGCGGCGTCCGCGCGAGGCGCAGGTCGGAGGGGACGCGCTCGGGCGGGATGAACAGGTGGTGGTGCAGCGCGAGGACGACCGCCTTGCCAGCCTGGGCCGCCGCGCGCGCGAGCTCCCGCGCGGCGGCGAGCTGCTCGTTGCCCAGCATGCCCGGCGTGGTGTTCGCGTCCTCGCCCCAGCGCGCGCTGTCGAGCGCCACCAGGAGCACCTCGGGCGAGAGCTCCACCGCGTGCGGGTACGCGGCGTGCGCCTTCTTCATGCCGCGGCCGTCGGGCCCGAGCGCGCGCAGGAAGCGAAAGCCCGCCGCCGCCTCGTAGCTCCACACGTCGTGGTTGCCGGGGACGAGGGTCAGCTTGCCCGCCTCGGCCCAGGGTGCGAGGAGCTCGCGCGCGCGCTCGAGCTCGGTCTCCTCGCCGCTCTGGGTGACGTCGCCCGTGACGAGGAGGTGATCGATGCCCTCCTCCCCCAGCGCCTGCAGGATGCGCTTCAGCAGCTTGGGCGAGTGACGGTCGCAATCGCGCGCGCTGATGCCGTGGCGCGGGTAGCGCGAGCGGTCCGCGACGTGGAGATCGCTGATGTGGCCGAGGCGGACGATGGGCTCACCCCTTCGAGAAAGGAGACCTTTAGCGATGGTAGACGACACCGCATG